>CBDUDB010000182.1:0-5725 GCA_965365795.1 uncultured bacterium | reverse complement strand
TTGAGCCGCACCACCGAGCCGATGAACATCGGCGCGGCCTGCCGCGCCATGAAGACGATGGGTCTGAAACATCTGCGCCTGATCGATCCGTTGAACCCCAAGGGGCGCAGCGCCCGTGCTCTGGCCCACGGCGCCGAGGACATCCTCGAAAACGCCCAGGTGGTCGATACGCTGAACGAAGCGATCAGCGACGCCCTGGTCGTGACCGGCACCACCGCCCGCATGCGGCAGCTGCGCAAGCGCGCCCTGCTGGATCCCGCCAACCTGGCCGACCACATCGCCGACCACAGCCGTTCGGGCAAGGTCGTCATCATGTTCGGGACCGAGCGCACGGGTCTGACCAACGACGAAGTCGATATCTGCCGCTACCTTTCCACCGTCGACACCGATCCCGAGCAACCCTCGCTCAATCTGGCCCAGGCGGTCATGCTGTACAGCTGGGAAATCCGGCAGGCCATGCAACGCGCGGGTGCGCCCGGCAGCAAAGGACAGCCGCGCAATTCGCCGACGCCCGGGGTTCGCCGCCCGGAAATGCGCGTTCGCCATCCTCATCGCACCACCAAGCTGCCCACTCAGATCGAGCTGGACAACATGTACGCCCATCTGGCGCACACCATGGGAGAAGTGGATTATACCGAGGCCGAAACAATCAAGTTTCTGACCTTCCTGCGCCAGTTGCATATGCGGGCGGGCATCGTCAACTGGGAGACCCACATCTACCACATGTTTTGTCGGAGAATTTTGAGGAAATTGGAGGTGCCCAAATTTCCCGGGTTACCGGGGGCGCCGGACGAGGACCTCTAAAAAAAGAGACCCGGCCCGCAAAATGCGGTCCGGGTCGCGCCCCAATCCCCTGGCCGATTTGTTGTCAGCTGACGCCGATGGTGCCGATGGCCTCGAACACGGCGTGGTATTCCATCTCGAGATGGGTGATGTTTTCCCGGATCGTCGGCAGGTCCTCTTCCTTGGCCAGCATCTCGAATTCCCTGCAGACCATGGCCAGCCGCGGAGCGCCGTAAGTCGCGCAGGCGCCCTTGAAGCTGTGGGCCTCACGGGCCACCTTTTCGCAATCGCCGTTGGCGATGGCTTCTTTCATGGCCCGGTACAGTGGCGGAGCGTGGTCCAAGAACAGGTCGCGCAGTTCACGCAGGATTTCTTCGTCCCCACCGAATTCGGCCATCAGCCGCGATTCGTCGATGACGGGCATTTCGGGTCCCGGTAGGTTCAGTTCCTTGCTCACGACGATTCCTCTCGGTTTGGCCAATTCCTATTTCCTTGCTCCATATTCGACATTTGTCCCGGATCCTTGATATTTCTTTTCAAAACCCTTGACCTGAAGGGGTTGCAGGCGAAAACTTGGTTCTGAATCGCCCACGGCGGTCGGCCAAACGACCGTCGACCATAAGGAGATGACCATGAAGAAGCTACTGTTGACCGCCCTGACCGGGCTCTTGACCGCCGGCGCCGCGGCTCCAGCGGCAGCCCTCGGCCCGCTGGGCGTCGACGCTGAATTGCCGGTGTATTCGAAATACATCTGGCGCGGCATGAACAACACCAACGACTGGGTGCTGCAGCCCAGCGCGGAAGTGGGTGTGCTGGGTTTCGCCCTCGGGGTTTGGGCCAACATGGACCTGACGGACGTGAACGAAGAAAACGGTAAGTTCAGAGAAATCGACTACACCCTGGGTTACCGCCTGGGCGTGCCGATCGTCAACCTGGGCGCGGGGTTTATTTTCTACGACTACCCCAAACACGAAAGATACAACACCAGCGAGTTTTATCTTTCCGGCCAGGTCAACATCCTGCTGTCCCCCAGCCTGACCGTCTACCAGGACATCGACAAGTTCAAGGGGGCCTACTGGGAAGCGAGCATCGGGCACGGATTCCAGTTGGGTGAATCGGTGAATCTCGATTTGACCGGTGGACTGGGGCTGGGCTCCGAGGGATTCATTCGCGGTTACTTTGAAGGTCAGATTTCCGTTCCGGACAATGAAATCAACGCGACCATGAACGATTTTTTCGTTCGGGCCGAGGTGCCCTTCCATCCCGTACCCTTTTTCACCGTCGCACCCAGCTTGACCTATACCTCGCTGCTGGGGGACGCTAAAAAAGCCGTCGATGGGAACTCAGGGCTTTATTCGGGTAAAAAGAGTAATGTGGTGTTCGGGCTGGCCGCCCGTTTCAGTTTCTGACCCGCTCAACTTCCGGAGGAAATTCCTTGAATCACGATATCGCTGTCCGCTTGGCCGTCATTTCCCTGTTGATGATGACCGCCGCTTGCGCCCTGGCCGAACCGGCCACGGTGACCTTGCCTGTCGAACCGCCCGCCTCCCGCACCGTCGATCTGGTCGAACAGTGGCGAATCGGCGGCGATGACGAGGAAGAAGTTCTGCTGGGAGTGATTTTCGACGCCATGGCCGGTCCCGGCGGGGATGTGTACCTCATCGACCGCCAGCTTTCCCAGGTGCTGGTCTATTCGTCCGAGGGCGAACTGATGACCACGCTCGGCCGCCAGGGAGACGGTCCCGGCGAACTGAACCTGCCCCACGGCATGCTCATGCTCGACGACGGCCAGATCGGCGTGATCCAGGGATTCCCCGGCAAGATCACCATCCTCAATGCCGATGGTACGCCCGGCGGCGAGATCCACATCGGCGGCTCGGCCGAAGAGGGCGGTTTCAACTTCGTTCGTGAGCTGGCCAAGAGCGGCATTCACCTGGTTGGCGAGCGTGGACGAGCCACCTTCGACCAGGAGTCGGGCAAAAGCGTCACGACCAGAACCCTGGCCATCATGGATATGGAGGGCAAGGATCAGGTCGTGGTCGTGGAGCACACCCAGGAAAACGATATGCAGCGGCAGGTCTTCGACGAGGCGGCCGATTTTTCCGAAATGGACCAATGGACCGTCGGCCAGGACGGCCTTTTGTACACCACTCCGGTGCGCAACGAATACGCCATCAACGTCCACAACCTGGAAGGCGATCTGGTGCGGGTCATGACGCGCGAATTCAAGCCGCGCAAACGCACCCAGGAAGACAAGGACGAACTTACCAGCGGCATGGTCATCATCATGGACGGCGTGCGGCAGGAAATCGAAAACAAGGCATTGGACCACGACCCGGCGGTCATGGGCATGAAAGTGGCCCACGACGGGAGGCTTTATGTGCAGACCTGTTATGACCAGGACACCCTGCTGAAGTCGGGCGTCGCCGGGCGTTTCGATGTCATTTCCCCGGATGGCGCATTCGTGGAGCAGCTGACCGTGGCGGTTCCCGGTTTTGACGGGAAAAAAGACCGCCTGGTGTTCCTGGATGGCGTGACCTATGTGGTGATCCGCAACTTCGACCAGGCGCAGCAGGCCATGATGGCCGGTTTTAGAAACGAAGAGGAAGAGGACGACTCGCTTGACGACGCGGAGCCGCTCGAGGTTGTTGTTTATCGGGTGCCGTGAATTTTTCGAAACGCATAAGGGGCCCCCGGGGGCCCCTCGGCTTTAAAAGGAAGCCGACATTAGAAAGCCAATTCCCGCTCTTTCCCCCTGAACCTTGACCACCAGGGGGCTGACTGAAATCTTCCGCGACAGATTGAAGTTCGACTCCTGACCTTCCTTGGCCGGACCATCCCCCACCAAGTGGATAATACCCAGGCCCAAACTGACGGCCCCCGAAATGCCGACGAATGAAGAAAACGAGGTCTCCTCCATGATGCCCAGCACCACCGAAGCGGTCCCCAGGCCCACCCCGAGAAACCCGCGGGCCGTGCTGGTTCGCCCCGATTTGAGATCAGCGCCGAGATAAAAAGAAGCCGCGACATTGGAAGCGATCAGGGCCGCCCCCGCGACGTCTTCGGCGGTGGTGTCCTTGGGTTCGGAAACATCCGCATGGGAAAAGGCAGGAAGCAAGACTGCCAGGACGGCATACATTAGCAATGGCCGAAATATGGACATCTGGATCAATTTCGATTTTGGGAGCGCGGTCAGGGGTGACAAAGAGGATTATACACCATTAATCATGACTGTGTTCCTGTATCTCGATCCAACAACCGCAACCGATCACCAATATTGATGTGGAAAAGGCCCCCCGGGGGGCCTTTCGCCTACACCAGGTAGATGTCTACCAAGACAACCGCCAAAAGCACCATCCCGATCCACGAGTTGATCTGGAAAAACGCCTTGTCGATGCGCCGCATGTCACCCCCGCGAACGATGGCCTGCTCCCAGGCCAGCAGCACGATCATGATCAGCACCCCGATCATCGAAACCAGGCCCAGCGGCTCGGCCCGACGGAAAGCTCCCGCCATGAAAGCCACCGACAAGACGTGGAACACCCGCGAAACCATCAGTGCGCGGTCGACGCCCAGCCTGGAAGCCAGCGAGTGCAAGCCCGCCCGGCGGTCGAAATCGACATCCTGGCAACCGTAGATGGTGTCGAAGCCGGCGACCCAGAACATCACCGCGGCCGCCAGCCACAGGGGGAATGCTGCGAATTCACCTGTCACCGCCAGCCAGGCGCCCACCGGGGCGATGGCAAGGCCCAGTCCCAGAACCAGGTGGGCCAGCGGCGAAAACCGTTTCATGAAGGAGTAGCCCAGGACCACGATCAGGGCCACGGGGCTCAGATTGAAGCAAAGGGGGTTCAGCATCCAGGTGGCAAAAATAAGTAACGCGGCGGACAACACCACGAACACGCCGGCTCCGAACACCGAAACTGCGCCGGTGGGGATGTGACGGTCGGCAGTGCGGGGATTGGCGGCGTCGATCTGGGCGTCGACCAGCCGGTTGAAGGCCATCGCGGCGCTGCGGGCGCCCACCATCGCCACCAGCACCCACAGCAAAACCCGCCACTCGGGGCGACCGTTCGAAGCGACCAGCAGCGAGATCAGGGCGAACGGCAGGGCGAAGACCGTGTGTTCGAACTTGATCAGCGACAGGTAGCGGGTGATCAGGGTCATTCTTCACCCCACCGCGGCGCCAGATCAACCTCCACCCCGAGGTGATCACAAACCCGCTGCACCATGAAATCGACCAGATCGCCGGGCGACGAGGGCCGGTGATAAAACCCGGGCGCCGCCGGCATGACCAGCACGCCCCACGCGCTGAGCTTGGCCAGGTTTTCCAGGTGGTGGGTGGCCAGGGGCGTTTCGCGCGGCACGATGATAATTTGCCGGCGCTCCTTCAGGCAGACATCGGCGGCGCGCAACAGCAGCGTCTCGCTGGTGCCGGCGCAGATGCGGCCGACGGTGCCCATCGAACAGGGGATGATCACCAGGGGCCCACCTTGGGCCGACCCGCTGGCCATGGGTGAGGTGAATTCTGTCTTGCCGAAGACTTTAAGCGAACCCGGTCCCATGCAATCCAGCCGTTCGATGATGCCCTCGACAGCCAGGTTCAATTCGATGGGCGCCGTCTGCTCCACCGCCGAGCTGAAGACCAGATTCACGTCGCGCCCTGCGTTCAACAGGACATCGATCAGGCGCACGCCGTAGACCAGGCCGCTGGCCCCGGTCCAGGCCACATTGATGGCGGGTTTTTTCACGGTGTTACTCATTCCTGGATTCTTCCCCCTACGATGTGCGCAATGCCGAAGGTCTGGCGCTCGATGAAAATCTCGGTGAAGCCGTACTCTTTCAAAAGGTCCGCGAATTCGGTGGGCGTCAGGAACTCACCCATGCTGCTGGGCAGGTAGTTGTAGGCGGCGCTGTCGCGGCCGACGATCTTGCCGACCAG
>CBDUDB010000181.1:0-5750 GCA_965365795.1 uncultured bacterium | reverse complement strand
AATCGGAATTTTTAGAATCATGCCAGGGGGATTTTTCATGTCCAGCCAGGATCTACCCACTCAACCCCTTCTCCCGTCAGAAAGGGATAGCCTGCTTCAACACGCAGGCGATTTCCCTCAGCTGGCGCCCGGGGACAATATCGGTCCCTACCGGTTGCACCGGCGCCTGGGCGAGGGCGGCATGGGTGTGGTGTGGCTCGCCGAGCAGAGCAAGCCCATCAGCCGGCGCGTGGCGCTGAAGGTCATCAAGTTCGGCATGGATTCTCGGCGGGTGGTGGCGCGGTTCGCCACCGAGCGGCAGGTCCTGGCGCGGCTGGATCACCCCAACTTTGCCCGCGTTTACGACGCGGGAACGACGGAAACCGGCCGGCCCTACTTCGCCATGGAGTACGTGCACGGCATGGCCATCACCGACTACTGCGACAAGCACAGGCTCGACACCAACCAGCGGATCGAATTGTTCCTGAAGGTTTGTGAAGGGGTGCAGCACGCGCACCAGAACGCGATCATTCACCGCGACATCAAGCCCCACAACGTGCTGGTGACGGTGCAGGGCGATCAGGCCATTCCCAAGATCATCGACTTCGGGGTGGCCAAGGCCATCGATCAACGTCTTACCGAGCAGACCGTATTTACGGAGCTGGGTCACTTCATCGGCACACCCGAGTACATGAGTCCCGAGCAGGCCGACGTGTCCGATGAGGATATCGACACCCGCACGGACATCTATTCTCTGGGGGCCCTGCTTTACGAGCTGTTCACCGGCCAGATGCCCTTCGATTCGAAAGAGCTGCGCCGGCACGGCATCGAGGAGATCCGCCGCCGCATCCGCGAGGACGATCCCCTGCCGCCGAGCGCCCGGGTCCGCCGCCTGGAGCCTGACACGCAGGTGATCACGCAACGGCATACCAACAGCGTCAGCAAGCTGGCGCGGGAAGTGCGCGGCGACCTGGACTGGATCACCATGAAGGCGATGGAAAAAGACCGCACCCGCCGTTACAACTCGCCCAAGGAAATGGCCGACGACCTGCGCCGGCATCTGAGCAACGAGCCGGTTCTGGCCAGCCCGCCGAGTGCGTTTTACCTCACCAAGAAATTTGTGCGGCGTCATACGGTGGGTGTGGCTTTTGCCGCGCTCACGACCGTGATGCTGATCGCCTTTGCGGCCACGATGACGGTGCAGGCGGGGCGCATCGCCAAGGAACGCGACCGGGCCAACGCCGAAGCCGAGACCGCGAGCCAGGTATCCGAGTTTCTGGTGAAGCTTTTTGACGTGTCGGATCCGAGCGAGTCGCGGGGCAATACCGTTACCGCCCGGGAAATTCTCGATGCCGGCGCCGAACGGGTGCAGCGGGATCTGGTCGATCAGCCGGCCACGCGGGCCACGATGATGCGCACCATGGGCCGGGTCTACACTGAGCTGAGTCTGTATTCCGCGGCCGAGCCTTTGGTGCAGCAGTCCGTGGAGCTGGCCGAGGCCGACCCTTCTGTTGACGATCTGGAACTGGCCTCAGGGTTGTACGAACTGGCCAAGCTCTATTCCTGGACCGACCGCGCCGCCGAGGGTGAAGACCTGGCTCGGCGCAGTCTGGCCATCCGCGAGGAACGTCTGGGACCCGACCACCCTGAAGTGGCCCAAAGTCTGAACGCCTTGGGGAATATCCTGCAGCACCTGGATCGCCTGGACGAAGCCGCCGCCGCCCATGAACGCGCTCTGCGGATACGGGAGCAGGCCCCGGGTGATCATAGCGAGGCCATCGCCTCCAGCGTGCACAACCTGGCCATCGTGCATTATTTCCGGGGTGACCTGGACCAGGCCGCCCAGCTCTACAAACGGTCGGCCGACCTGGAACTGCGCGCCGGCGGCCGCGAGAACCACAACTACGCGACCAGCCTTCACACCTTGGCCATCGTTTACAAGGACCAGGAGAAGCTGGATGAAGCCCTGAAACTGGAACTGGAGTCGCTGGAGATCCGCGAAAAGGTCCTGGGGCCGGATCATACCCACGTGGGGTTCAGTTTGACCACGCTGGGCGAGATCTATCGAAAAATGGGCCGGCCGGCTGAGGGTGAAGCGCCGGGCCGCCGTGGCCTGGCCATCGCCAAGGCCTCCCAGGGGATCACGCACCCGGAGACGGCCTGGTCGCGTGGGGTGCTGGTGCGCACGCTGCTGGTGCAGGACAAGTTCGCCGAGGCGGAAAAGGTTCTGGCCCAGTCCATGACTGAAATCGAAGCCGCCGGGGATGAAGCGGCACTACCCAGCGTGCTGGAGGGATTGGGTGAAGTTAGGCGGAGCCAGGGTCAACTGGACGAAGCGGTCGCTTATTATGAGCGGGCCGTAGAGGTCGGGCGACGGGTTTCAGGAAACGACGATCCGCGGGTGGGCCTGAGCCTGGCCGGGCTGGCCAAGGTGTATGCCGACAAGAAAGACCTTACGTTGGCGGATAAATATTACACCGAGGCCTTGGCTGTGATGGAAGCCGGTTGGGGTAAAGATGATCCCGATCGACTGGAGACCCTGGGCGAATATGCTGATTTGCTGAGCCGCACCGGGCGGGAGGATGAGGCGAAGGCATTGCGGGCGGAGATCCCTGACAAGTAAATATATCGAATGAGGGAGGAAGACCAATGTTGTCAATATCCGGGAATCGGCTGGGCCGCTCCTTGAACATCATTTTCTTGACCGCCGCTATTTTGTCCATTTCCGCTGGGGGCGTGATGGCTGAAATGTGGGGCGTCAAGACACATGGGCCTTTTTCCGAACCGCCGAGCACCCTGTTCAGGTTCGATGCCGATGGGCAATCGTTCACGGAGGTAGGCATAATATCCTTGGACGGGCAGCCCGTTGATGTTGACGGCCTGGCCATCGATGCTTTTCAAGGGTTGTATGGGTTTGTCCCGGGAGATGCTTCCGGGCTCCTGATAAGAATCGATCCCTCGACGGCCCTGGCCACGGGAATCGGAATGATCTCCGGCAGAGAAATCCGAGGCGCATCCTTTACCGAGACCGGCGAGTTGATCGGTATTGATATTTTATCAAGTTCGCTGGTGGAAGTCGATCCGGTGACCGGTGCCCAGGTGGGGGACGCCATTCCTCTAACTCTTGAGGGGGAGACCTTCGCGGTTGACGCCGGGACTGATCTGGCGATCCACGCCGACGGCACAGCCGTGATCAGCAGCGGCTTGGTGGATATATACACCGTGGATCTGGAAACCGGGATCTTGACTCTGTTGCTGGCCGACCAGGAGGTAACCGATGACGGCATCGCACCCCACGGGTCGGGCTTGGCATTCCCGACCGACCCCACCGATGAGCGGCTCTTTCTTTACGACATCAATGGAGTGGACGAAATCCTGGCCTACGACCTGATGCCCCCATTCAACCGAGAACTCATATACCCCGACATCGTCCCCGGCTACAACGCTGGACGGGGGGACCTCGCATCTTATCCCGGCGAATTTATGACGGGGGTAGGCGACGGCACCCCCGGACATGGGCCCCTCATCGAGCTGGGCAGTTTTCCGAACCCCTTCAATCCCCGAACGACCCTGAGTTTTTCGCTGCCCGAGGAACAGGTTGTCCAGGTGGCGGTACACGATCTGGCTGGTCGCCATGTCCGGACTCTTCACCAGGGGACGATGCCCGCCGGGGAACAGAGGCTGACCTGGGAAGGCACGGACGTCGCGGGTCGGGCCATGCCGGCGGGGGTCTATCTGGTTCGGGTCACGGGCGCCGATTGGGAGCGGGCAACGAAGGTGCTGCTGCTACCATAGAGCCCAGAGCAGAATTGGCAGGTTCTTGGTCCGGCCTTATGGTGTGCCGATGTGGACTGCGTTTCTCCGGTTCGAAAATGCCCGGACGTTGGACAATGTCGAATCCACGGGGGATAACTAGCATGGCCGACCTTATTGACATTGAGGGAGTTCTCCGCCGGAACGCCGAACTGCAGAAACGTGTGGCCGATCTTGAAAGCGCCATGGCCGAACGCGATCTGGTCGAGGTGGCGCTCAAGGAGAGTGAGGAGCGGTTCAGGTCCCTGTTCGATAATGCGCCCATGGGTTACCAATCCCTCAACGAGAAGGGGGATATGATCGGGGTCAACGAAACCTATTGCAAAACTCTCGGCTACACGCGGGAGGAAATGCTCGGCCGCAACTTCTCCGATTTCCTTTCCCCTGACTACCACGATCATTTCAAGAAAAACTTCCCCATATTCAAAAGCCAGGGCTTCATCCGAGGTGTCGAGTTTCGGATGGTCAGAAAAGACGGCACGGGAATTACCGCCACGATTGACGGAAAGATCGAGTACAAGGACGACGGCTCGTTCAAGCAAACCCACTGTGCGGTTCAGGACATCACCGAACGCAAGGTGGCCGAAGACGCGTTGAACCGAGAAAAGGAAAGGGCGGAGACTTATCTCAAAATTGTCGCGGTGATTGTGGTGGCCATCGATGCGGAGGGTTTGGTGACGATGATCAACCGGAAAGGTTGCGAAATCCTGGGCTATGAGGAGGCCGAGGTTCTGGGAAGGGACTGGTTCCTGGAATTCGTTCCCGAGAGGATTTCCAAGGTCATCAGACCGGTTGCCAAAAAGTTGCTGCGCGGGGAAATTGAACCGGTGGAATTTTTCGAAAACCCTGTTATGACCAAGAGTGGGGAAGAAAGACTCATCGCCTGGCACAACAGTGTCATCAGGGATGAAGCGGGACAAATTGTCGGACACCTGAGTTCCGGAGAGGACATTACCGAGCGGGAGAAGCTGCAAGCTCAGCTTGTTCAGGCCCAGAAGTTGGAATCACTCGGGCGGATGGCCGGAGGTGTGGCCCACGACTTCAACAACATGCTGGGCGCCATCCTCGGCCATGCTGAAGCTGCCATGGAAAATTTGGATCCGTCCCTGCCGATTCATGCCGATTTGACCGGAATCCGCAAGGCGGCCGAGCGCTCAGCTGACCTGACTCGGCAGATGCTGGCTTTTGCCCGCCAGCAAACCATCGCCCCCAAGGTTATCGATCTCAACGAGGCGGTGGCCGGGATGCTCGGCATGCTGCGGCGGCTCATCGCCGAAGACGTCGATCTCGTCTGGCTGCCCGGCTCGACGGTGTGGTCGGTAAAAATGGACCCGTCACAGATAGATCAGGTTTTGGCCAACCTGTTGCTCAACGCCCAGGACGCCATCGTTGGAGTGGGCAAGGTCACCATCGAAACGGGTCACATCTTCTTTGACGATATCTACTGCACCGAGCATCCGGGGTTTGTTCCCGGTGAGTACGTGCAATTGACCGTGAGCGACAACGGCTGTGGCATGGACAAAGATACCCTGGCCAAGCTTTATGAGCCGTTCTTTACCACGAAGGGGATGGGGAAGGGAACAGGGCTCGGCCTGGCTACCGTCTATGGTATCGTGAAGCAGAACAAGGGATTCATTAACGTTTACAGCGAACCGGGCCAAGGAACGTCTTTCAAGATTTTCCTGCCCCGGCAAGCGGGCCAGCCCGAAAAGAAGCAACCCAGGGATCCGGCAGCTTCGGTACCCCGCGGCCACGAAACCATTCTGCTGGTGGAAGACGAACCCCTGATTCTCAACCTGACGACAAGAATGCTTCAGGGTCTGGGATACAAGGTGTTGGCCGCCGCGACACCGAATGAGGCCATTCGCCTGGCCGAAGCGCACTCCAATGAGATTCCGTTGCTTTGCACCGACGTGGTCATGCCCGAGATGAGCGGGCTGGACCTGGTCAAGATTCTC
>CBDUDB010000180.1:0-5772 GCA_965365795.1 uncultured bacterium | reverse complement strand
TACTACAAGCTGCTGCCCACCGGAACGTTCGACGTGAACTACGCGGCCGAAGGCTACATCAGCCAGACCATCACGGGCATTTCCACCACCTGGGGAACGCCGACGGTGCAGGACGTAGTGCTTCAGCCGGTCGCCACCGGCGATGTGACCGGCACGGTGCAGGACCTCAGCGGCACCGGCCTGAATGCCCAGGTCAGCTTCTACACCCATCCATTAGGGGATTACGTGACCACCGTGGTGGCGTCAGCGGCTCTGGGCGGGGTCTACAGCGCCAGCCTGGTGTACGGCGACTACCGGGTCGAAGCCGTGGCCTCCGACTTTGTGACCGGGATCCAGACCGCAACCGTGGGGGCGACCCCCGTTGTTCTGGACTTCACCCTGGGCCAGGCCCAGGAGGTCGTTCTCTTTACCGACGATTTTGAAGGTACCCTATTCGGTTGGACCGGCACCTGGGGGATCACCGACCCGGCCGATGGCCATTTGTCGGCCAACAGCATGAACGACAGCCCCGGGACCAACTACCCCGACAACACGACCACCACCATGGAGATCGCCAGCAGTCTGGACCTGACCGGGTCCATGTCCGGGACGGTCGAGTTCTGGGCCCACTGGGAAATCGAAGATGCCTGGGACGGGGTTTTCTTCGAAATCTCCACCGATGGGGGCGGAAACTGGACGCCTCTGGCCACGGCCTTCACCACAACCAGCAGCGGCCAGGGTGGGCAGCTGCCCGGCGGCTCGCCGGTCTTCGACGACAACCAGGCCGGATGGGTTCTGAACACCGTCAACCTGGCACCGTGGCTCGGCGAATCCGATGTCCGGCTGCGTTTCCGGCTGAGCAGCGACACCAGTGTTCACTATTCAGGATTTTTCGTGGACGATTTCGAAGTCATGGTCGTACAGGAACAGGTGACCAGTACGATCGGGGACACCCCGGCCAGGACCGCGGCCGTGGGAGCCTGGCCCAATCCCTTCAACCCGATGACGACCGTGAAATTTTCCGTGCCCGCCGCGGGCCAGGTTAGCCTTGACGTCTACGATCTACAGGGTCGTCTGGTCAGGACCTTGGCTCACGGCTATTATGCCGAGGGTGACCACCTGCAGGTCTGGGACGGTAAGACCGAAAATGGCGCCCGGGCCTCCAGCGGCAGTTATGTTGTCCGCCTGACGGCCGGGACGCACCAGGCGGTAACAAAACTGAGTCTGATCAAGTAGCCGAAAGCCAAAATACTGAATGACTGAAAATCGCGGGATACCGGACAAGATGAACCGCCGCCAGTTCGTGCGCTGGGCCGGATATCTCGGCCTGACGGGCCTGGCGGCGGCTCTTTTTCCGGGTTGTGTGCCCGATCAAGCCCAGGAGATGGCCGACAAGCCCCGTAGTGCCATCGACGCCGCCCGGGAAGCGGCCGATCCTTGCAACGACCTTTCCCAGCTTGCCCCCGATGCTCGCGCCACCCGGACCACCTTCAAGTACCAGCCGTACGCCAAGGACCCGACCAAACTCTGCGTGAACTGCAACTTCTGGATTCAGGATCCCCAAGGGGGACTGTGCGGGACCTGCACCATTGTCAAGGGACCGATTCATCCCAAGGCCGGTTGCATGTCCTGGGCCGAGAAGCTCAGGACCTGACCTGGCGGAGCCGTCTCCACTTTCTAAAAGCTTCCGTCAAGCAGGCGCCGAACAGAACCAGCATGGCCAGCGGTTTGACCGCGTGGTGCAGCACCGAAACGCCCAGGTTCCAGTCGTGTTCAGGATCGATGGTCCCGTTCCGGATGACCTCGGGATCGTAGAAGGCGAACAAGGTGGGCAACGCCAGCACCACGGCGCAGATAAGAAGCAGCCTCCGGGACAGGGATTTTTCGACAAACAAATAAGCCAGCCCCAGAAGCACGAATGAGTAGCTGTGTTCCCAGACATCCTGGTATCCGAGAATGTAGACGGCGATCCAGGAAAAGATGCAAAGGCCGAAGTTGTCTTTGCATTGATAACTGATGAAAATCCCTAGACCAGCCAGCACCAGCGGCAAGGCGCCAAGCAGAATCTGGCAAGATGCCGGCAGCTGGGAATAGGAACCCAACTCCAAGGTGGAAATTCCGTTAAGCCGAGTGCAGAGATCGGTCAGCAGACCGTGAAATCCCATCTGTCCGCCGTGGATGACCCAGCCCGGCTGGGAAATCCCTGAAGTGTTGATGTTCCAGAAAAGCTGGAAGTCGGCGGGGTGGGTGACAAAGTAGGGCACCGCCGAGCCGACGAAAATGAGGCCGGCCACCGCCACGGGAATAAATTTTTTGCGGACCAGCAGCCAGGGGAAAAAAACCAGACCGATGGGTTTGACCAGGAGCGCCACGATGAAAAGGATCAGGAAGGGGACGGTCTTTTCACGGTGGAGGTAATAAAAGGCCATGAACAGGATCGCGGCGGTAATCAGCGAGGCGTTGCCCATGAACAGCTCGAGGTAAAGCGGCGAAAACAGGACCGTGAATCCCGCGGCCTTCAGGAAAAAGGTGCGGGAGGGTTTCAGTTTCCACAGATGAAAAAAAGCGGCCACCAGAGCGGCTTCATTGATAAATATCCAGATGCGAAAAGCGGTCATGCCCGGGAAATGGGCCAGATGCGACAGGAATCCGAGGGCAAAAAGCGGGTGGTACCTGAACCCGAACCCGGGCCCGTGCCCATAGATATTGCCGCCCCTGGCACAGGACACCCCGGCGTTGTAGAAAGCGCCGAAATCGGTGCCCGGCCCCAGCCGGTGGGCCGCGTCGTTGAAGAGGAAATCCAGGTGCCGGTTCAGGGTCAGATACAAAAGAATCAGGTGGACCAGAAACAACAGTCCGCAGGCGGCCAGAAACCGCCATTTGGGCTGGGGGATGGCTTTTGAATCGGCTGTCATGCAAAGGCTCTCCGCGATTTGGATCTTCATTGTCAGGATATGGCGACTGATTATGACAGAAAGCCCCGCGAAACGGTTACCCGAATTTTCGGGCCCTCGGACCCAGCCTACGGATATCAATTATCATTTTTAATATTGCGGATACATATCCTACAGTGTTAGTATGGATTTCGGCAAGCTGACTCCCAATACCATTCAAGAGGCCCCTGGGCCGTGATAAGGTGGGTTTTCTTCCAGGAATCCCTCCCTGACTCCAGAAATGACTCCAGAAATCACCGGCATCGGCAAGGGGGGCGTTTGGCCTGAAAATGGTCCGCTGCCAGAGTGCGATGCCCGGTCCTCGGAACGGTTTCGAGCGGAAGTGAAGAAGATGATGATGATGAAGATGATGCCGCGAATGTTCACCTGGATCCTGATGCTGATCCCCTTGGTTTGGATGGCCGGGGCCGTGCCGCCGGCCGCAGCCCAGCTCAACGAAGACTCGATCGATTTCGACGAGCACCTGGGCGAATATATTCCCGGAGACATCACCCTGCGGGACCAGAACGGTCAAACGGTGCTTCTGTCCGAAGTGGTGGATCGGCCCACCATCGTATCGATGGTCTATTTCGAATGTCCAGGAATCTGCACCCCGCTTTTGAACGAGGTGGCGGATATTCTGGGCAAGAGCAATCTGGACCCCGACAAGCAGCCCTTCCAGCTGATCAGCGTGAGCTTCGAACCCAAGGACACGCCCGAGATGGCGCTGGCCAAGCAGGCTAACTACCTCCAGCTGGTTGGTCGCGAGTTGCCGCCGGACACCTGGCGCTTTTTCACCACCGATCAGGAAAACGTCGACAAGCTGACCGGCGCCCTGGGATTCCGCTACAAACGCGCGGGCAAGGAATACACGCATCCCGGCGGCCTGGTGATCCTGGCTCCGGACCGCAAGATCGTGCGCTACCTCTACGGACTGCAGTTTCTGCCCTTCGATTTCCAGATGGGCGTTTACGAAGCTTCCCAGGGCACCGTGCGGCCCACCACCGCCCGGCTGCTCAACTTCTGCTTCAGCTACGACCCGGCAGGGCGCACCTACGTTTTCAATCTCGCGCGCGTGGTCGGCACCGTGATGATCATCTCCATCATTTTCTTCATCGGTTTCCTCGTTTTCAGCACCCGCGGCCGACGCGGGAAGGAGGCTTTGCCCGATGGCCGATAGCAATGCTACCGCCACGGGGGCTTACGGGACCACCGGAAGCTACCTGAATACTCCGGCGGGCGGCGGCCTGAAAAGCTGGCTGACCACCGTGGATCACAAGAAGATCGGGCTGATGTACGCCGCGGCCATGTTCACTTTTTTTCTGGTGGGCATATCGCTGGGCTTTCTGATCCGGCTCGAATTGCTCGAGCCCGGCACGCAGTTCATCAGCGCCCGGACCTACAACTCGGTTTTCACCCTGCATGGGGTGATCATGATCTTCCTGTTCATCGTGCCCGGCATTCCGGCCATTCTCGGCAACTTCATCCTGCCGCTGCAGCTGGGCGCCGACGATGTGGCCATGCCGCGCCTGAACCTGATGAGCTGGTACGTGTACATGACCGGCGCCGTGATGGCCTTGGCCTCGCTGGTAACGGGCGGGGGAGTGGCGGATACGGGTTGGACTTTCTACGCGCCCTATTCCCTGAACACCAACACCAATGTTTCGCTGGCGGTGCTGGCGGCGTTTGTCCTGGGTTTCAGTTCCATCATGACGGGCATGAATTTCATCACGACCATCCACCGTTTACGCGCCCCGGGCATGGGCTTTTTCCGGATGCCTTTGTTCTGCTGGGGTCTTTACGCGACGAGCTGGATCCAGGTCATCGCCACTCCGGTGGTGGGCATCACGCTCTTGCTGGTTGTCATGGAGCGTACCCTGGGCATCGGCTTTTTTGATCCCGCCCGCGGGGGCGACCCGATCCTGTATCAGCACCTGTTCTGGATCTACTCGCATCCGGTGGTCTACGTGATGGTCCTGCCGGCCATGGGCATCATCTCCGAGATCCTGCCCGCTTTTTCCCGGCGCACGATCTTCGGCTACAAGGCCATCGCCATTTCGTCCATGGCCATCGCGGTGGTCGGTTATCTGGTGTGGGGCCACCACATGTTCACCGCCGGCATGAGCGACACCGCGCGGTGGATATTCAGCCTGCTGACATTTTTTGTGGCCATCCCCACGGGCGTGAAGGTGTTCAACTGGATCGCCACCCTGTACCGGGGCTCCATCGAGATCCGGGTGCCGCTCCTGTACGCAGTGGGCTGGATCTTCCTGTTTTCGATCGGCGGTTTGACCGGACTGGCCAATGGCGCCCTGTCGACGGACATCCATCTGCACGACACCGCCTACATCGTGGGTCACTTCCACTACACCATGTTCGGCGGCGCGGCCATCGGCATGTTCGCCGGGCTGCACTACTGGTGGCCCAAGATCTGGGGACGCATGTACAACGAGAAGGTCGCCACCTGGGCTTGGGGCCTGATCATGGTCGGCTTCAACCTTACGTATTTTCCGATGCTGGTTCTGGGCATCACCGGCATGCCGCGTCGTTACCAGGACTACCTGCCCCAGTTCGCCGATTTGAACATGCTGTCAACCATCGGTTCCTGGATCCTGGTGCCCGGTCTGCTGCTGATGATCATCAACCTGATCCGGGGCGCCCGCAACGGCAGCCCCGCACCGGAAAATCCCTGGGGCGCCACCACCCTGGAGTGGCAGACCACTTCGCCACCGCCACTGCTGAACTTCGCGGCGCCTCCGTCGGTGACCACCGGGCCCTATGATTTCACGGAGATCCTCAAGCAGAACAATGTCGAGGAGGGTAAGTGATGAGTTCGGGTACCTCCCACGCCATTGATCAG
>CBDUDB010000179.1:0-5785 GCA_965365795.1 uncultured bacterium | reverse complement strand
AAGACCGGAGCCAGCTCTTCTTCACCCATGCGCACCCAGAGGAAATTTCCCGACTGGGACAGTGTCCTGTTCCGGGGCGCCCAGCTCGATCCCATGCCCCTGAACGGCGACGTACCGGTTGCCACCGGTACGGTCATCGGTCCGCAATCGGCGCATCCTCTGGAAATGGCGCTGCCGTTCTACGTTTCCCACATGTCCTACGGCGCCCTGTCCCGGGAGGCCAAAATCGCCCTGGCCCGGGGGGCGAAGGCCGCGGGCATCGTCGCCTGTTCCGGTGAAGGCGGCATGCTGCCGGACGAGCAAAAGGCGGCGGGCTTGTACATCTACGAGCTGGGGACGGCCGCCTTTTCCCATCGGGAGGACAACATCAAGCTGGCCGATGCAATCGAGATCAAGATCGGCCAGGCCGCTAAACCCGGCTTGGGCGGGACGCTGCCCAAGACCAAGATCACCGAAGAGATCGCGGCCATCCGCGGCATCCCCTTGGACAAGGACAGCCATTCGCCGGGGCGCCATACGGGTATCAATTCCCCCGAGGATCTGAAAAAACGAGTGGCCGAGCTGAAGGACATGACCGGCGGCCGGCCCATTGGGGTCAAGTTCACCGCCGGGAGAATTGAAGCGGACCTGGCCGTGGCGCTGGCCGCGGAGCCCGATTTCATCACCATCGACTGCCGTGGCGGGGGTACCGGATCGGGGCCTGATTTCGTGAAGGATAACGTCTGCCTGCCGCCGATTTTCGCTCTGAGCCGGGCGCGCCGTTTTCTTGATCATCACGGCAGCAAGGCGACCCTGTGCATCACCGGCGGATTCCGCGACAGCACCGACATCGCCAAGGCCCTGGCCATGGGAGCTGACGCCGTGGCCCTGGCCACCGCTTCGATGATCGCCATCGGCTGCCAGCAGTACCGCATCTGCGACACGGGCGGGTGCCCGGTGGGCATCGCCACCCAGGACCCGGAACTTCGCAAGCGCTTCGACATCGATCTGTCGGTGCAGCGTTATGTCAACTTCGCCACGGGGATGGGTCGGGAGCTGGAAATCCTCGCGCGCATCAACGGGCACGACAACGTTCACGAGCTGAACGTGGGGGACCTGCTGACGCTTGACCACGAGGTTTCGCTCTACACGGACATCGAGCACGCCTGAGCGGGTCAGCCGCCTATTCAAAAACCTTCCGCAGCAGATCGGTGGTGCGTGCCGCCGGATCTTTTCGAATTTTCTGCTCTTCTTCCTCGAGGACCACGAAAATGCCGCCCACGGTACGCTCGGTGATGTATTCGTCGAGATCAACGGGATCGGGTTTCGAAATCGGCAGTAATTTGTAGTACCCGGTCAGGTCTTCGTAGTAGTTGTAGACACCGACCTCTTCCATCTTGGAAACCACGATGGGCTGAAAGCGGGCGCTGAGCTCGGCGGTGGTCTGGCGTCGGAAATAATCGGTGGCCGCGGTGTCGCCGCCGTTGAGGATGCCGAAGGCGTCGGCAATGCTCATCTGCGTGATGGCGTCCCAGAATACCGCGACCGCCTCGCCCGATGCCTTTTCCGCCGCCCGGTTCATGCTGAGTTCAAACGCATCGACATGCGATCCGAAACCGATGTTGCGAATCGCCTCGGCCACACCGTCGTACTGTTCAGGCATGGCGACTCGAATCAAGGGGTTCGCATTGAATCCATCCAACACCGAGGTGGTGGCGGTAGAGCGCTCTGTCCCGATGCGCAGCGCTTCCTTCAGGCCGGCGGCCACGGTTTCGCTGTCCAGAGGCCCTTCCAGAGCCCGATTGATGGTTTCGAGGTCGTACCCGGCACAGCCGGCCATCAGCAGGCAGGGGATCACCAGGGCGCAAGTTATTCGTTTCATTCCAGTTGCCATCCTTATTCAAGAGTTAGGTGTCGAATTGTGCCCGATCATTCCCCGGATGTCGACCCCGGTGCGTGGTTTTTCCGTTCGACACGAGGTATTTCAGGGAAATATATTCCATCTTGAGAAATCGTGAGATACGTAAGGGAATAGACGAGCAATCGAGTTCGATTCTTGCATCTGACCGGGGGTTGAAATTCACCGATGGCCCCGACCTGGAAGGTTAACATGAGGACCCTGACACTACTGACCATCCTTTTGATCGCCCTGGCCGCCATCCTGCCCCAGCCGGCGGTCGCCGGTCCCTTTTACGGGGGCGTCAACCTGGGTTATACCGGCGGACTGGGCATCCACTTCACGGGCACCTTCACGGATTTTACCCGCGATTTGCCGCTGTCCGCGCGCCTGACCCTGGGATACAACTCGGCCAGCCCGGGGGATCCCTACGCAGCGCGGCGAGTATTCATCAACGACAATACCAACGGCGACCCGGAAAAAAGCGCCCACACCTGGCAGTTCCGTTTCGACCTGATGTTCCCCGCCTTCAAGCTGGGACCCCAGACGCTCTATCTTTTCGCAGGCCCACGCCATGCCCGTTACACCGCCAACTTCAACTACATCGGGGGTAACGAGAACTTCGACGTCAGCAGTAACCCCTGGGGTGCGGGACTGGGTTTTGAAAGCTGGTTCGTCGTTGGCGATACGGCTGATTTTGTCCTGCAACTCGGGGTGGACTGGTATGCCAAGACCCAGATTTCCGGCCACGATACGGCGTATCTACCCAGTGGCGACCACGTCAATCCGCGAAACGATTACGACTACAACACGGCCAACGACGCCATCGATCAGCCGGAAATCGAGGTCCTGGCCATGATGGGCATGCGGTTCCGGTTCTAGCGCGGCTCTAGCGCCAGCCCTCCAGGCGCTGTTCGTCGCGGTCGCCGGTGCCGGTTTCCCAGAACGGCGCCCAGGCCAGGGCCACCAGGTCGGCGCGGACATCGGTCCGGCGGGGCTTGACCGCAAAAGTTGTGATCTCGTCGATCAGATCTTCCCAGCGGTCAGTGGCGTCCTCGGCGTCGCCGGCCAGCTTGGCCTTCAGATCGTTCATCTCTTCTTCGATGGCCGCGATTTCCGCCACCGATTCCTGGATGTCTTCCTTGGCCCGGCTGGTCATGCGACGCTTGCGGGCGGCCGCGGACAGCCCGGTGCGTTTGCGTTTGCCGAAAATCCCCAGAATGCCGATCAGGGTCTCGCCCGCTGAAAGAAGTTCCTCGCGCTTGCGGGAGTCGTAGTCCGCCTTGTCCTCTTCTAGTTCCCGCTGTTCCTTGACCAGTTTCTTATCCAGACGGTCCAGCACACGCTGCACCTTGGCGGTCATCTTGTCGACTTCGGCGTCCCTCTTTTCGCGGATCGCCAGTCGGGCGCGTCCCAGGAATTCCTCTTCGGATTCGCCCACCTCTCCGAACAGTTTCAAGTCGGGCAGATGATGGATCTGCAGCTCATGTTCCTGGTAGAGGTAGTCCTTGAAGTCCTTGGTGGCGCTGGTCAGCTTCTGGGGTTTGCCCAGGGAGTCGGGAACCGGAGCAAAGATGGAGCCCTTGACCGGGCTGGGGTCCAGCCGGTTGGCGTCGAGGTCGGTCGGTGCGCCTTCGTCCCAGCGAACGACCGCGCCCAGGCTTTCGGGCTCGATCAACAGCCCGATTTTCTTTTCCGAATCGACGTCGCGCCGGCGGTCGACAAATCCCACCCGGGCCATGGCCAGCAGCCGGGGGCGATAGACCAGCTTCAGTCCGTTTTCATCCACGCGCCGACCCGAGCTTTCTTCCAGCGCGTCCAGGGCATTGGCCGCCGAGCGCCGCACCGGCAGGAAAACCTGTTCCAGCTTGGGCGGCAAGGACGGGCGAACGGTCAGATATCCTTCGGGCAGAGCCGCGGCTTCCGGTTGCGCCACCGGGGCCGGAGCGCCCGCGGTACTTCCCAGCGGCATATCCGGAGTCTGCGTCAGGGTGGGCGCCGGGCTTGTGTCTTGCGCTGGTTTGAGCAGGCGAATCTGATCCCGGGTCAAGGGACCCCGCAGGTAACTCATCACCCAGCGGGTCTGGAAGATGAGGGGTTTGTCCTCATGAACGTTGTGCAGGATGAAGACCCGCTTGCCGAGCCCACCGATCATCTTGTCCAGCTCGGACCGGTTCATGCCGCCGGCCACCGACTCCAGCCCGTCGAGGATCCGCGCCTTGTCCCGCTCGGTTTGCAGCTTGCCGATGAACCAGGTTCCCGCGTTGGACATGGCCTTGTAGTCCAGATCGACCGGGTTCTGGGTGGCCAGAACAACGCCCAGTCCGAAGGCCCGCGCCTGCTTCAGCAGGGTCAGCATGGGCTTCTTGGAAGGCGGGTTGGCCGAAGGCGGAAGGAAGCCGAAAATTTCGTCCATGTAGAGCAACGCCCGCAAACTGGTGGTGCCGCCTTGCCGCCGCACCCAGCCCAGGACCTCTTCCAGCAGCAGGGTCACGAAAAACATGCGCTGGGCGTCGTCGAGGTGCGCGATGCAGAAGATGGCGTGACGCGGCTTGCCCCCCTGGGAACCCAGCAGGGTGCCGACATCAAGGGGCTCGCCGGTGAGCCAGTCGGAAAATCCGGGCGCCGCCATGACGTTGTTCAGCGCCATGGCCAGGGAGAAGCGGTTTTTGGGCGGGAAAAAAGTGTCGACGTCGAAAACACCGATCTTGCGCACGGGCGGATTCTGGATGGAGGTGATGAGCGTGGCCAGATCCAGATCTTGCCCGTTTTTCCAGGCGTGTTCGAAAATTGTCGAAACCAGGATGTGTTCGGGGCTGCGCATGGGATCGGCGTCGGTGCCGGCCAGACCCAGAAGGGCGCTGACGGTGCCGCGGATCTGTTCCCGCAGCGCCTCTTCGTTGCCGTCCCATCCCTGGCGCGGCGCCCGCAGCGAGGCCAGAATGGAAACCGGCGTACCGGCGGTCGATCCCGGTGTGTAGATGCGGAAATCGGCGCTGTTTTTCAGCCGGGAAATGCGTTCGGGCTCCTGATCCCACGAGGCCAGCCCTTCGCGCCACTGCTTGGCGGTCTTGGCGGCGAAGGCGGCCGTGTCCATGTTCTTGCGCCGGGCGTCGTCGGGGTTGACCCAGGGAGCGAAGTCCGAGGGTTTCAGGTCGGGAAAGGTCAGCAGCAGGTTGGTGATGTCGCCCTTGGGATCGATAATGATCGCGGGTACGCCGTCCAGCGCCGCCTCTTCCAGCAGGCCGATGCACAGACCTGTTTTGCCCGAGCCGGTCATGCCCACGCACACCGCGTGGGTGGTCAGATCCCTGGCGTCGTACATGAGGGGTTCCGGGGACATGTCGCCTGTGGCGGGATCGATTTCCTTGCCCAGGTAGAATCCGCCCAAGCGTTCGATGGGTTTCATTTGAGGCCTCCGTCTCGGGACAACAGTCTGTGGAGCGGCTGGTTATTATTTCCACGAAACCTAGCATACGGGGCGGCTTATCTCTAATTGGAATTGGTGGGGGAGGATCCTGTCGAGTTTCCCTGGTTAATTACCTTCACAGTTGTCCGCCAATTTGCCGAGTTCGCCCATGACCTTTTTAACCATTGGGTCAAAGTTCTCTCGGTAAATCGTATCACCTTCGGTCGTGCGGTACTGGCCTCCAAAAGTGAGCCGGTTATCAAGGGTTGTGGACCAGAATTGCGGCAAATTGGTACTGCCGGACGAAAGGAGATTCCAGATCATGGCCCCATATCGAGGCTGGCCGTCGACTTCAATCAATATCGGCAATCCATTCAGCGGAGTTTCATAGCCGCCCTGCGAGTCCCACCGGCGGGCCCCCTCGTCCGTCAATTGAACCTTCTGCGTGTCCCAGCAGTATTGCTCGATATCTGAATCCGTCAGGATCGGGGCACCCTTTT
>CBDUDB010000178.1:0-5857 GCA_965365795.1 uncultured bacterium | reverse complement strand
GCGAAGGCGGCCGGACCGTGGGCGCCGGCGTGGTGGCCAAGATCCACGAGTAGGTCCTGAAAAGGTCCTGAGATAAGTTCGGAACAGACAATCTAGGAGTCAGGTCTCATGCGGGACATCATTATCCTCGCTTGCCCCGAGTGCAAGATGAGGAACTACACGACGAAGAAGAACAAGCGCCTCCATCCGGACAGGGTTAAGTTCAAAAAGTACTGTCCCAGGTGCGACAAGCACACGGAGCACAAGGAGACCCGCTAACCTGAGGGATCAATAGGGTCCGGTGCTGTCGCGCCGTTGAGCGGCGGGCATTTCCGGACAGGTTTTGCAGGGGTGTAGCTCAGTTGGTAGAGCATCGGTCTCCAAAACCGAGGGTCGCGGGTTCGAGCCCTGCCGCCCCTGCCATTTTCGAAATCAACCCGGTTTCCGGTTGACGCAAAAACCGGACGGAAGATCGGGGCAAACAGGAAGGTCCAAGCGGAATGCTTGTACGTTTAACCCAGTACCTGCGGGAAACCGCCATGGAGATGAAGAGGGTTTCCTGGCCCAGCTTGGCTGAACTCAGGGAGTCGACCATCGTCGTTTTGGTCACCGTCTCCGTCATCACGGTGCTCCTGTTTGTTGTGGACAAGATCCTCGACTTGGGGATCAAGCAGATCATATCCTGGGCCTGACCTGGGAAGAGGGAAAAAATTCCGGAATTACCCCTGGAGATGGGACAGGTGTCCCATTGATGGGGTGTATCTGTGTCGATTTCAGGCGCCTGAATCTTGAAGCCCTGAGCGCCCGATACCATGTGCTAGATCTGATGGGAGCCAGCCGTGCTGGAATCTGACGGGACCAAAGAAGAGCAAGAGAAAGAGGAGCTCGTCGATTCCGCCCCCGAGGATGAGGTGGTGGCCGACGATTCGGTGTCCGAAGCCGAAGCCGAACCCGAATCCACGCCTGAATCCACGCCCGAAGGTGGCGAGGAAGGCGCCGACTCCCTCTTTTTCGATCTGCCCGACGAAGAGTTCGTCGAGACGGCGGCTGATCCTGAAGCCGAGGCAACGGAAGTCGATGCCGGTCCCCTGTCCGAAGAGGACGAACTGCTCGAGGCGGTCGACATCCAGCTTTCGCCCGAGGATCAGGCCGAGATCGAGCGCCGGGGCCGGATGAAGTGGTTCGTCATCCACGCCAACACCGGGCACGAGAACAAGGTCAAGCGCAATATCGAAATGGCCATCAAGTCGAACCACATGGAGGAGTCGTTCGGCGAGGTGCTGGTCGCGACCCAGGAAGTGACCGAGATGAAGAACGGCAAGCGCTCCACCGTGAAGCGCAAGTTCTTCCCCAGTTACATCCTGGTCGAGATGATCATGAACAAGGAGACCCAGCACTTCATCAACAGTATCCCCGGTGTGACCCGTTTTATCGGGGGCACCGTGCTGCAGCCGCAGCCGATCACGCGGGAAGAGGTCGACCGGATCCTCGGTCGCATCTCCGCTCCCGACGAGGTCAGGGAAACGCTGGAGATCCCCTTCGAGGTGGGAGACAGCGTACAGGTCACCGACGGTCCGTTCACCGAGTGGACCGGCGTGATCAACGAGATCAATCATGACAAGGGCAAGCTCAAGGTGATGATCTCGATTTTCGGTTCGGAAACCCCGGTGGAGCTGGACTTCCTGCAAGTGAAGCCCCTCTGATCCGCCGTTTGTTTCTGTGACATCGGGTTTGTCTGGAACCTGGCGTCGCGCCCGGGGCCGTCCCTCTCGACGGCAACGGAATGTCCCATAGATGAGGCCGATCCGCGGCGATCACCGAAAGCAGGTTTGGACTCCCTGCCGCTGGTGACACCGCTGGTGAGGTCGCCCCTCAGTTGAAGGAGAAAAGTCGACATGGCAAAAAAAGTCATGACGCAGATCAAGTTGCAGGTCAAGGCCGGGAAGGCCAATCCCGCCCCTCCGGTGGGTCCGGCTCTCGGTCAGCATGGTCTGAACATCATGGAATTCTGCAGCGCCTTCAATGAGCGGACCAAGGAGCAGATGGGCCTGGTGATCCCTGTGGTCATCACTGTCTTCAAGGATCGAAGCTTCAGCTTCATCACCAAGACACCCCCTGCTTCGGTTCTGATCAAGAAGGCCCTCGGCCTGGATTCAGGAAGTCCCGAACCCGGCAGGATCTCCGCCGGCACGATCAAGCGCTCACAGCTGCGCGAGATCGCCGAGTTGAAAGCGGAGGACCTCAATGCCGGTTCGCCCGAGGCCGCGATGCTCATCATCGCCGGCACCGCGCGAAGCATGGGACTGGAAGTAGTCTAGACCGATTTAGGTAGCGAAGGCTGCGAAGGCACGGCGCCGGGTTCCCGCGGGAATCGGCCGGCACCGGAGAACAGGGTTACCGGGTTGCGCAAGCAGCAGAAGGAACCCGATCGAACAATCACAGTCGACTGGAGAACAACCCAATGAAGCACGGAAAAGCCTACAACAAGTCCCAGGAAATGTTCGAACGGCAGAAGGAATATTCCGTTTCCGAAGCCATCGAACTTTTGGGACTCTTCCCCAAGGCGAAATTCGACGAGACGGTTGAGATGGCGGTCCGCCTGGGCGTCAATCCGAAACATGCCGACCAGATGGTACGCGGCACCGTGGTGCTGCCCAATGGAACCGGCAAGTCCGTCCGGGTTCTCGTGATCACGCGAGGTCCCAAGGAGCAGGAAGCCCTCGATGCCGGGGCCGATATGGTCGGCGCCGACGAGTACCTGCCCAAGATCAAGGACGGTTGGACGGACGTCGATGTCATCATCGCCACCCCCGACATGATGGGTGAGCTGGGCAAGCTGGGCCGGATCCTCGGTCCCCGCGGCCTGATGCCCAACCCGAAGGTCGGGACTGTCACCATGGACATCACCAAAGCCGTTTCCGAAGCGAAGGCCGGACGGATCGAATACCGGGTCGACAAGGCCGGTATCATCCATGCCCCGGTCGGAAAACGCTCCTTCGAGGCGGCCCAGCTCGTGGAAAACGCGTCGGTTCTGTTCAAGGAACTGATTCGCGTCAAGCCCGCGGCGGTGAAGGGAACCTACGTCAGGTCGGTATTTCTCTCCGGCTCGATGACCCCGTCCATTCGCATCGACAACGCCAGCTTCGCGTAAAACCGGGGCCGGGAAGATTCCTGCCTGATGCCTTGAAGTTGGGTCCGGCAAATAGATAGCAAGGAGTTGCCTGATGGCACGTCCAGAAAAAGTAGCCGAGGTTGAGGCCATCGCCCAACGGATCCAGTCCGCCCAGAGTATGGTTCTGGCGGATTTCACGGGTCTGTCGGTTTTGCAGATGACCGAATTCCGTCGGACATGCCGCGCCAAATCGGTGGAATGTCGGGTGGTCAAGAACCGCCTGGCCATTATCGCCGCCGACAACGCGGACATGGCGATCATGAAGGACCATCTCACCGGTCCCACCGCCATCATGTTCGGTCCGGAAAGCCAGGTTGATCCCGCCAAGATCGTGGTCGATTTCGCCAAGGACAACGAGGCGATGGAGATCAAGGGCGGGTTCCTGGATGGCGAGTACCTCGACATGAGTCAAGTCGTGGCCCTGTCCAAGGTCCCGAGCAAGGACGAATTGATCGCCAAGATGATGGGCAGTATCAATTCCCCGCTCACCGGCGTGGTCATGGTCATGAATGGTGTCATGAGCGGGCTGGCCCGCGCCATTGACGCCGTCGCCAAGCAGAAAGCCGAAGCGGCAAACTGATTGATCCGGGACTGACCGCCGGATCACCGGCAGTCCGTCGCAAATCCAGACAAACCGCCGGATCTTTTGATTCGGTTTGCAAGGAGAATAGAGACAATGAGCGAAGTCAATCTGAGTGAAAACGCCGCCAAGGTTCTCGACCTGATCGAGGGCATGAGCATTCTGGAGGCCGCCGACCTGGTCAAGGCCATGGAAGACAAGTTCGGTGTCAGCGCCGCCGCCCCCGTGGCCGTGGCCGCCGTTGCCGGCGCCGCCGAGGCCGCCGAAGAGGTCAAGGATGAGTTCAACGTCATGCTGACCGGTGTCGGCGACAAGAAGATCCAGGTGATCAAGGTCGTCCGCGCCATCACCGGCCTGGGCCTGAAGGAAGCCAAGGACCTGGTGGAGAGCGCTCCGGCGGCCGTCAAGGAAGCCGTCACCAAGGATGAAGCCGAAGAGATGAAGGCCAAGCTGGAAGAAGTCGGCGCCATCATCGACCTGAAGTAGCTTCGGAACCGTTTCTGGCGGGAACTCGTCCCTGCGCCTGCGTAGCGGATGAGGTTCCCGCCGGGCGGATTTTCAGCCTGGGCCCAGGCTCCGGCTCGTTCGTATTGGCCGTAGTGAAAGACCGAAATGATTCCGTTGTTTTGCGGATGCCCGCTCGTGCATCCTGTCCTTCTTCTTCCTAGGAAGTGGTCCTGTGAAAAAAATTTCCGTCGACAAGTTCACCGGACGCGTAAATTACTCCAAGATCCAGCGCGAAGAGAACATGCCCAATCTGCTGGCCGTGCAGCTGGATTCCTACCATGAATTCCTGCAATCGGGCATCCAGCCGGAAGACCGCAACGCCCAGGGTATGGAAGCCATATTCCAGACGATATTCCCCATCGAATCCACCCGTGGCAATCTTGTCATGGAGTACATGAGTTACAAGACCGGGGAACCCAAATACGGGATCGAGGAATGCCAGGAGCGCGGACTCACTTTCAGTGTGCCGCTGAAGGTCAGGTTGCGGCTGGTGGTCAAGGACGAACCCGAAGGTGCTTCGGATCAGGAAATGATGATCCGGGACATCCAGGAGCAGGAAGTCTATCTGGGCGAACTGCCCATGATTACCGACAAGGGCACTTTCCTGATCAACGGTGCCGAGAGGGTCATCGTCTCGCAGCTGCACCGCTCGCCGGGCGTGTTTTTCAGTGACGAGATCCACCCCAACGGCCGGCGGCTGTTCCGCTCGCGGATCATCCCCTACCGGGGTTCCTGGGTGGAGTTCACCACGGACATCAACAACATCCTGTACGTGCATATCGACCGCAAGCGCAAGCAGCCGGCCACGATCCTGCTGCGTGCTCTCGGCTTCCAGACCAATGAGGAGATCATCGAACTGTTCCACACCGTGGAAAAGGCGAGGATCACCAAGCCGGGAACCAAAACATACAAGGAACTCGAGGAAACCCTTGAGGGCCGCGTGCTGGCCGGGGACGTGTTCCGGGCAGACGAGGAAGAGCCTTTCGCCCAGGCGGGGGCCATCATCGATGCCCTGCTGAGGGAATCGTTGCTGACCAGCGGCCTGAAGGTGATCAAACTGGTGGCCGAGGGTGAAGTGACCCTCAACCAGCCCAGCCTTATCCTGAACACCCTGCGCAAGGATCCCACCAGCAACCAGGACGAAGGCCTGCGTCGGCTCTACAGCCTGCTGCGGCCGGGCGATCCTCCCAACGAGGAAGTGGCGCGCGCCCTGTTCGAGCGCCTTTTCTTCAACGAGAAGCGTTATGATCTGGCCGAGGTCGGCCGGTACAAGATGAACCGCCGGCTCGAGCTGGACGTGGATCCCAAGACCACGACCCTGACCCCTGCCGATTTTCTGGCCATCATCCAGGAGATGATCGGACTGTTCCTGGGGCACAGTGACATCGACGACATCGACCATTTCGGCAACCGTCGGATCCGCTCGGTGGGCGAGTTGCTGGCCAACCAGTTCTCCGTGGGGCTGAGCCGCATGTCGCGAATCCTCAAGGAACGGATGAACCTGGCTGACAAGGAAAAGCCCATTAGCCCGGCCGACCTGGTCAACGCCCGCACCGTTTCTGCCGTGATCCAGTCGTTCTTCGGCAGCAGCCAGCTGAGCCAGTTCATGGATCAGACCA
>CBDUDB010000177.1:0-5872 GCA_965365795.1 uncultured bacterium | reverse complement strand
AGTAGCGGAAATTCGACGAAGCGTGGCTGGAGATCACGGAGAAAAACGCAATTAAGGCGATTACCCACACGCCCGCCTCGCCGAACGACGGCAGAAAGGCGAGCAGGATCAACTTAACAGTCACTACCAAACCACGCAATTGCAGCAGGAAGGCGCCGCTTTCATACAAGTCCAGACAGATCATCAGGAGTCCGGAGAGCAGGGTGGCCAGGAACCAGGGCCAGCGGGTCGCGGGGTCGGCGTGGAAGACGAAGGCCCCGAGATAGATCCCGGACAGGACAACATGGGTCGATCGAGCCATGATCTTGACCCAGCGCTGCCCGGCGTATCGTCTCGGTTCCGGTGGGATCAGAAACCGAAAGACCGGCCCGTCGGGAATGTGCTCGGGCTGCTTCATGGTGATGACCAGTTCCATCTCGTCATGATGAACTCCAGTTCCCCGGCACCTTAATCCTCTTTCGGGCCGGGCAGGACCTGGGCGAATGCGTTGTCGTCCATCAAGTCCCCTGCGGCGATCATCTGACGGAACTTCACGAAATCGATGACGTCGCTCCCGGTGGCCTTGCGGTTGTTGAACGCCGTGAAGCCCAGGAACGCTTCGCCCGCCATGTTAGCGGCCAGCCAGTGCCGGTTGGCGAGCTTGGTTTGATCCCAGAAGAACTTCTTCTTGGCCCTTATGCCGTCGATGGATTTGATCAGGCAGCCGGGAAACAGGTTGGTGAACCTCCAGATGACCTTGCCGATCTCCGCGTCGAGACCGGACAAATCGATTTCACCGGACTTGAGAGCCGTGCGTGCCTCCTTGCCGGCCGAGCCGGTTTTCAGGTTTCCATACACGATGGCTCCGCCGTCCACGAACTTGTCGGTGATCACCCCGGGATTGACCACGAACTCGCCGTCGATCTTGAGCGCTGGCACCGCAGCGGTGATCAGCCCCTTGTGCTTCATCTTGTAGGCCGACCACATCTCGCACGAGACGCAGTTCCACATGGCGTCCTCAGTGGGAAGCATCCAGGGCAAAAAGTCGGTGCTGCCGCCGTCGGGAGCCGAGCCGTGCTTGGGACCGGCCTGGCCGAAGATGGCCAGATCCGAGGACAGGGTCAGGTCGCAGGCCATGCCGATCTCCTGGCCGCCGGCGATACGCATGCCGTTCACCCGGCAAATCGTCGGTTTTTTGCAGCCCAGAATGCCGTCGACCATGGCATTGAACAGGTCCATGTATTCGCCGTATTCGTTGGGCCTGCGGCTGTAGTATTCGGAGTACTCCTTGGTGTTGCCGCCGGTGCAGAAGGCCTTGTCGCCGGCGCCGGTAAAGATCACCGCGACCACCGATCGGTCCGAGGAGGCGGCCTGGAAGGCAGCAATCACACCCTTGACCATTTCCGTGGTGTAGGAGTTGTACTGAGCCGGGTTGTTCAGGGTGATCCAGGCGGTGAAGAGGCCATCGATCACCTTGCCGTCCGGATCGGTAAGGGGACGTTTTTCAAAGATCGTGCAGGGCGCTTCTGTGCCCCAGTGCTCGGTCCCGAACAAGGCATGGTTCTTGATCTCGTCGTCGCGGGGCAACCATTCCAGTGACATGGGGCGTCTCCTTGGGCTAGAGGTAAATTACTAACTGAAAGCTGAAATTCCCGTGATCTCGGCTCCCACGATGAGCGTGTGCACATCATGGGTGCCCTCATAGGTGACGACCGATTCCAGGTTGGCCATATGCCTCCCGGGAGAGAATTCGTCGGTAATGCCGGCGGCGCCCAGAATATCCCTGGCGGCGCGGGCGCAATCGAGCGCCATGGCCACGTTGTTGCGTTTGGCCAGGGAAACGAGTGGTACCGGACATAGGCCCTCGTCCTTCATGCGGCCCAACTGAAAGCACAGGCCCTGGGCCTTGGTTATCTCGGTCAGCATATTCACCAGTTTCCGCTGCACGAGCTGAAATGAGGCGATTGGCTTGTCGAACTGGTGGCGTTCCCCGGCGTAGCGAAGGGCGGTACTGTAGCAATCGGCGGCCGCGCCGACCACGCCCCAGGCGATCCCGAATCTGGCCTGGTTGAGACAGGTCAAAGGCGCTTTCAGACCGCGTGCGGTCGGAAGTCGGTTGCTCTCGGGCAATCGCAAATCATGAAAAACCAATTCACCGGTATCGCTGGCCCGCAGGCTGTACTTGCCGTGGATGGTGTGGGTGGTGAGGCCTTCCATGGAGCGTTCGACCAGAAATCCCCTTATCCCTTCCTCGGTGCGGGCCCAGACCACCGCCACGTCAGCCATGTTGGCGTTGGTGATCCACATTTTGGAGCCGTTGAGGATCCAGTGGTCGCCGTCCCGCACCGCGCGGGTCTTCATGCCTCCGGGGTCGGAGCCGTGGTCGGCCTCGGTCAGTCCGAAGCAGCCGACTTTCCTGCCCGCAGCCAGATCAGGAAGCCAGCGCTCTTTTTGCTCCTCGGACCCGTAGTTGGCGATCGGCCACATGACCAGGCTGCCCTGCACCGAGGCAAAACTGCGCAGGCCGCTGTCGCCCCGCTCGAGCTCCTCGCAGATCAAGCCGTAAATCGTGCTGCTGAGGCCGGGACAGCCGTGACCCTTGATACTCGAACCCAGCACACCCAGCGAACCCAACTCCTGGATGATTTCGGTGGGGAAGGTGCCGGCCTTGAAATGTTGACGTACCTGGGGCATGAAGCGGGCATCCACGAATTGGCGCACGGTGTCGCGAACGCTGCGTTCCTCGTCGGTGAGATAACGGGAGTACTTATAGAAGTCCACCCTCTGATTGTCTGCCATGTATTTGGACCTCGCTGGAGAAGCGGAAGAACATCCCACGCACGTTTTTCGCTCAGGAGGCACCATATCGGAATTGGGAACGGAATTCAAGGGGTGGCCAAAGGGAGTTGCGCCGTCAACGGATGAGTGTGCCTCGGGCGGTAATCCGGGATCCATCGACCCCCTGCAATGCGAAAGTATAGACTCCACTGGGCACCGCTCGTCCCTGGGCGTCACGTCCGTCCCAGGCTGTCTGTTCGGCATCCCGGGCCACCCCCTGCCAGAGTGTGGTGACCCGCCGGCCCATCATGTCGTAAACCTCCAAAAGACCACTTATTTGTCCACTGAGATTGAAGTCGACCTGAACCCGCGGGTTGAAGGGATTGGGGTACAGGTGCAGGGCTGGATCACCGGCCAAGACCGTTGGCACTTCAGCCGGATCAAACACGAAAACCTCGGTCATGGGCAGCTCCACATCAGGATATTCGCCACCACCGGGCGGCAATAGAACCACCGAGACGGAGACCAGACCGGATATCCCAGTGGAACTACCCCGAATCGTCCAGTTGAACAATTCTCCCGGTCCTGTGGTCCAATCGCCGGCGCCTAGAATCACGCAGTAGCCGTGCCATTGACCGGGATTCCCCGGGTCAACTTCGGAGAATCCGGAGAACAACTGGAAGGAGTCGAAAAGCTGACCGGGCCCACCGCCGATCGAAGTGATGATGTCGCTGTCGTAATCGATGAATAATTCAATGGTACGAACGGTGAGGACTTCGTCGAGCATGATCGACAGGGTCATCTCCTGACCAATGCCGATGACATTATTGGCAGGGGTCCAGCGCAGGATCGGGTCGGCGGCGGCAGGTGTGCTGCCGACCAGCAAGACCAAAATCAACAACCAGCGTTTCATGTCTACTCCTCAGGTTGTCCGCTATTCCGTCGTCGGCTGCCGGCAGGTCTACTTGACCAGGTTCATTTTACCCGTGGCGGACCAGGGTCCAGCCTGTAAACGATATAGATACAGACCGGCGGCGACAATGCGCCCCTGGTCATCACGTCCGTGCCAGGTCAACGTCTGACGGCCGGCATCAAGCTGGGCCGTCAGCACATTGGCAACGCGGCGCCCGTCCAACCCGTAAACCACCAACTGCACCGCTTGCGGTGACGGCAGATCAAAAACAATGCTGGTCGCCGGGTTGAAGGGGTTGGGATGATTGCCGTGCAGGGCAAAGGCGGACGGCAACAACGACTTCGGCGTGGGCAATTTATCGAGCCTCGTCAGGCGGGCATTATACAGGCTGCGGGCATCCCAAATGACCGGCAGGTTCGCCAGCGTTTGGGAGGTTTCGATGCGAAGCAATTCGCCGCTTCCGGTAAGGCCCACCCCGGCGCCGAGCACCGCAAACGATACGTCCAGGCCATCGGGCTTGGCATGCAGGAAGTACGGTCCCGCCTGACTTTCCAGCAAGGCGCCCGCCGTTACGGTGGCCGACGCGCCGGCGGGCAAGTTCGCGGTCAGGCGCAGCCCCTTCAGGATCCCACAGGGGGCCGCCAGTTCCAGAACCCAGATCTGGGCCGACGCCTGGCGCCAGACAAGATCCGGCCCAGTAACGGGCGCGGGTTCAAACAGGACTGGATTTGAATCGCGATTAAACGCCATGGAAAAAATCATGAGATCTTCGAGTTCGATTTCGCCGTCCGGCTCGGGGATGCCATCGACGGTGGCGTCGTCCGTGGGGCCGACATCGCACTCGGCATTGAAATCCGGCGCTGCAGGAAGCAAGCCAAAGGTGTCCCCGAGTCGCGAAACGTCGTAGATGTCGATCAAGCCCTCATAGATGCCGTTGGCCCCACCGATTACATCGGCCAAAAGGTAGTTGGTCGATCGGTCGCGAGAGCCCTGTACGGCCACAGAAAAAAGATCGACCTGGTCAACGGCAAAAGCCTGAAAATTGATCACGTCGCGCCCGGTTCCGTCGGCCGGATAGTAGGCGGTGGTTCCGGGCCCGAGCCCCGTATAAACGGCTTGGCCGTCGGAAGGATCAACCGGGTAGCCAGGGTCACCGGCCACGTAGAAGGGATAGTCGTTCGTCTGGTGGGACCTGACCACGATATGACGCAGGTTCGCATCCAGCCCCGAGGGGTTGTCCCATTGCAGAGTGACCTTGTTGTGGCCGGCATCGGCGACCAGACCGGCAACCGGTAGAGGTGGTGTATTGTCGGCGGTAATAGTGGTGGCGGCGTCAAGGGTATTGCCGGCCGGGTCGGTGACCGAAATCGAATAAATGACGGGTCCGTCGGCGGGAGCCAGGATCGCTGAACGTTCGTTCCAGGTGTAATCGCCAAGCAAGTAGGAATCAGCTGTGAGCCGATATCCCGGGGAATTGAACAGCAACAAAAAATTACCCACAACACCATCCAAGCCAAAGAGTGGGTCGCCGTCTACGACAGTGGCCTTGATAGAGATCAGATCCCCGTTTTTGGCGAAATCGTTGGTATGGGCCAGCGAGGTATTGGTCAACTTCAGGCTTTCGACGGTCGGGGCCTGGACATCGCCAAGTATCAAGCCGTCGCTCGGGGCATAGTCCAGGACCTCCTGATTCTGATGATCGCGCAGGTTGAGCACATTGATCGTGATGGGGATCTCGGTATAATCCGGTTCTCCGACCAGATGAAAACGGACCTTGAACAGGGCACCGGCTGGAATACCGGATTGACCCCCGCCCAACGCCCCATCCACCTGCAGACCACCACTGATAGGCATGGCCTGAAAAAGAGTTGCGGCCTGGAACGATCCATCATCGGGGCGCGAGACATCGTCGGCCGTGGCCGTGAGTTTGCCCGGGTCCCAGGTCAGTTCAATGCTGAACCCGTAGAGGGATTCGGCGTCACCTCCCAGATAGCGCACCACAAGCTCCTGCGAGTATCCGTCCTCATCGGCATCGGCCTGGGAAATGTATTTGGGCACCGGTCCACAGATGACGTTGCCCACCAGCCAGGGGTCAAAAACAACGTTGTTGACCACTTCATCGCCTTCACCGGACGGGTTGGTGTCCGGATGGTGGGGGCCGGTGGCGTGGCCCCAGTTGTTTCCGCGTGCGTCGAACGGCTG
>CBDUDB010000176.1:0-5878 GCA_965365795.1 uncultured bacterium | reverse complement strand
CGGGTTGGCGTCGATTCACCCACCGCCGAGGGAACGATGAGGTCGTTGCTGAACAGGTAGAGACCGTCATCCCAGTCGCCGACGAGAATCCGGTCATGAGACGCGGCAATACCCAGAGCCGCACCGCCGGTGGAATAGTATCCCAACTCGGTTATCGCCGCCGGGTTGGTGATGTCCAGGATGCGCATCCGGCTCCCGTCCGCTACGTAGGCATAGTTTCCCTGGATGGCGACTTCTACGCAGTTGGTTAGGCTTGAATAGTTCGTGACCAGGGAGATCACGCCCGGGTTGGAAACGTTGAAGACAGTCAACCCGCGCCAGCCCCGGGAAACGAAAGCGTAATCACCGGTGACGGTGACCGCCCAGGTTGTCCCCTCCACGTCGGCGAAGCCCGCCTGGAACGGCAGGGTCGGGTCACTCACGTCCACGATGCGGAAGCCGCCATTCTGGTCCACGACATAGGCGTGGTCACCCACCACGTCCACGTCCTTGGGATAGGAACCCATTCCCAAAGTACCGACACCGACCGGCGCGGTGGGATCGGTGACGTCCAGGATGTACAGCCCATAGTATCGATCCACCAGGTAAGCAAAATTATCCTGCACCACGACCGACACGGCCCCTGTTCCCTGGGGATAGCTGGGAGTCTCGAAGTAACCGGCGCCGAAAGGGTGGGTCGGGTCACTGATGTCGACGATCTGCAAGTGGCCTGAGTAACAGGCCACATAGGCGTAGTCGCCGGCGATGTCGAGGTGATGGGGGGAGCCCGGCAGCTCGCAGAATCCCACTTCGTGGGTGAATTGGGGCGGCTGACACCGGAGAATCCATAAACCGTTGGACTCGTCACTCATGTAGGCGTAACCGCCCTGCAAGGCCACCGGTCGGAGAAGACCGGGGGTCTGACGGTGTTTGATCAGGTTGATGGAAGAGGCGCTAGCCACGTCGAAGGCATACAGGCCACCGTCCTGATCGGCGATGTAGGCAGTGGTCCCTTCCAGGGCCAGGCGCCAGGCCTTGCCCGCGGTTTCATGGAAGCCGACCTGAGAAATCGCCGGCAGATTGGATATGTCGAAGATGCCGAGACCGTTCCAGTCGTTGGCTACGTAACCATAGTCACCCTGAACGGTGATGTCGTAGCCGACGTCACTCATCCAGGCGAAGGCGGTTTGGCTGGGGTTGTTGGGGTCGGTGACATCCACGACCTGGAATCCGCCGTAGTCGCCAACGAGATAGGCCGTCGAACCGACGAGTTCGACAGCCCAGGGCAAATCTTCACTGGGGTGGAAACTCACGAACGACGGGGTGGCCGGAGTGCTGACGTCGAGAATCTTCAGTCCCTCGTCGTACATATCGGACACGTAGGCCAATCCGTCGGCGATCACAACGTCGGATGGTTGGCAGTCCGTCAGATAGCTGCCGATTTCGCCCGGATTGGCGGGGTCGGTCACGTCGATGACGCGGAGTCCATTGCTGAAGTCGCAGGCGTAGACGAGGTTTCCTTCAACGGTGACCCGATAAACATCGCCATCGGTCTGTAGCCGGCCTGTGATGACCGGTGCAGAGGTGTTGCCCACGTCGACGATCAGCAGGCCCGCCCGGTAATTGGCCAGGTAGGCATAACCGTCGGCGACTTCGATATCGAAGATGGCACTGGGCGTGGGAATCCGGCTCAGGCGGTTCGGGAAGGCAGGGTTGCTGTAATCCCAGATTTCGAAGGTTCCGCCGTTACCGCAGTAGACGAGATTCCCCTCGGCGTGGACGGCGTACGAGGGGCCGTCGGCCCAGCGGCCCTCGAGGGTGACGTTCAGGTTGTCACCGGGATCCGCAGCGGCGGAAAAAGCCGCAGCAGCAGTCAGGAAAAGAACAAAAAACCAGCGGAAGTTTGATAGCGGAGTAATCATGGCAACTTCTCCCCCTTGGAAGTCGAGGTCCATCCGAAGGGGATGGGCCCGTCAGGATGAATGCCAATTGATTATACACTATCAGGAGAGATTTGGGGAGAGCCAAGGTGTTGGGTGGAAAACGGGAATTAACGGTGGTCAGTCAAACTAAATTGTTTTCAAGTGGACTCGCCCAGAGGCCCAAGGTCTCTCTTGAAATAGTGGAGAACCACCCAAAGGCCGCACGGCTGCCAATTGTCGGCGGCCATTTCTTTCTTGATACCAGAGCGATTCATCCCTGCCCGCCGTTTGTATTCCCACCGATGCGCCTGCGTCAAATCCACCGGCCGGCGGCAAAACAATGACAGGAAGCCAACATTTATTAATTCCCAGCCCTCCTGGCCCGCGTCGGAAAGGATTTCCATTTCGTCATATGCGGAGGCCATGAAGGTGCGTTTGTGCCAATTTTCCGAGCTTGATGTTCCGCGGCTGTGCTCATCTGAAGAGGCCATCTTTTCGGCATAGTCAGCGGGCGAACCAAATGAAGCGACCGGTGATTCCTTGCTTTCGGCAAGTCGCGCTTCCATTTCGCCGACGATTTGGCCGATGCGCTCCTCGGCAACTCCTCGGCGCTGCAAATGGATGGTTAGAAATTCCAGGTAGGTTTCCGAGTCCATTTCATTTCCCCTCGATAAGGCCATCGACAATTCAAGAAGGGATAATGCCAGGGAGGACAGGCGAAACTGTCATCCCTGGCAAAAAACCACGAGTGAATTCGCCTCCTACTCCGCCTTCGGCCCGAGTTTGACGACCAGGGCCAGGGAGAAGATCGTGTCCAGATCATCCAGGGGGGTGGACACCAAATCGCCGGTCGCGGTGCCACCGCCATCGAACAGCGGGACGCTGGTCAGCGAGGGCTGGTTGCGCCACAGCATCCGGAAGGTCGGCTTGAGCAGCAGCGACTCGCTGATGCTCACGGGCAGGGCGTTGAACCAGTCCAGGCGGATGTCATCCGAGTTGTCCAGGTTGAAGTCGGCGATCAAGACACTCTCGAAATCCGTGCTGCTGGATACCTTGGTCTTCAGATCGTAGCCCAGGCGAAAACCGGGAAAATCGGTTTTCAGGAACGGGTTTTCCACCACGTCATCCTGGAAGGTGTAAGTTAGGGAATAGAAGGTCTTGAACTGAGTGGTCTCGGTTTTGACCCAGTTATTACCGGCACCGAGGGCGATCAGGAAACGGCTGTCGATACCGGCGAACTTGTTGGACATCCAGTCGGCTCCGGTGTAGGCGAAAAATTTCGGACTGAAATCATACTGGTACCAGCCACGCAGGAAGTAGAGTTCCGCGGTTTTTTCGGTGACCTTATCTTCCGCAACCGTGAAATCCGTGGTGGTGCCGGTGGCCGATCGGGTCACGAGCGAGGACTCGGTCTGGGTGGCGCCGCCGGTGAAGGTCAGCTCGGACTGTGTCCACAGCCGGCGCAGCTTGGCCCCCAGGCCCAGGGTGCTGGTATCCGAGTTACCTCCGGTGGCCACCAGGGCCAGTTCGGCGTCCAGGTACCAGCCAGGTACCTCGTCGGCTGCCCAGGCAACGCCGACCGTAAGAGCCGTCAGAATGACGGTAGTCAGAAACGCACTCACAAACCTCTGCATCATTTTCGCCTCCTAGTTGACAACAAAAAATTACCCCACGCTTGCACGGGGCAAGGAAATCCTCGTCGATGGAACATGATCCACATATTGGACCCAAGATTCCGTCGAAAAGTCACATTGGTCAAGAGCGGCAATATTATACAGGCGCGCGTGGAAAGCAACAAATGGATAAGTTGCTCAAAACAAATAAATTACCAATTAGAATTAAAAAATCGGTCCCCAAAAATAATTGCTGGCAGGGCCCCCTGTTTTTTTCTTGACATCTTCTGTTTAAAATAAAACATTTAATGCAGATCAACTGGTTTGGGCGTAGGATTGGCCGGTTGTCGCTCTTTCAAGGGGCCGTCAGGCGGCTCCACCCGGAGGGTATTTCATGGTCCAATTTTTCCTTGAAGGTGACCGGATTTCCGAATTCGTGGCTCACCTCATGAACCAGAAACCCGTGTTTGCGCCCCATAAAAAGGGGCAGAAGTCGTTTTCGTTCAAGCGTACCGAAAACCCCGACGACGTGGTTCTGGACTACCCGCGCACCATGCAATCGGTGAAAAAGTATTTCCTGCCCCCGCGCGAGGAACTGCTCACCTTCGATCTGACGAAGAACGATTTCGAGACCGTCGACATCCCCATCAACGAAGCCATTTTCCTGGGGGTGCATTCCTATGATCTGGCGGCCGTCGGGCGACTGGACTACAACTTCACCGTCGGCAGCCCCGAAAGGAACTACCTGACCCGCAGGGAGGGCGCCATTTTCATCGGCGTGTCCTTCGAACCGGACAAATTCCACTTTTCCGGGTCGGTGGGCATTCGCCCCGAAGACAGCAGCGGCTGCGACATCTTCCTGACCAAGCTTTTCGACGGGTACGTTCTGGAGATTCTGACCTCCCAGGGCCAGAAGCTCATGAAAGGCCTGAAACTGCCGGCCCACGAGGCAGGCAAACCCGCCACGGGCCATTTCCGGCAGCACATCTACGTGCCCCAGGCCAAGCTGGGCGAGATCATGGAACGCAGCTACGACAACCCGGTCTGGGAAGAAACGGCCGAAAAGTGTGTCGGCTGCGGCACCTGCAACCTCGTTTGCCCCACCTGCTATTGCTTCAACGTCGAGGAAAACGTCGACATCACCGTGACCAAGGGCAGCCGCGAGCGCCACTGGGATGGCTGCATGCTGCGCAAGTTCAGCGAAGTGGCCGGCGGCGAGGTGTTCCGGGATTCTTTGGCTTCGCGCCAAAGGCACCGGATTTTCCGGAAATTCAAGTACATCAGCGACCAGACGGGACAGCCCTGGTGCGTGGGGTGCGGCCGCTGCACGGCCTACTGCACCGCGGGAATCAGCATTGTCAGCATCGTCAACAGGCTCATCAGTGACTACGAACACGTCACTGTCGCGCCGGTTTAACGGGGGTTGGTCATGTTATTCGGCGAGTTGAAAAAACCCGAAGAACTGGAAGATCTCTACCATCCCGTGATGGCGGAAATCAAGGAAGTCAAGCGGCTGACCAGCATGGAAACCTTTTACCGGATCGAGCTGCCCGGCGGCAAGGATCTGGGTCATCAGCCGGGGCAGTTCGTGGAACTTTCCATCTTCGGCGTGGGCGAAGCACCTTTTTCGGTGTCGTCGTCACCCACCTTGAAGGGTTCGTTCGAACTGGGAGTTCGGCGCGCGGGTATGTTGACCGATGTCCTGCTGCGCCAGCAGCCGGGAACGAAGGTCGGTATCCGGGGACCGTTCGGCCACGGCATCGACATCGAAAAATTCAAGGGCAAGGACGTGATGATCATCGCCGGTGGTATCGGCCTGGTGCCCATGCGGTCCATGATCAACTACGTCATCGACAACCGCGACCAGTTCGGCAAGCTGACCATCTGTTACGGCAGCAAGAGCGATCAGGATCTGCTTTTCACCGATGAACTGGCTGCCTGGGAAAAGGACCCGTCCATCGACTATCGCGTGACGGTGGATCAAGGATCGGGGTCCTGGCAGGGCCGGACGGGGGTCATCACCACCTTGATCCCGGGCCTGGACCTGGACCTGGCGAACACCGTGTGCTGCATCTGTGGGCCGCCGGTCATGTACCGTTTTGTCCTGCTGGCCCTGCTGTCCAAAGGGCTGACTGAGGAAAACATCTACATGTCGCTCGAGCGGCGCATGAAGTGCGGCGTGGGCAAGTGCGGGCACTGCCAGATCAATCATTCCTACGTCTGCCAGGACGGCCCGGTCTACCACTATCCGGACATCAAATCCCTTCAGGAGGCATTGTGATGGCCGCCAAGCCGAGGGTCGCGATTTTCGATTTCACCGGCTGCGAAGGCTGCGAGCTGAACCAGCTGAACTTCGAGGACCAG
>CBDUDB010000175.1:0-5907 GCA_965365795.1 uncultured bacterium | reverse complement strand
ATCGCGGCGCCCCGACTTTCGCCATGGAGGCTGAGCTTGGAGATCATCGGGTCATAGAACATGCTCACCTCGTCGCCCTGGCGGATGCCGCTGTCGATTCGCACACCGGGGCCATCGGGTTCGTGCATCAGAAGAATTTTCCCCAGCGAGGGCATGAAACCTTCGGCGGGATCTTCGGCGTAGACCCGGCACTCGATGGCGTGGCCCCTCGTGGTGAGATCCTCCTGGGCCCAGGGTAACGGATGCCCTTCGGCCACCCGGATCTGGGTACGGACCAGATCGGTGCCGGTCACCAGTTCGGTCACCGGGTGCTCCACCTGCAGTCGCGTGTTCATCTCCAGGAAGTAGAAATCGCCGTCCGGACCGAGCAAGAACTCCACCGTGCCCGCCCCCTGATAATCCACCGCCCGGGCAGCGGCCACTGCGGCCTGGCCCATCTTTTCCCGCAAGGCGGGCGTCAGGGCGGGGCTGGGTGTTTCTTCGATGATCTTCTGGTGGCGCCGCTGGATCGAACACTCCCGTTCGAACAGGTGGACATGGTGGCCGTGACTGTCGCCGAAAATCTGGAACTCCACATGCCGGGGAGTTTCGATGAATTTTTCCACGTAGACGGTTCCGTTGCCAAAGGCGCCTTGGGCCTCGCGGGCGGCGCCCTCGCAGGCGCGCACCACCTCGTCCGGCGTTTCCACCAGGCGCATGCCCTTGCCGCCTCCACCGAAAGCGGCCTTGACCATCAGGGGGTACCCCACCTTGTCGCAGGCGGCCCGTACCTCGGCTTCGGGATACCGGCCCTCGGAGTCGGGCTTGGGCAGGAGCGTTCCCGGCACCACCGGCACACCGGCCTTTTCCATGATGGCCCTGGCGGCGGTCTTTTCCCCCATCTGTTCGATGACTTCGGCCGAAGGACCGATGAAAATGACCCCGGCGGTGTCGCAAGCCCGGGCGAAAGCGGCGTTTTCAGCCAGGAAGCCGTAGCCCGGATGGATGGCGTCGGCATCGGTTTCGGCGGCCACTTCCAGGATGCGGTCCATTCGCAAATAGGACTCACCCGGTTCGGCCGGTCCGATGACCACCGTGATGTCGGCCAATTCGGCATGAAGGGCGTGCTGGTCCACCTCGGAGCAAACGGCCACGGTGCCGATCCCCAGCTCGCGGCAGGCCCGAATCACCCGGACCGCGATTTCACCCCGGTTGGCCACCAGGACTCTGCCGATGGGACGAATGTCCTTGTCTAAACCCATTTTTTTCCGCCTTCGCTGCCGGGCAAGACCCAATTCACGTCTTGGGCCCATGGTGTTTTTTCCCTGGCCAGGAACGAATCCAAAGCGGCCTGGGCTTCAGGCTTGGTGCGGGCTTCGGCGATCATGCGTGCGGCCAGCTCGCCGCTGCGGATAAACCCCAGCGATTCCACGCCCTCAAGCAAGCTCTTGCAAAGGCCCAAAGTTGCCGCGCCCCCCATCAAAAGGGACTTGACGGTGGACTCCAACAGGACGTCGAGTTCTCCGTCGGCGGCCAACCTGTCCACCAGTCCGATGCGGTAGGCTTCAGCCCCGTCGATCACCTCGGCGGTCAGGAAATAGTGACGGGTGGCGGCCTGGCCAATGCGGCTGATGACCAGGGGGGATATCACGCCGGGAACCAAACCGAGCCGCACCTCGGAAAAGGAAAAACGGGACTGGAAAGCGGCCACCACGATGTCGCAGGCGGCCACCAGTCCCACGCCACCACCGAAGGCCGGGCCCTGCACCCGCGCCACCACCGGGGCCGGACAGTTTCTCACCGCCCGAAACATGCCACCCATATCCAGGGCGGCGGCCAGATTCTCCTGGAAATCGGCTTGGCCCATCTGTTTCATCTCGCCGAGGTGGGCGCCGGAGCAGAATACGTCGCCGGTGGCCCGCAGCACCACGACATGGGGACGAAATCGCCCACCCGGGCCGATATCAAGACTTCCATCGGGCGCCAGGGCCTTGCCTGGATCCACCGGCAGGGGATCCCGGTAGGCCACCGACTCGAACAGGTCGCTCAAGGCGGCGATGGTCTGCTTGTCGAAGGCATTCTTTACCTCGGGGTTGTCAATGGTCACCACAAGCACGCGCCCGGCAATTTCCTGATGTATCGCCATCTCGTCTCTCCTACATCCGGTAGATTCCGAATTTGACAGGTGGGATCGGGGCATTCAGGGACATGGCCAACCCCAGGCCCAGGACGTCGCGGGTCTGCACCGGGTCCAGGACCCCGTCGTCCCACAAGCGGGCGCTGCTGTAATAGGCATGCCCCTCGGTCTCGTACTTGGCCAGGATGGGATCGACGATGGCCTTTTCCTCTTCGGTGGTAAGGCTGCCGCCGGCCCGCGCCACCTGTTCCTTCTTGACGGTCAACAATACGCCGGCCGCCTGCTCGCCCCCCATTACGGAAATCTTTGCCTGGGGCCACATGAAAAGAAGGCGCGGCTGATAGGCCCGGCCGCACATACCGTAGTTGCCGGCCCCGTAACTACCGCCGATCACCACGGTGAACTTGGGCACGGTGCTGTTGCTGACGGCGTTGACCATCTTGGCGCCGTCCTTGGCGATGCCGCCGTGTTCGTACTTCTTGCCGATCATGAAGCCCGTGATGTTCTGCAGAAACAGCAGGGGAATGCGGCGGGCATTGCACAGCTCGATGAAATGCGTAGCCTTCAGGGCTTCCTCGCTGAAGAGGATACCGTTGTTGGCCACGATGCCCACGCTGTACCCGTGCAAACGGGCGAACCCGGTCACCAGGGTGGTTCCGTAGCGGGGTTTGAACTCGTGCATCCGGCTGCCGTCGACCAGACGGGCGATGACTTCGCGGATGTCGAAGGGAAACTTCGGGTCGTGGCTGACCACACCGTAGAGTTCCTCGGGATCGTAATGGGGTGGTTCCGGAGCGTCGCAGGGACCGCCGGCCGATTGGCGCGGTCCCAGATTTTCGATGATGTCCCGGACAATTCTCAGGGCATGGGCGTCGTCGTTGGCCAGATGGTCGGCCACCCCGCTGACCCGCGTGTGCACATCGCCCCCACCCAGATCCTCGGCAGTGACCTCCTCGCCCGTGGCCGCCTTCACCAGGGGCGGCCCCCCCAGGAAAATGGTGCCCTGTTCTTTGACGATCACCACCTCGTCGCTCATGGCCGGCACGTAGGCCCCGCCGGCGGTACAGGAACCCAGCACCGCGCTGATCTGGGGAATGTCCAGGGCGCTCATGGTGGCCTGGTTGTAGAAGATGCGACCGAAATGCTCGCGGTCGGGGAAAACTTCGTCCTGCATGGGCAAAAACGCCCCGCCTGAATCCACCAGGTAAACGCAGGGTAGCCGGTTCTCCTTGGCGACCTCCTGGGCCCTGAGGTGCTTTTTGACGGTAAGAGGCAGGTAGGTGCCCCCTTTGACCGAGGCGTCGTTGGCCACGATCATCACCTGCCGGCCGTGGACCTGGCCGATCCCCGTGATCACACCGCCGGCGGGAACCTCGGTCTCGTAGACCCCGTGGGCCGCCAGGGGAGACAGTTCGAGAAAGGGTGAACCTTGATCCAGGACAGCTTCGATCCGATCCCTGACCATCAACTTGCCCTGGGACAGGTGGCGCTCCCGGGCTTTGTCGCTACCCCCGCGGTGGATGTTCCCCAGAAGAGCGGCCAGATCGGCGGCCCGCTCCCGGTTGAGCTTGTCGTTTTCCTTGAAGGTGGCGTCCTGGGTGTTGATGCGGCTGGTGATCCGTTTCATCCCGGCTCCTTGACGGCGACAGGCATCGATCCGGAAGCAGCGCTCCCGGGCCGATGGACCTCGTAGTGATATGTCGCAGGGGAGTATAGACCCTGCCGCCGGCAGGGTCTACAGTCATCAAAAGGGAGGGAATTAGCCTTCGGTCTTCTTTTCGGCCACGTCCTTCAGGTCGTCGTTGGCCATGATGGCGATATCGACCCGCCGGTTGGCCTGCCGACCATCGACCGTATCGTTGTCGCCCACGGGCTGCAATTCGCCGTAACCGTTGATCGTGAACCTGCCCCCGGCAACTTCCGACCCTTCCAGGATAGTGGCCACGGATTGGGCCCGGTCGTCAGACAGAGTAAGATTGTATTCCTCGGAACCGGTGGCGTCCGTATGCCCCTCGATGAGGATGTCGGTGTCCTCGTATTTCTTGAGGATTTCGGCCAGGTTGGCCAGGTTCACCTGACCGGCGTCCTGGACAGTCGCGCTGTCGGTGTCGAACAGGATCCCCGAGTCGAAGGTGATCTTGATGCCTTCGCCCACCCTTTCGACGGTGGCGCCTTCGAGGTCGCGCTCGATCTCCTCGGCCTGGTCGTCCATGTAGTTGCCGATGTACGCCCCGGCGGCCCCACCGACGGCGGCTCCGATGATGGCGCCCAGCAACGTGTTGCCGGTCTGGCTGCCGATGGCCCCGCCAACCGCGGCTCCTGAACCGGCGCCGATGACAGCACCCTTCTCCTTGTTACTCATGCTGGCGCAGCCGACCATGCCCACGAGCATGGCGATGATCAAAACATAACTGAGAATTTTCATGGTCAAACCTTTCTGAAACAGCGAAACCATGGTGGGCTGAATCGGCTGCGAAAATACTGGTGGTGCCCCAAGGAAACAAGTATTCATTAGAACATGATTTTCACCGGCGGCAGCATTATCACCGATACCGGCGTCCGGCCGGCCGATCTCGTAATCACCGGATCGACTATCACCGCTTTGACCGAACCGGGCCAAGCGGTTGAAGATCATTCGGTTGTGGATGCGTCCGGCCTGTGGCTCCTGCCCGGCGGGGTCGACGTCCACACCCATTTCGGCATGCCTCTGGGGAGTGGTTTGACCAGCCTCGGGTGGCGCGAAAGTTCCGCCGCTGCGCTACTGGGCGGAACCACAACGATCATCGATTTCGCCAATCCGGCCGTGGGCGAACCCCTGCCTGAAGCCGTCGCCAAATGGCGAGGTATGGCCGACGGCCAAATCCTGTGCGATTACGGACTGCACGTCACGGTGACCGATGTGGCCGACGACCGCCTGGCCGAGATTCCGGATCTGGTCGGTCAAGGCTTCCCCACCTTCAAGGGGTTTTTGGCCTACAAGGGTCGGCTGATGTTGTCCCCGGTGGAAATGACGCGGCTGATGGAAGCGGTTCACGGTGCGGGCGCCATGCTCCTGGTCCACGCCGAAGACGGCGAGATGAACGCCGCCGCCGAAAAGGTTCTGCTGGACACCGGGCGCACCGCACCATGTTGGCACCCTTTGGCCCATCCGGATGAGTCCGAAGAAAAAGCGGTGGCCGCCGTTTTGGCTTTGGCGGTCGAAACAGGATGCCCCCTGACGATCGTGCACATGAGCCTGGCCCGCTCCCTGGAACTGTTGAAGAAGGCCCGCCGAACCAACAAGCGGCTGGTCGGAGAAGTCTGCCTGCATCACCTGTTCGCCGATGCCGGCCTTTATGAAGGCGGCCACGAAGCCGCCTTGGGAGCGATCTGTTCCCCTCCCCTGCGAGCTGCGCACAACGGGGCGGACTTGTTGACGGGTCTGGCGGCCGGGGAACTCGATTTTCTATCCACTGATCACTGCGAATTTTCGTTGAAGGTGAAGGCGGAGGCCTCGGCCGGAGGTTTCCCCCGCGTGCCCAACGGGTGCGGAGGTGTCGCCGAGAGGATGGTCGTCAGCCACACCCTGGCCGTGGCCACGGGGAAAATGAGCCCGGGTCGCTGGATTGAGACCTGCTGCAACCGGCCCGCCGCCATGATGGGCCTGGCTGGCCGCAAGGGCCAGCTGGCACCGGGATTTGACGCCGACATCGTCCTGTTCGATCCCACGGCTCAGTACCGTTGGAAACCCCTGGGCGAAAGCGATCGTGCGGGCTCCCTGTGGGCCGGACTGCCGGTCACCGGCCAGGTAA
>CBDUDB010000174.1:0-6013 GCA_965365795.1 uncultured bacterium | reverse complement strand
CGGCTGCGCTCAAGCGTGTCGGTCAGCGTGGTGATGACCTCTTCCTTTTCCGCGTCGGAAATCGCCAGGATTTCCTGCAGCGCTTCCCCGATGTGGGGGATGTATTTCTGAATGTAGCTCTGTTTCTTGAGTTCGTCTTTTTCGCGGGCTTGCCGTTTGACGTGTTTGCCCAGACGCCGCCCGGCCTCCTGGAGGGCGAGCTTCATTTCCTTGATGATCTCGGGATAGTGAGCCACGGCCTCCTTGCTCTCGGAGGTGAACGGCACCCACACCGAAGCCATGTGGATCAGGATCACCAGCGGGCCGGTGGGCAAGGCGCCCCGGCTTTGCTGAAGACCGTAACTGCGCCAGTTGCTGGTCAGCACGGCCTTGTGCACGGCGCAGGCCGAAGCCTGGTACAGCAGCGGAACACGGTTGGCAAAACGCATCACCTTGGCCAGTTCGTCGCCGGGCAGTTTGCCGCCGTAGGCCAGGCCGACCTCTATCTGGAAGGGATTGCCCCGATACACGGCGGCCGGCCGGGTGACCGAGGTGTAGAATTCGGCCTCGACCCCGCTTTTGAGCCCGGCCATCACCAGGTCCTCACCAATGGGGGAAAGACAATCGGTCGGTGGCGCGGCGATTTTCGTCTCGGCGATTCCCTCGAGCAGCTTCTGGATGTCGTCGCGGACCAGACGCTTGGGATTTTTTCGCGGGGGCAGTTTCGCTCCGGCGAGAATCTGCTCGGCGGTTTTGGGCCCCACACGGCAGAATTCATCCTTCAAAAACGCGTTGATATTCCGGCTCTTGGTTTCCTTGAGCATGCGGGCCAGGATGCCCAGTTCCACGCCGTAGGGGTGGGGTTTGATCTCCACCGCCTCTGGGGGCAAAATCTTGGTGGCGTTCTGGTAGACGATCGCCTCGCCCTTGGGATTGCGGTACGTCAGATGTACGTGCGGGTTGGCGATGGCGGTCTGCTCGAGATAGTTGTCCACCGAATGCTGACCGCGCTTGTAACTGCCGGTCAGGTGGATCTCGATGCGCGTGCCGTGGTCCTTTTCCCAGATGGTCTCCTCGCCGGTCAAAATGTTGGGTTCGTTCTTTTTCATGTCGAGCATGATCTTGAATCGATGGGCCGGTGTTTTCTTGCCCGTGCGGCTGTAGATCGTCACGGGCTTGCCGGTGGTCAACTGGCCGTACATGCCGGCGGCCGAGATGCCGATGCCCTGCTGGCCGCGACTCTGTTTCAGCGAATGGAATTTCGATCCGTAAAGGAGCTTGCCGAAGATCTTGGGGATCTGGGCTTTCACGATCCCGGGACCGTTGTCCTCGATGATGATCTTGTAGAGTTCCTCGTTTTTGGAGCCGGGCTTGGCGCCGTTGGCCGTTTTGCCGTTTTTCCCGCTGGTCTCCACGGTAGCCGCTTCGGTACCGCTCATCTCCAGGCCCAGGTTTACGGGTTTGTCGGGACGAATTTCCACTTCCAGAACGGGCGCGATGCCGGCCTCTTCACAGGCATCGAGGCTATTGTCCACGGCTTCCTTGATGGTCGTCAGCAGGGCCTTGGCGGGCGAATCGAATCCCAGCAGGTGGCGGTTCTTGGTGAAGAACTCGCTGATGGAGATCTCGCGCTGATTGGCGGCCATGGTCTGGGCGTTTTTTTCAGTTCGCTTTTTCTGGAGTACGGCCATTCACGGATCCTTCCGGGTGTGGCAAATCCCTTGATTCCGGCGTTTTCTCGGGAGCTGCGAGGACTGAAACAGTAATTTACCAGGATGGGCCAGGTCAACCCCGCTGTTACCGATATAGCGAGCGCAGGGACCCAAACGAGGTATTTTCCACCGGGACAATGATATCGCTGGTGAAATTTAGGGTGAAATATCCCGTTCCCAATTCAGTGGGCGGGCGCCAGCAGTCCACCGCGAGATATACCGTCTTCGCCTGGTCGGTCTCGTTGCGATAGGTCAGGGTTTCCCCGATGCCGCCGATCCGGTCATTGGCGTAATCCAAGCAAGTGGGATTGATGCCGCAGCCGTCGAACAACCACAGGGCGACATCGAGAGTAGGGGCCAGTACCGTGAATTCGACCTTGAACTGGCTGAAATCCTGACCGCCGAACTGGTTGCCCACCGGTGGGGGCAGGGTCAAGGTGTACCAGGCTTCCCCGCCCCTCAACAGGGTGGGGCTGCAGGAAAAACTCTGGACGAAGTTGTCGTTTTCGAAAAGGTTGTCGTCGAAAGTGGTTTCAGGCTGGTTGATGTCCACCACGGTAGCAAAGCCGGCTTCACAGGCCTGCTGGTCGACCCCGACAGTCCGGGTGGTGTATTGAACGGTATAGGGCCCTTCGTCCGGCTGGCTGCCGCCGGCCCCGTCCACGATCAGATAGTAGGTCCCGCCGGTCAATACGGCGGTAAATTCCGTGTTGACGCCGATGAGACACAAATCGGTATCGCACCCGTTCAGCAGGAACAGGTCGTGATCGATCAAGAGGTCCACATTCCGCAACCCCGCCCAGAACTCCAGGGTGTCGCCGGTTGCTACCTCCAGCTGGTAGATGTGCTCCGGACCCATTTCCAGCCAGGGGGCGCAGGGATAGGAATTGATAAGGTTGGTGCCGCCGGTGGTGTCGTCAACCAGACTGTCCGCCAGGCCGACGTTGAGATTCAGAACCAGCCGTGGCGTGCAGTCAAAGGGCGCCCGAGTATAAACATAATCCGGGGTGGGGGGTTTGACGTCCTCACCGCCGGAGATACTCAGGACGGCCGCAGCCAGCGGCCCAGTTCCCATCAGGCTGCCCAGAAAAACAAGCAACACGCTGCGATATAATAACATACCGGGATTATCCTGTCGGTTGCCCAGGGGAAACAAAATGATTGGCCTGTGTGATCGGAATTTGGCCCATCAAAACGAGCCTGAATTTAGCATATCCGGGGTCCGGATGCGAACCCTGGTCATTGCCGGGACAAGGAGGGATTTCGATTTTCTGCCTTTGAGGATGGCTCCAGGTGCATCATATTAAACCCTGATTGCCCGGGGAACCCCTTGGGGACCCTTTTTTTCGCCGCCGGAATTGTCAAGGAGCCCGGTAATGAAAATCAACTTCGTAGATCTCAAGGCCCAGTACCAGACCATCAAGACCGAAGTGGATCAGGCCATTGCCGGAGTGGTGGAAAGCTGTGCTTTTGTCAATTCGCGGTCATTCGAGGCGGACTTCGCGGCCTATATCGGGGCGGAGCACTGCATCGGGTGCGGCAACGGCACCGACGCCCTGTTCATGGCCATGCAGAGCCTGGGTTTCGGCCCCGGGGACGAGATCATCACCGCGGCCAACACCTTCATCGCCACGGCCGAGGGCATCGGCTGGACGGGGGCCACGCCGGTTTTTGTCGACTGCGACCCGGTAACTTACAACATCGATCCGACCAAGATCGAAGCCGCCATTTCCGCCAAGACCAAGGCCATTGTTCCGGTGCACCTTTACGGACAACCCGCGGACATGGACCCGATTCGAAAGATCGCGGAAAAGCACGGCCTGGCCATCATCGAAGACGCCGCCCAGGCCCACGGCGCCACCTACAAGGGCCAGAAGATCGGCAACTTCGGCAAGGCGGCCTGTTTCAGCTTCTATCCGGGCAAGAACCTGGGCGCCTACGGTGACGCCGGCGCCATCGTCACCGACGACGAAAAGCTGGCCACCCGGATCCGCAAACTCAGTGACCATGGCAGCAACGTGAAATATCAGCACGACTTCGAAGGCGTGAACAGCCGCCTGGACGGGATCCAGGGCGCGGTGCTGTCGGTCAAGCTGCGCCATCTCGATACGTGGACCCACCGCCGGATCGAAGTTGCGGCCCGGTACAGCGAGGGCCTGAAGGATGTCTGCGTGACCCCTGTGACCGTGGAGCATGTCCGCCATGTCTTCCACCTGTACGTGATCCAGGTGAACAACCGTGAAGAGCTCATGAATCATCTGCAGGAGCAGGGAATCGCCAGCGGAATCCATTATCCGGTGCCTCTGCCGGCAACCCCCGCCTACGCCCATCTGGGGTACAAAGCGGAGCAGTTCCCGGTGGCCACCGCCATGGCGGGCAAAATCGTCAGCCTGCCCATGCACGGCGATCTGACCGACGAGGACGTCGATCTGGTGATCGCGGAAGTCAAAAAGGTGGCAAAATAACCCGGGAACTGATATAATTCTGGTTAGTTAGATACTGTCGGGGTCCGGTTCAGCCAGACCCCGGCCCCTTTATAACGGGCTAAACGGCATTTAATTCAGGGGATATCCATCCGGTAATGTTTGACAAGTTTAAAAAGAAAACTAATTTGATCATTGCTTGCCCTTCCGCCAGGTCTTTGTGGGGGTCCATCCGGCAAAATTGGTAAAGATAATACGGTTGCGAACGATATAACCATCGGGATCGGGTCTATTTCTATGCCCTGTTCATTCCGGTGGATTGGTAGTTTCAACCTGGTGCCGGAAATTGGTATGGGATTGATCCCTGGTTTCTTTGATGGAGTTGCCGCGTGTCCAAAATATTCGATGCCTACAGGAAAAAAGTCGGCCATTTGCCCGACCTATCCCTGGAAATAGGGAAGGCTGGGTCGATATCCCTGTATCCCTCCCCCCAAGGCAGCCAGAAAGACGACTTCAACAAGCTGGCCAACAGGCTGCTCGGACTCAGGCGGGATACTCGGGGCACCGTGCTAACCTTCGGGTCTTCGGCCGCGGGCGAAGGCGCGAGTTTCGTCTCCTACCATACGGCCTGTTACCTGGCAACGGTCTACCACCAGAGGGTAGCCTGGGTCGACGGCAACTTCAAAGATCCCCAGATAAAGTTGATGGGACAGGATCGGCACACCTTGAGCGACTTGTTGCAGCATCCGGAAAGGGTGGATGACCTCGTCGCCTCGGACAACCCCCTGCTCATTCCCGCGGGCCACAATCTACAGGAGGCCCGCGGACTGTTCGCGGACCGGAAGTACGGCCAGTTGCTGGGGAAGCTGGCCGGCCGGTTCGATTTTGTCATCCTCGATCTTCCGCCGGTGCTGAATTCGACCGACTCGGCCCTGATGGCCGCAGGATCGGACGGATTCCTGCTGGTCATCGAACAGAAGTACCTCAAGGTGGAAGTGATCGAACACGGAATTCAGGGGTTGAAAGACAAGGGTGTCCACTTGCTGGGCACCGTTATCAACCGCAGGACCTTTGATTTGCCCAAGGTCATCTACGACCGACTCTAGGTGGAAATGATGATGCGCGGAAAATGGTGGTCTATTCCTTCGATGATTCTCGGGATCGTCCTGCTGGCGGTGCTTGGCGGCTGTGGTGGAACCTCCGATGTGGTTCGGTCCAATTTCGTCGAGTTCACACCCGAGCAGAAGCAGGAGATCGACGCCGGATCAAACTACGAGTACCAGATCCAGGAGGGGGATGTCCTGGGGGTGGCGTTCTCCTATCAGAGGGATCTGAACCAGGATAATGTGGTGGTTCTCCATGATGGGGCGATCAATCTGGTGGGTGTGGACAGGATCGAGGTTGCCGGCCTGACCATGACCGAGGCGGATTCCCTTGTAACCCGCGCCTATGCGAAGGATTATCTGGAACCAAATCTGTCCATTATTATAAAGGAAACCCAGGGCCGCAGGGTCTATGTGATGGGTGAGGTCAGGAACCCGGGTATGCATCAGCTTCCCTCCGGAGGGATCGATATGCTTGGTGCGATCACCGTCGCCGGAGGATTTTCCGATCATGCATCGAAAGAAGGCACAGTCCTGGTCAGGATGACAAATGATGGTTACCTGGTCCAGGAAATCGACATGGGTAGCTTCTCTTCCGTGGCTTCGGCAGGCTTGGCCACCATCCAAATCAAGCCTTTTGATTTGATCTATGTCCCACGCTCCCGGATCGGTGATTTTGCCTATTTTTCCAAGACGGTCCTGGCCGGGCTGGTACAGATCACCAGGCTTGCTTCGGACATAAAATACCTTTCCGGTGGCAGTATCGGGAGGATCTTCTAGTGGTTACGTCAGGCAC
>CBDUDB010000173.1:0-6068 GCA_965365795.1 uncultured bacterium | reverse complement strand
CCGGCGTAGGATTTCAGGTTCCTGGCGGTCACGACGATCTGGTTGCGAACCTGCAACAGCTTTCCGGTGGCCGGGAACCACAAACCCACCGGTGGGGACCGGTCGGCCCCGGGAATCAAAGCAGCCGAGCCGTCCGGCAAGCGATCTTCAACCAAGTACCCCACGTCGAACATTTCGGTGCGGACCTCTTCACCGGTCCCGAACTTGAGGGTGATGGTGACTCTTTCCCGGTCGGCCAGGACCGCGGCATCCGTCGTCGGAGGCAGGACGGCCAAAACTTCCATCCGGTCCAGGTTGACGGCCATGGTCGGACTGAAACTCAACCGGTCCTTCTCGGCCAGATCGGACTGGCCCGCGGGAGGAAATACCGTTATCCAGGCCGATCGTCCTTCGGTGGTTTGTGCGACCCCCGTCCGCTCGCCCCGCAGCAGCAGCTGTCCTTCGCGCCGCAGTTCCATCTCATCGGCTTTCAGGGCCAGGAATGTCAGGGCCGTGCGGTGGGCCAGGATTCCCAGAGGCTGTTCCAGCACCTGGAGAGCTTCCCCGTCGGTGACCAGCACGTTGCCACGACGCAGGACCGGCACGGTATTCTCGTTCAACGCCGGCCCGAAAGCGATGACCATCCGGTCGGGTCCTGCCGCGGTCGGATCGGGATTGAGTCCTTGGCCGGTCAGAACCACCCTTCGCCAGGGGGGCTCCAGATCCCAGGCCTCCAGCAGACCTGCACTCTCGGCGGGAGACTTGATGTCCCTCACGATGATTTCGCTCACCTCGTAGATCAATTGGCCCATCGCCGCGTCTGAAGCCAGGATCCAGACCCCTTGGCCATCGGTGGTCCGGCGGTCGGAGTACATGGCCTGGTAATCCCGGACCTCCGGACCAAGGTAGGCCGGACCTTCGGGGGGCATTTTCAGCCACCAGCGACCTTCGCGCCGCTGGATCACGAAGTCCCGGTCTGTTCGGCTCAGATCCACCCGGTCGACCTGGTCCCGCCGGACCCCCGGCAAAAGCCCGCGGGCCTGAACAGCGATGGGCAATTCCGAAAGAGCCAGGCGCAAACCGGCGGGAACCTGGAAGCAGGCGTCACGCCCCACCCCGGAGGCATAGTAGTTGCCCGCAACCGGGTTGGCCGTTCCCAGGGCCAGGGAAAGGGGCTGGCCCCCGACCCGAAAAACCGTCAGACGGATGGCCTCGGGGCCGTTGAATTCGTACCGGCGGTCTTCAATCTCGGTCCCAGGCAGCAGCGGGCCGCCAACAGAGGTGGTCAGGGTTTCCAGCAACTTGCCAACCGCCAGGGAATCCACGTAATCGACAACGGCTCCGGACAGGGACCAGGTCTTTCCCGGGTGGCGGTCCAGGCGGAACTGGGCCCCTTGCCGTGTGACCAGCAAGCCTTCGATATCGTCAATGGCAACCGGGAACAGAGGGCCGCCCAGGGTGAAATCAGGGGCGGTTTTTCGGTTTTTGACCAGAAACAGAGCCCCGGCGGCAACCAGCAACAGAAGGGTCAGGATCAAGACGGATCGAGGCGCAGCCCCACTCCGGTTGAAGGGCCGGCCGGTCAAGCGGGACCGTCCTTTTCACGCCTTTGAATCAACATGAAGGCCAGCGCCAGGCTGCCCACAAAAAGCGGCCAACCCAGGATCGAGCCCCAGCCCAGGATATCCTTGGTTTCCTGGGACAGCACCACCGGCTGGCTCAAGGGGTCCTTACCTCGGATCTGAATGAGCCCTTCTTCCCGCGCCAGCCAACCGATGGCGTTGAGCACCACGTCGCGATTGGCGGCCATCTTGACGTTGGCATTGTTGATGAACTCGGAGTTGCCGATCACCACCATGCGGCCGGGCCGGATTTCACCGGAGCCCAGTTTGATCTCCAGAACCATTCCTATGGGCAGGGGGCCCTTGCCGTCCACCTCGCGGTTGTAGCTGGGCCGCCCGAAAAACCGGGTGTCGGGATCGGATTCGGACCAGGTCTGATCGCTGCTCTGCATGATGACCGCGCCCACGGTCACGCTGTCGGGTTCACCCACCGGTGTCAGGGCCTGGACCAGAGGATAGATCGACGGCATGCCCTGCAGGGATTTGACCACTTCATGGTCACCGTAACCCTCTTCGACCACAATGGTTCGCGCACTGATGCCCCGCTGGGCGCCAACCCTATCCACGGCGATCAAAACATCGCCCGTCAGACCGACCCGCCAATTGGCCATCCAATCCACCCAACCGCTGGGGGTCGGCGGATCAAACATGGCCAGCACCGAACCGCCCCTGGCAAGATGGCCTTCGATGGCCTCGAGCTCTTGCGGTTCGGGTTCCAGACGGGGTCCGGCAATCACCAGGACATCGCAGGACTCGGGCACTTTGGGCGCTTCGGTCAGGTTCAAGGAGCGCACATCATAACCCTGGTCCCCCAAAAGAAGATCATAGGACGAGTATCCCGACCGTTCATCGCTGCTGATCTGGTGTTCCCCGTGGCCCATCAGCTGACAGACCCGAGCCAGTTTGCCCGTGGAAAGACGGTAGACCGCGCTGACCAGCGCGCTTTCCTCGGGCTGCAGCAGGGTGGCGTAACGGTCGGCTACCTTGACCACGACCGTCCGCGTGGCGGTGATCTGGTACCGGCGCACCAACTCCAGTTCGGTATCCGGGTCCATGAACTCGAACTGGAAACGGTTCGATCGCTGGGCGAACGCCTTCAGCAGGGACTCGGTGATTTCCCGGGCGGGATCCAGACGCTGGTAGAAGGCCAGGACCCGGACCTGGTCCACATCGCCAATGGGGTCGGCGGCGGCCTCGGCATCGGCTTTGAGTTTTGTGAGATTTTCTGGCAGGGCGTCCAGGACCTGCAGGGTCTGGGGCGCCAGGCTGTACCGCTTGTTACCGGTCAGGTCCCAGGCCCCCACCCAGGTCTGGCCCAGGATATAGACCACCACCGCCAGGACCACCACCAACAGGGTCGGGATCCACTGGGCAAATCGCCGCTTGGCGGGCATACGCCGACCCGCCACCACCGCGGTGGCGGCAAAGAGAGGAATCACGGTCATCAAGACGAAGTAGAGAAGATCCCGGGAGTCGGCCACCCCGCGGCTGAACCGTTCGAAATGGAACAGCAAGGAAAACTCGTGAGTGACGGCCCCCAGCAATCCGGACAGGTAACGCTCCAGGGCGCCGACGATGAACAGGAACATGAACCACAGGAAGGCCAGGAAGTAGGCCACCATCTGATGGGTGAAAAGACTCGAGGCCAACGTGCCCCAAGCCGCCAGGCAGCCCACGAACAGTATTTGACCCAACACCGCCACGACCGCCGGCCCGATTTCGGGCGAACCCAGAAACCAGACCACCCCGAAATAGGCCACGCTGGCCAGGATCATCACCCCGGCGGCCAGCCAGGCGGACATCCATTTGCCCAGCACCCAGATATGGTCGGCCACCGGCCAGCTGGCGATCAGATCGAAGCGCCCCGAACGGAACTCGGCCGAAAAGAGCCGCATGGTTATGGCCGGCATCAGAAACAGCAGGAAAAAGATGGCGTTGCTGACCATGGGCCGGAAAATGCCCTCGGCCAGGTTCATGTAGTTGCCGCTACGGGGACTCTGCAGGGCGGTCAGGGACATGTCGCTGTAACCATACAGAAAGATGGTGAAGAAAATCCCGACCGTCACCAGAAAACCCGTCAGCACCATGGGCGCCATGGCGCTCTTGAAAAAAGCGCCCGTTTCACGGCCGACAATAGCCCGCAACTGCCTCATTCATCCCTCCCGGGGTCGTCGTAAGGAGGGCGATCAGCGCCGGTCAACCTCAGGAACAGGTCCTCCAGGCTGGGGCCCTTGTCCTGGATGTTCTGCAGCTGGCCCCCGGCCTGGAGCACCGACTCGACCAGTTTGGGACGGACCACCACCGGGTTGCCGGCGATGATCACTTCAGCCCCATCGTCCGTGACGACCACTTCGTCGACGCCGGCCACCAGGGCCAGGGCCTCGGCCACGGACGGGCGGTCGCCGTCCCAGGACAGGACCACCGTACTGGTGGCGCCCAGTGCGGAGGCGGCACCCGCTTGAGCCAGTCCGTCGGCACTTTCTTCGCCCACGAGACGTCCCTTGTCCAGGATCAGCACCCGTTCACAGATGGCGCTGACTTCGGACAGGATGTGGCTGCTGAGCAGAACCGTGCGCTGCCCGCGGAAACCCTTGATGAGCTGGCGGATCTCCACGATCTGATGAGGGTCCAGACCGCTGGTGGGTTCGTCGAGGATCAGCACCTCGGGATCCGAGATAAGGGCCTGGGCCAATCCCACCCGCTTGCGAAAACCGTGAGATAGATTGCCCACCAGTTTGTGCCGGACCTCGCCGAGGCCGGTCTGTTCGACGATGCCGTTCACATGGGCGGCCGCCCTGTCGCCGGCCACACCCTTCAGTTCGGCCACGAAATGCAGAAAACCGATGACGGGCTGATCGGTGTACAGGGCCACATGCTCGGGCATGAATCCGATGTGCCGCCGTACGTCGATGGGCTGATCCAGAATGTCGAAACCCGCCACCTTGGCGGTTCCGGCGCTGGGGGCCAGGGAGCAGGTGAGAATCTTCATGGTGGTCGACTTGCCGGCGCCGTTGGGGCCGAGGAATCCCACCACCTCGCCCTTGGCGACCTTGAAGGAAAGGTCGACAAGCGCCCGGGTCGATCCGTAGCGGCGGGCCAGTCCCTGGACTTCGATCATTTGGTCAATTCCCTAGGGTGCGGTCCAACGCAGGAGCGTTGAACCCCAAGTGAATCCGGCTCCGAAGGCGCACAGAACGACAAGGTGGCCTTCCTTCAGCCGGCCCTCGTCCAGAGCCACGCGCAGGGCCGAGGGAATGCTGGCCGAGGTCGTATTGCCGAATCGGTCGATGGTGATGCAAACCTGCCGGTCTTCCAGGCCAACCCGGCGCTGAGCCGCCTCGATGATCCTGATATTGGCCTGATGGGGCACGAACAGATCCACGTCACTGCCGGTGAAACCGTTTTTTTTCACGATTTCCGCGGTGATGCCGGCCATGCCCTTGACGGCGTACTTGTAGACCTCGCGGCCTTCCTGATAGAGGGTGTGCATCCCCTGGGCGACAGTCTCGACCGAAGGGGGATTCAGACTGCCGCCGCCGGCCATGTTCAGATGTTTGGCGCCGCTGCCGTCCAGGCGATTGAGGGCGTCGATGATTCCCACCCGCTCTTCGTCGATCTCTTCGACCACCACCGCGCCGGCCCCGTCGCCGAACAGGATGCAGGTGTTGCGGTCCTGGTAATCCACCAGAGTGGACATGACCTCGGTTCCGATAACCAGCACCCTCTTGGCGTGACCGGCCTCGATCTGGGCGCGAGCGTTCTGCAAGGCGAAGATGAACCCGCTGCAGGCACCTTCGAGATCGAAACCCCAGGCGTTCTTGGCGCCGATCTTTTCCTGGATCAGGCCCGCCGTGGGTGGAAAGACCATGTCCGGGGTCACCGTCGGGACGATGATCATGTCCACGTCACCTGGGGTGATGCCGGCGTGCTCCAGGGCCTGCTCGGCGGCCTTGGCCCCGTGCACCGAGGCCCCGGTGCCCGGAGCTGCGATCCGGCGTTCCTTGATACCGGTGCGCTCGACGATCCACTCGTCATTGGTCTCGACCATCTTTTCCAGGTCGGCGTTGGTCAGCCGTTTTTCGGGAAAACTCATTCCGACGCCGGTGATCCCGGCCGTATTCAGCGTCCTTGCAGCCATGTGGCGGTCTCCATGGGGTATGTCGGAGAAGGACCCATCCGACCGTCAGCCCATTCTCAACCAAAGGCAAGAGCGGGCAGGCCACGAACCGGGTCCGGTATTCGAAAACTATCCCTCAGTGGCGCAGGGACCGTTTTGGACGGTTCAGTCACCGGTGAAGTTAGATGATATCGGGCCAAGGATCAAGCAGGGATGCGCTCGGCGGCCTCCGTCCGGCAAAACCAGAAAAAACCCCCGGAGGCGCCGCCAGAACGGGTCCTCCGGGGGTTAAACATGTCGCCGGAAGAAAAACGGAGAACTAGTCCTCCTTCTTCTCTTCCTCGGCGGCG
>CBDUDB010000172.1:0-6085 GCA_965365795.1 uncultured bacterium | reverse complement strand
CCCAAAATAAAACGCCTCCAGCCGATCGGGTGGAGGCGCTTTGTTTTGATAGCCCCTACGTCACAATATGTTCAGAATCCCAAATAATGGCCGATATGCAACAGCAGGGGAAAATCCTATTCTCAATTAAGGACTTTATGGATGAACGGTGAAAAGGACGAAGCTGGGAATACATCAAATCCTTTTTTCGGGCAGGAAATTAGGAGTCTCGAGAAGCAGTTAGTACGTAACTGGTATCTGCTTTCGTCCATTACCGCTTTCAGTATCGTGGGTTTGATTATTTCCATCTCGCCAATGTTGCGGGATAACTTTACCACCCTATGGCCTTGGGCTGATTCCAACCGGGTTCTCCTGATCGGTTTCGGCAGCTCCAATGTGTTGCTGATCCTGTACATGACCCTTGGGCAGTTAAAGGCCACGGAAATTCGCATCCGTCTTCAGGCGAAGGCAATGGAATCCATCTCGCGCCAACGTCTGGATGCTTCTCGCATGAATGCCCTGAAGCAGGCAAATCAGGCCAAGAGTGAATTTCTGGCTAACATGAGCCACGAGATTCGTACCCCCATGTCGGCCATCCTGGGCTTCGCCGACCTGCTGGAGGATCCCGCAATCCCGGAAAAAGAAAAGGCGGAATTCATCCAAACCATAAAAACAAACGGTCACTTCCTTCAGACGATCATCAGCGATATTCTGGATTTATCGAAGATCGAATCAGGTCAGCTGCAGTTCGAACCATCTTCGTTTTCGGTGATCGAGGTTGCGGAAGAAATTGCTACCTTGATGGATGTCCGCGCCAGGGAACAAGGGATTGAGTTGGAAACCGTGTTTGAGTTTCCCCTTCCCAGCATGGTATCCAGCGACAAGCTTCGACTGCGCCAGATTCTGATCAACCTCGTGGGCAATGCCATCAAGTTCACCGAATCCGGTAGGGTTACCCTCATGGTTTCCTACAAGCCGGATGATATTGCCAATTGGATGGAATTTTCCATCCATGACACTGGTATTGGAATCCCTCCCGAACAACTGGACCGGCTGTTTGATCCCTTCATGCAAGTGGATGCTTCCGCGTCCCGGCGATTCGAGGGAACAGGTTTGGGATTAGCAATTTCCAGGCGGTTGGCTCTCATGCTTGGCGGCGATATTGTCGTTCAATCTGAGTTGGGAAAGGGCAGCATTTTCAGATTGTCAATCAATGCAGGGCTTTTGGACGGTGTGCGGATGATTGAGAGACAAAAGGATGCCATCAGGGACAAATCCGAGATTGAACCAGAGGATTTCAGAAGCGAAAACCTGGTCGGATCCGTCCTTCTGGCCGAGGACAACCCCTATCTCCAGAAACTGACCCAGCTGATTCTGAACAAGGATGGCCTGACCACCCATGTTGCCAACAACGGCGCCGAGGCAAATGATATGGTATGGAAAGCCGAAAGATCCGGCACCCCCTACGACCTCGTCTTGATGGACATGATGATGCCGGAAGTCGATGGTATCGAGGCAACGAAGAATCTCAGGGATCAGGGGTTCACTATGCCGATCATCGCTTTGACCGCCAACGCAATGGTTGAGGATCGGGAGAAATGCCTGGCTGCCGGTTGCGATGGATTCGTTACGAAGCCATTCGACAGAAAGAAGCTCATGGGAGCGCTCAAGCCCTTCCTGAAAGAGGTTGCCTGCCAAACGTGTCCATAGTCAAAAGTCGATAATCCTCCTAGACAACCGGGAGGCACTTCGCCCCCCCACCTGAATCCCCCCCACTGCGTGTGATATCCCAGACCCTGCAAGATGGATGGGAGGTTATTCTACCACCTGGCCCCATCCACAACAAACAGCCTGGACAAGCTTTTCAGGTATCCGTAGGAGTATCCGTTGGCCGGATCGAAGACGGGGCCGTTGATTCTCACCCAGAGGAGCCCTGACTCCCTTTCAGGGCCGATCATGAAATCGGCATCTCGTTCCTGGGTTTCGAGGTCCACCTTGATCAGAGTTTGCGGAACCCGACGATCCTCGATGACATAAACCGCGGATCCGTCGCGATTCCAGGCCTGAACAAGGTCACCCGAATGCAAGCCGGGCAGGGAACGAGGTGGGCCACCGTCGAGAGGAAAGAGGTAATAGCCCTGGTCCTGGCCAAGCCCCAGCACGGCGGTTCCGTCGAGAGTCAATCGGAAGAAATCTTCCGCTCCTTCGATGTTAAGGGCTTCGGGGGCGCCTCCGGAAATAGCCTGCCGGTAACAACGAGCCGGGCCATCGGCCTCGTTGCCGACGATCAGGAGATGCTCACTGTCGGGAAACCAGTAGGACGCGTGGAACTGGACGATGGGCCCCGGATCGAGATGCTTTTCGACGCCGATTCCCACGGGGTAGACAGCTAGTCCCGGAGGCGTGGCTATCTGGGCGGTCACCCAGGCCCCGTCCGGGGATAGCTCCAGAAAATTGCCTTCCCCCATCGTGGTCAACGGCGAGGCGTCGGTCGTACGCATCACGACCGTGTAATTCGATCCGCCGAAGCCATTGGAGAAAATAAGCGTCTTGTTGTCCGGCGCCAGGGTCGGCCCCCAGCTCGAGTCCAGCCAGGAAAGGTCGATGTCCTCGTTCGAGCTTTTGGGATGCGCCACGACACCGTAGCTGTGTCGGTTGCCCAAGGCCAATAGGCGGCCCGAATCATCCAGATCGAGGATCGTCGTGGAGCTGGACACGGCCAGGAAAGGTCGCACCCGAGTGTCGCGCAGACGGACCACCATGGGACTGAGTTTGGGGCTGCCATCGGCCCCTGCGAATAGAATTTTCGACCCGTCGGGCGTCCAGACCACACCTTGGATCGCCCAGAACTCCTTGGTGAGCGTGGTCACCTGACGCGCCTCGTCGACCAGTTTGAGCCAGCCGCGATCATCCAGCCACCACTGGTGGTCGTTGAAAGCCACTTGTTTTCCGTCCGGGGAAACCCGGGGACCGCTGATGTAGCCTGATGTCTCGTAGAGCACGTTCCCGACGGGATACTCGAGGCGGTCGATGCCGCCGACCCGGCGCACGATGGCAAGCTCATTCCCGGTCCCCCAGTCGGCGTCCCGGACATTCTCGATCAGCGTCCGGGGCGCGCCATCGATGCTCATGCGGGCCAGGGTTCCTCTGAGGACGCGGTGATTCCGGTATTCAGCGCCGGTCAGAATGGCCAGTTCGCCTTCATCGGAGACGGAGAGAAGCGTGGTTCCCTCGGGTCCTATCCTGCGGGGAGCCATGCCGGCGCCCGACAGGACCTCCAGATGGGGAACGTTACCGAACGACGCACTGCTGAAGACGATGCCCTGGTCGTCCGGAAGAAAACGTGCGTTGAAGATCGCCTGTTCGCCATAGGTCTTCTGTTCGAATCGGACGACCGGAGCAAGGTCCTGTTCCTGCCCGGAACCCCCGACCAGGACCCAGGTAGCAAACCCGGTGCCGATGATCGCGACTGCGAGAATGGCCAGCCAGCCGGGAAGGGAAACCCGCCGGGTGCCGGGCCGACCTTCGTTGACCCGATCCTCGGTGTCGATTTCTTCCAGATCCAGAGCCGCATCCCCGATATCGCGAAGGCGATTTTTCAGGTCTCGCTGGAGACATCGCCGTAATAGGCGACGGATAGCTTGCGGAGTGTTCGTCGGCAGCGCCTGGTCGTTGATTTCCGCGCGCAAGACACCGGCCATCACATCCGAAACCGTGGCGCCGTCGAATAGCCGTTGCCCGGTGAGCATCTCCCACAGGATCACGCCGAAGGCCCAGACGTCGGTCTGCTTGTTCACAGTCTGACCACGGGCCTGTTCGGGGGACATGTAACCGGCTGTGCCGAGAATGACTCCCTTGATGGTGTGTGCCGTCATGGTCGGAGAACTGGAAAGATCGCCTTCCTGATCCTCGTCGCTCCAGGCTTTGGCCAGCCCGAAATCCAGGACCTTCACCGTTCCGTCCGGGGACACGCGGATGTTGGCCGGCTTGAGATCGCGATGCACGATGCCCTTCTCGTGAGCCGCCTCCAGACCGCTGGCGATCTGGGCCGCAATGGTACGCACTTCAGCCAGGGGAATGGGGCCGCGTGCCATGCGCTCGTCCAGGCCCTCGCCTTCCACCAGTTCCATGACCAGGAAGCGCGCCTCTGGCGTTTCCTCCAGGCCGTACGCGGAAGCGACATTGGGGTGCTGGAGGGTGGCAAGGGACCGGGCTTCCCGATCGAAGCGCGCCAGGCGGTCGGCGTCCCGGGACATCTCCACCGGGAGAATCTTGATGGCGACCTCGCGACCAAGCTTGCCGTCCCGGGCTCGATACACCTCACCCATGCCGCCTTTGCCCAGCAAACCGGTGATCTCGTAATGGGCCAGTTGCTTGCCTATCACAGCAGCCTTTCGGGTTATAGATTGGCAGGGTGCCTCGGAAGTGGAGTCCATATTCTACCGGAATAGTCTTATTTATGCCACAGGTGGGCAGCGGATCTGATAGGGCCAATTTACCGAGGGTCAACTGCACAAAGTTATCATTGATATCGAATAAAACGGGGCCTGGCGCTCCGACCAAGGAATTGCACCTTCACCAGATCTGGGTGAAGGTGCTTCATTTTGGTAGCCTCAGGGATACAGTCCACGAACCGACCCCACCGGGGATCCCACCCAAAGCCCTTATCCGTAACCTGCTATTTTTCAACTGTTTCACAAACAACGCCACCAAACCCTTGGCCGGGATTGCGACCTGGCCCAAGTTTTGCTAATTTTAACCCAGGTTAAAATTTACCTGGACTTTTTTGGAGTAGGGCTAAAAATGAAGACAATCAGCCGGTATCTCGAAAACCAGATCCGCGAGGATCTGAGCAGTAAAATGGTCCTTCTGGCGGGCCCCCGTCAGTGCGGCAAAACAACTCTTGCTAAGAAGTTGCTGGATACCGAAGCACATGGAGATCAAAACCGATATCTGAACTGGGATGCCCTCGAAGACAGGGATTTGATTCTCGAAGAGCGCTTCCCCACCGGCCCAGGCCTGTTGGTCCTCGACGAGGTTCACAAATACTCCCGCTGGCGACAAGTTGTGAAGGGCTTGTACGATAAGCGGAAAGAGGAAATAAGAATACTGGTCACCGGTAGCGCCAAGTTGGATCACTATCGCCATGGTGGTGACTCCCTGCAGGGACGGTACCATTTCCTCCGCCTGCATCCCCTGTCCTTTGCCGAAATCGGGGCGACAAGTCAAAAGGATCTGAAGGATCTGCTGGCCCTGGGTGGCTTTCCCGAACCCTTCCTTTCCGGCTCAGAAAACACGGCCAGACGCTGGAGCAAGGAATACCGTTCCCGCCTGGTTACCGAAGATCTCCAGGACCTGGAACAGGTCAAGGACATCGCCCTGGTGCAGCAAATGGTCTTGCGGTTGCCGAAACTGGTCGCCTCGCCATTGTCCATCAATTCGCTGCGCGAAGATCTGCAGGTGGCCCACCAGACCGTGGCGCGCTGGCTAACCATCCTCGAGAACCTCTACATGATCTTCCGCATCTACCCCTTCGGCGGTCCCTCTATCAAAGCGGTGAAAAAGGAAGCCAAGCACTACCATCTCGATTGGACGGTCGTCTCCGATCCAGGAGCTCGACTGGAAAACCTGGTGGCCTGTCACCTTCTGAAATGGTGCCACTTCATGGAGGATACCGAGGGACGTTCCCTGGAATTGCGTTTCTACCGGGACACGACCGGTCGGGAAGTCGATTTCGTCATTCTCGAAGACGAAAAGCCATTCCAATTCATTGAGTGCAAGACCGCCCAGGGTAGGCGCACCCGCGGCCTGTCCTTTCTGAAACGGAAATACCCGGAGGTCCCGGCCGTTCAAATTGACACCCAGACGACGACGGACACCATCTCCCGCGAAGGGATCAGGATTGTGAACATGACGCAATTCCTCGGGGAACTCGTCTAGAACAGAATTGTGGGGTAATTAAGCCTCCCCCATGCCAGGGAGGCTTAGTTAATTGCCACAAGAACCGAGTTTTCCTCATAAGGTTCTACAGGGTTTTGACTAGGGTCGCCCGGTAAGGACGAGCATTTGTCCTAGGAGAAACTGGCTACGACGAGGTCCAGTCGGG
>CBDUDB010000171.1:0-6122 GCA_965365795.1 uncultured bacterium | reverse complement strand
TATCAAGAATCCAGGTATCTCCGCAACACCTTCTTGATGGTCATCCCCTGCACCATGATGGAAAACAGCACCACCATGTACGTGCTGGACAGAATGATATTCTTCTCAGGCCCCGGGGTTATTGACAAGGCCAGCGCCACGGAAATGCCGCCGCGCAACCCGGCCCAGGTCAATATCCGCACCACACCCGGGGGGAACTGGGCGCGCAGGCCGATGATCCTGATCGGAATCGCCACACTCACGAACCGGGCCAAGAGAACGATGAAAATAACGATCAAACCGGCCAGCAGCCCCCGCCCGCTGAAGGACATCACCAGCACCTCCACACCGATCAGCATGAAGAGCAGCGCGTTGAGGATTTCGTCGATCAGCTCCCAGAATTTTTCCAGGTAGTCGGCCACCTCCTCGCTCATGGCGAAGGCGCGACCGCGGTTGCCGATCAGGATACCGGCGACCACCACGGCAATGGGGCCCGAAACGTGAAGGGCCCAGGCCAGGCTGTAACTGCCCATCACCAGGGCGAGGGTCAGTATGACCTCGACCTTGTAGTCGTCGATGCTCAGCATCATCCGGTAGGCCAGATAGCCGCAGACCAGGCCCAGCAGGGTGCCGCCGCCGGCCTCACGCAGGAAAAAAAGCGCGAGTTCGGGAGCGCCGAATTCCCCGCCATGGCCTCCGTGCCCGCCAAGGTGGCCGGACTGCGCTTGCATCAGGGTCACCAGACCCGTGAAGATGACCACCGCGACCCCGTCGTTGAAAAGGGATTCCCCGGCGATGTTGGCTTCGAGATCCTTCGGGGCGTTCAACGTTTTGAGGGTGCCCATGACGGCGATGGGATCGGTGGGGGAAATCAACGATCCAAAAACCAGGCAGGCCAGGAAGGAGATGTGCAACCCGAGCCAGTTGAACAGGAGCCAGCTCAGCCAGCCCACCAGGAAGGTTGAGATTAACAGGCCGATGGTGGCCAGCGAGGCGATGGTGCCCTTACGGCGAATAAAATATTCGAGATCCACGTGCAGGGCGCCGGCAAACAGCAGGAAACCGAGCATGCCGTGCATCAGAGCTTCGTTGAAGTCGATGCTCCCGACCACTCTCTGAATTTCGTTCACGATTTCCAGGCGGGGGAAGATCCAGTGCATCACCATGATGCCCAGGGAACTGGCCAGGCTGATCATCAGCAGCCCGACCGTGGGCTCGAGTTTCAACCATTTGTGGTTGATGTAGCCAAATATGGCGGCAAGGGTCATCAGGACGGCGATGATATCGAATAGTGACATGGACTACTCCCGGTGGGACTCCTGCCAAACAGGCGGGGCCCCGGATAGGAAAACCGTCAGCCCGTAGGTTCGCTCTCTGGCGCATCAACTGGGCCGCCTTGGCCCTCAGCATCTTCCGGCAGCGTCTTGAATTCCGGCGGTCCCCCGAACTTCTCGGCGATACGCTGGATCACCAGGTAATAAACCGGCGTCAGCAGGACCATGCCGATGATTCCGACCAGCATCCCGCCAAATACGGCCGACCCCAGCGAGACGCGGCTGGCCGCCCCCGCCCCGGAAGCGATCACCAGGGGGATCACCCCCAGGATAAAGGAAAAAGCCGTCATAAGGATAGCGCGGAAACGGAGGACTGCAGCCTTGAGCGCGGCGTCGTAGATCTCGAGCCCGCCCTCGCGGTTCACCTTGGCGAACTCCACGATCAGGATGGCCGTCTTGGCCACCAGGCCGATCAGCAGGACCAACCCCACCTGGGTGTAGACATTGTTGTCCAGGCCCCGGAACTTGGACAGCCACAGGGCGCCCATGATGGCCACCGGCACGCCCAGCAGCACCGCCAGGGGGATCATCCAGCTTTCGTACTGGGCCACCAGGAACAGGTACACGAAAACGAAAGCCAGACCGAATATCAGGGGCGCCAGGTTACCGGCTGCCAATTGCTGGAAGGTGACCCCTGACCACTGGAAGCCCATGGACGGGGGCAGAATTTCTCCGGCCAAGCGCTCCATCTCGGCGATCTGGTCGCCGCTTGACACACCGGGCATACCGGCACCCGTGATGCCCGACTTGGGGTACATGTTGAACCGGCCGATAAACAGCGGTCCGACCGTATCCCTGACGGCGGCAAAAGAGCCCAGCGGAATCATGCTCCCCTGGTCGTTGCGCACCTCGATGCGCTCGATGTCCTCGGCCACCGAGCGGTATTTTTCATCCGCCTGGGCCATCACCTTCCAGGTGCGGCCGAAGAGGTTGAAGTCATTCACATATGCCGAACCCAGGTAGGTGGTCAGGGTCCCGAAGACCTGGCTCATCTTCAGGTTGTACGACTGGGCCTTGACCCGGTCGATGTTCAGGTAAAGCATCGGAACGGTGGCTCGCAGGTTCTGGTTCATGCGGGTCAACTTGGGACTGGCGTTGGCCGCGGCCACCAGGTCCAGGGCGGCCTGCTGGAGTTGCATGGTCCCCACGCCCCCGCGGTCCTGCAGTTCAAAGGCGAAACCGCCCGCGTTGCCCAGGCCCATGATGGGCGGCGGCAAAAACCCGAACACGATGGCTTCTTGAATGCCGAAGAACTTCTTTTGCAGGTTCGCCATGACCTTGAAGATATGAAGCTCGCCATCGGTACGGTCGCTCCAGTTGTCCATGGTCACGATGTACATGGCCGAGTTGGGCGACTGGACCGCGTCCAGCAACGAGTACCCACCCACGGTCAGGAACTTGGCCACACCATCGGTATTGTTGAGGATGGCATTTATCTTATCGGTGACTTCACGGGTCCGGTCGAGGGACGATCCGTCCGGAAGCTGGGCGTTGATGAAGAAGTACCCCTGGTCCTCGTCGGGCAAAAATCCCATCGGAACGGATTTGACCCCAATCACCGTCAACGCCATCAAACCGGCGAACAGCATCATCGACCAGCCGGACTTGCGTAAAAGGCCGGCCACGACGCCCTTGTAGCTGTTGGTACTCTTTTCGAAGTACTCGTCGAACTTGCGGAAGAAGATCCACTTCTTCTTGTCCGGGTCGGTCGGCTTCAGAAGAAGCCGGCACAGGGCCGGACTCAAGGTCAAGGCGTTGATGGAGGAGAAGACCGTGGCAATGGATATGGTGATGGCGAACTGGCGGTACAGTAGTCCCGTCAGGCCGGGCATCATCAGGGTCGGTATAAAAACGGCCAGCAGCACGGCGGTCGACGCAATCACAGGGCCCGTGACCTCGCCCATGCCCTCGGTGATGGCCCGACGCGAGTCCCAGCCCTTTTCCGCCATGAGGCGCACCGTGTTTTCGGTGACAAGGATGGCATCGTCCACCACGATGCCGATCACCAGGATTATCCCGAACAGGGTAAGGTTGTTGATGGACATCCCCAGCCCCAGCAGCACGGCGAAGGTGCCGATCAATGAAACCGGGATGGTGATGGCGGGAATCAGCGTGGTGCGCCAGTCCTGCAGGAACACCCACACCACGAAGATCACCAGGAGGATGGCCACGATCAGGGTCTCGATCACCTCGTCAATGGAGGCGGTGATGTATTCGGTCGCGTCGTACAGAATTTCGTATTCCAGGTCGGTGGGGAAATCCTTGGCCAGTTCATCCATGATGTCGGCCACGCCCTGGGCCACTCCCAGCGCATTGGAGCCCGGCAGCTGGTAAATGCCGATGGCGATGGCCGGGCTACCGCTGTGCGCGGCGTACCAGCTGTAATCCTTGGAGTCCAGCTCCACCCGAGCCACGTCCCGCAGGTACAAGAGGCCCCCGGTTTCACCGGCTTTGATCACGATGTTCCCGAATTCCTCGGCGGTAGTGAGCCGGCCTTTGGTGATGATGTTGTACTGGAAGGGCAGGTCCCCCGGATTGGGCGGCCCGCCGATCTTGCCCGCGGCCACCGAAACGTTCTGTTCCCGTACCGCACCCATGACCTGGTCGGCCGTAACCTCGCGGGCTTTCAGCTGCTGGGGATCCAACCAGATCCGCATGCTGAAGTCCTTGGCGCCGAAAACCGTCACGGTACCCACGCCTTCGACGCGCGCCAACTGATCCTTGATGCGCGTGGCGATGTAGTTGCTGAGGAATAATTCATCATAGGTGCCGCCCGGCGAACGCAGACTGACCACCTCGACCATGGCCGTGGACTGCTTGTCCACCTTGACACCCTGGCGCATGACCTCCTGAGGCAGCAGCGGCTCGGCCACAGCCACGCGGTTCTTGGTCATGACCTGGGCCATGTCCACGTCGGTGCCGATATCGAAGCTGACCGTCAGGGAAAACTGTCCTTCCGAATCACTCTTGGAGTCCATGTAGATCATGTTCTCCACCCCGTTGACCTGCTCCTCGATGGGCGCGGCCACGGATTCGAGCACCGTGTTGGCGTCGGCCCCGGGATAGGTGGTCGTCACCCTGATGGTCGGCGGCGTGATGTCGGGCATCGATTCGATCGGCAACTGGGGAATCGAGATGCCGCCCACGATCACGATGAGGATCGAGATGACCAGGGCGAACTTGGGCCGTTCGATGAAGATGCGGCTGAACATCCGAGAAATCTCCCTTTAAAAAGCCCAGGACACCGTCCGCCCAACAGGAGCAGGACGGCGCCGGGCGGAATTCTACTGCTGGGCGGCCTGTGCCTTCATGGCCTCGAACTGTTCGGAGGTCAACGGTGTCACCGGCAAACCGGGCCTCGCGAAGACCAGGCCGTTGACGATGATTGTCTCGGTGCCCTCGAGGCCTTCGATGATGTGCGTCAAACCCCCTTCCTGGGGTCCGCCGAGGGTCAGGTATTTCTGTTCCACGATATTGTTCTCACCGACGGTCAGCACGTACTTGCCCCCCAGATCGGTGCCGATGGCGACATCCGGAACCTGGACGGCGTCCGGAATCTCATTGCCGGTCAACTTGATCCGCACAAACAAACCTGGAAATATCTCGCGATTGGCGTTCTCCAGAACCACCCGTACTTCGATGGTGCCGGTTCTGGAGTCGACCTCGTTGTCGACGTAATCCACACGTCCCACATGGGGATATCCTGTTTCGTTGGCCAGGGCGACATACGCCTCATCACTACCACCACTTTCCCCTTCATGGACATCATCCTTGGAACGACCCTGCAAGTAACGAAGAACCTGGGATTCCGGGGCGTGAAAATACACATAGATGGGCTGAAGCTTGTTGACCCTGGTCAGCTGGGTGGGGCCACTCTGGCCGACCAGGTTGCCGGGGTCAACGAGGCGGCGGCTAACCTTACCGTCAATAGGGGAAACCACATCCGTGTAACTGTAATTCAATTCCGCCTCGTCCAGATTGGCCCGGGCCAGGGCGACCGCGGCAACGGCCATGTCCCGGTCCGCCCGCGCCCTGTCCACGTCCATTTCACTGACGGCCCGGCTTCTGCTGGCTTTTTCCACCCGCTTGAGTTCGGTTTCCGCCCGCAGGAGGTCCGCTTCGGCCGAACGTAGGGACGCCTCGGCCGCATCGCGCAAAGCCTTGTATTTCGTTTTTTCGATGGTGAAGAGGAGATCCCCCTTCTTGACCGATGTACTGGGTTCGAAATTGACACTCTCCAGGGTTCCCGCCACCCTGGCCACCACGTTCGCGGATTCGATCGCACGGCTGAAACCGGTGAAAATGGAATATTCCCGGACCGTGGAAATGGTCGGTTTGCCGACAGTCACGGGGGGCGCCTGCCGCGCAGGCGGTTCTTCCGAGCCGCACCCGAAAAGGCCCATGCCCAGCATCAGGATCCCGCCCAGAAGCAGGAACTGCTTGGCCGTAACCATTCCAACCGGTTCTTTCATCCATCTGTCCTTTCGGGTATTCACCTGATGCATCATCGGTCGACCTCTTCTCCTTGGGCGGACGGTTCAGCGGATTCATTGGCGACCACGGTATCTTCCTCGACGGGAAGGTCTGGGGCGGGGTCGTCCAGCGACCATCCCCCGCCCAGGGCCCGGTTCAAATTGATGAGATTGGCGTAAACCAGCCCCCGGGACCTGGCGAAAGAATCCTGCTGGTCGAACAGGACTCTCTGGGCGTCCAGGTAACTCTGGAAATCGGTCAGCCCCTCGACGTACTGGGTGTGGACCAGTTCCACGGACTGCTGGGAGGAATCGACCGCGATGCGCAGCAGCTCCC
>CBDUDB010000170.1:0-6163 GCA_965365795.1 uncultured bacterium | reverse complement strand
GGACAACCTCGTCACCCTCTGTTCGGCGTGCCATCGGCTGCATCATGAAGGGAGGTTGAGGGTCTAGGCGCCTACCGGGAAACTGCGGAAATAGCTGGCTGGTCCCCGCCGAACTTCACACCCAGTTCGCGCAGGAAACCGAAAGGAGGGATGCCACCGGCCAGTATGAAAACATGATCGTTGGGTACCGTGACCAAGCCAGTGGGGCCATCGAGAACAACCTTGTCGTCGTGGATCGAGGCCACTGTGGTGGCTCCCAGGAATCCCATGGTGCCATCGGCGATCAGAGGGGCGATGCGGTCGGCGTTACGCTGTTTGATGCGCATCAGGTCGGGCTTGCGGTAGGAAAGGGTCACCCGGCACCCCTCCTGGTGGGCCAGGCCCATGGCGGCCTCCACGGCCGAGTCGCCGCCGCCCACCACCAGGACGCGCCGGCCCTGGTAGGCTTCGGCGTCGATCAACTGGTAGGCGACCTTGGCGAGGTCCTCGCCCGGGACGTTGAGTCGGCGGGGTGTGCCCCGGCGGCCTAGCGCCAGGATCACCTGGCGGCAACGGAATTCGCCCGCCGAGGTCTGCACGGTGAAATTCCCATCCTCGCCGCCGACTCCGGTCACCCGGACCCCGGTCCGGATATCCAGCCCGAAATCGGAATGCAGCTGCTCCCAGATTTCCAGCAGTTCTTCTTTGCTGTACTCGTGGCGGGGCAAGCGGCCCAGGCGGGGGATTTCGACCGGCTGGACCATCACCAGTTTGCGGCGGGGATACTGCAGGATGGTTCCGCCGGCGCCCTGCTGATCGAGGATCAGACAAGACAAGTCGTGCTCCGAGGCCACCAGTCCGGCGCTCATGCCAGCGGGGCCTGCGCCCACGACCACAACGTCCAGGATTCCAGCGCCTGGCGAAGAGTTGGCCGCAATCCGTTCCATGACCCGCCGCCCCTGCTCCACGGCGTTGTTGATCAGGGCGAAACCGCTGAGTTCGCCCGCGATCCAGATGCCGGGCACCGTGGTCTGGTTGTGTTCGTCCAGCAAGGGGATGTCGTCGCGTTTGGTGATGTCGCCCAGACCCACCTTGATGGCGCCGACCGGGCAGGCCTCGGCGCACTTGCCGTGGCCGATGCAGCGCGCGCCGTTGATCACGACCGCCTTGCCCAGGACAACACCCAGAACGTCGCCTTCGGGACAGGCCGCCACGCAGGTGCCGCAGCCGATGCAGGCCCCCGCGTCGATCAGGGGGTATTGGCCCGAAGCCTTGTCCAGGCCGAGTTCGCGGGTCTGATGCAGACGCTGGGTGTCAAGGGCGCGTTGGCGGCGAAAGTGGGCGGCATAGACCATCACGCTGGTGACGACCAGCGTCAGAACTGCAATCCATATAAGGATGTTTTCCAAATCAACCCCACTAGATAGGAAGGATCAGAAACGGTAGCGCAATTCCAGGAACCAGCGTTGGCCGGCGATGTCGTCGCCCCAATCACGCCGGTAATCCCCACCGATGGACCAGTGCGTTGAAAAATCCTGGGTCACGCCCCCTTTGACCCACGTATTGGTCCGTTGTTCATCGCCCGCAGTCCCGGAATATCCATAGTATCCACCCTCCAACCGAATTCGCGTCCGGCCGGCGGTGGTCACGGTGCCACCCAGCATGGGCGCCCAGCCCGTCAGATAGGGCCCTTCGAAACCGCGCACCGAAGCATCCAGGCTCAGCCGGCGTACCGGCCAGTTCGGCGCATAGGCACGCACATTCCAGGAGGTGCTGGTTTCGTTAGTGCGGTTATCGTCCCGCATTGTACCGGAAAGGCCAAGGCCGATGCCGCTGGATGTCCGCAAATTCATTCCGGCACGCCATCCTATGCGGCCCGCTTCGGTGAACAAGCTGTCGGGCAGGGATTTCGTTTCCCAGGTTCGCACGGGCACGCGGTCATCGTAACCCAGGTTGACGTCGACCCCGTGGATGATCTTGTATCGTCCCGTCAGGGCCAGGCTCGAAATATCCAGGCTGGAGCCCGCAGCGTCTTTGCGCCAGCCGCGATTGATATCCAGTTCCGCGGCTTGCAGCAGGCTCAGCCGTCGCACCGGATTCCAGATGGTGGTCATGGTCACGTACTCGCGGCTGATCTCGCCCTTGCGGTACCGGCCCATGCCGGCCACGGTCATATCGATCATCCCACCTCCGGCCGAGCGGTGATTCAGGTGGAAGCTGACGCCCGCCAGGTGGTCGTCGGTACCGAAACCCAGGTCTCCCCACTCGGGGGCGAAACCACCGAAGGCTCCCAACCGGATGCCGGCACCAATGCGGCCGTTGAAACTGAGTCCGTCGAAAGGACCCGCCGCCGCCGTGAACCGCCCTCCCACGCGACCGACCGCGAAATGCCAGTTCAGGTCGCGCCCGTCCCTTACCAGGGCCACTTCCTGGATGCGGTTGCGCCACTCGCGGGCCGGAGTCGAGGGGTAATATCCCGAGCGCTCGATGCGGCGAACCGACCCGCGTGCCCGGAATTCCATCTGGTTGCCTAGCCGGGTCACCCGAACGCGAAACGGCAGGCTGTACAGGTCGTTTTCAAGGCCGCGGTCGGCTGTTTCTTCAGCATGGTCCCACTGCATCGCGATCGTGCCGCTCACCGACGGCCCCGCATGGGGGGTGGAACTTGAACTCTGCTCGAACCCGGCCCGCGTTCGTTGCCGGGAGACCAAAGCCGCCTCGGCGGGCGGAGGGGCGGCGGTGCCCGCCACCTCGAAAACCACCGTGTCCCCCGGTCTTATCTCACCCACGCTGCTAACCATCTTGCAAGACGCAGAATGCTCCGCGGCAAAGACGACCTCGAGTTCGGCCACGGCTTGGCCGTCGCGAACTGCCTGGGCGTTCATGCCCACGGTCAAACCCGCGCTGCCGCCCGCATCGAGATAGACATGCTCGGCCGACAGGTAGCGGACACTACAGGTCACCTCTTCGGCGACTGCGCTGCCCACAACCAGGCCAGCCAAGACCAGGGCCAGGAATGCCGAGCGCCGCAACATCAGTGATCCCCCCGCGGATGGCAGCGGAAACACTCGGAACTCAGATACTCGTAAAATTCCACTTCGCTATGGTCCCGGTCCATATCGTCGCGGTTGTGCTCGTGGCAGAGGATGCACTCGAATGCCGAGTAATTTGTGGGCACGACATGACACTCGGTACAAGAGATCCCACTGTGGTCGCCGTTTCTAATGGGGAACCACGTTTCATGGTCCCAGGTCGACGGTGACCAGCCGTTGGTGGTGTGACAGTCTTGGCAAGAAGTCGGAAAGTCGGACGCCAGATGATTGGGGTCGGTCGTGCCGTCGAAATCGGCCTGATGGCAGGCCACGCAATCGGTCGGCGTGCCGGTGTAGCCCGACTCATGGCAGGACAGACAATCCAGCGTGCGGTGCTGCCCGGTCAACGGGTACGCCGTCGCGTCGTGGTTGAAGAAAGCCGGCTCCCAGCCCGAGGTTGTATGGCAAGCCCGGCAGTCGGTGGGAAATCCCGCGGATCCATGGTTGGGATCGGTGGTTCGATCATATTCGTCCTGATGGCAGGCGACGCAATCGGTCGGCGTCCCGGCAAATCCATCCGTATGACAGGCCATGCAATCCACCGTTCGATGGGCGCCCGTCAAAGGATACGCTGCCGAATGAATGAAATCCCCCGAGCCCCAGGTCGAAGAGAAGACACCGTGGCACTCCATACAGTTGGTTCCGAACCCGGAAGCTTCGTGATCCGGATTGGTGGTCCCGAAATAGGCCTCGGCGTGGCAGGCGTAACAATCGGCCGGGGTGCCGACGTAATCCGAGCTTACCGGGCCGGAATGGCAGGCGTCGCAGTCCACCCGTTCGTGGGCTCCAACCAGCGGCAAAGTAGTGGCGTCGTGGTCGCGACGCATCTGATCGCGGTTCACCCAACCCGTGGGAGAATGACAGTCTTCGCAAACCGGACCCAGCCGCCCACGGTGAATGTCCTGATGGCAATCCGCGCAGGAAGTACCGACATGGGCGAACACCGGCTGCCGATGGCATTCGCGGCACTGGGCGTGAACGTGAAGTCCTTCCAATTCAAAACCGGTGGCTGCATGGTCGAAATCTTTCACCCGGCCCTCTTCATCCCAGGATTGTTCGGTGTGGCACAGCACACAATCCAGATCCATGTCGCCATGGGGATTGCCGACCCGCGGGGCCTGGTCCTCGCCCTGGCCGAATGCGATCAAGGGGATCATCATCAACAAAAAGATCAGACGCTTCATCGATCATCCCTTCGGGGATCCGGAACGTTGACGTGACAATCCTTGCAGGACACGGGCAGCGGCTTGAAGTGCAGCAGGCGGTCGTTGCCCGCTTCCAAGGGGCGATGGCAAGCGGTGCAAACCACCTTTTCGTGGCCGCCGGCCAGCGCGAAACGGCTGTCGGTGTCGTGGTTGAATTTTTCGGCCAGCCAATCGACGGTCACATGGCAACGGTCGCAGGCGACCGCCGAACCGTCGGCCGTCCTCTTGTCGGCAAACTGTCCCCGGTGGACATCCTCGTGGCAGCCGGCGCACTGCCTGGCCAGTCCGAAAAATCCGATTCCCGACTCGTCACGCTGATGGCATTTCAAGCAGGCGGCCGTGGCGTGCCGACCTTCCAGCACATAACCGGTCTGTCCGTGGTCAAAGTTGATCCCGCGCCAGCTGGATTGATCGTGGCAGGAAACACAACCCTGATCACCCTGGTACTTGTCCGCCTGTCCCAGGTGCGGATCCTGGTGGCAGGAGGTGCAGGCATCGTGATCCGGAGCGAGGTTGGCCGCCCGGGATTCCCCGACCGGGCGATGGCATAGGTCACAGGCAGTGGCCAGATGGGCACCACGTAAGGGGAAAGCCGTTTCGGCATGTCGGGCCAGTGGATACCGGGCCGGACGGTAACCCTCGACGGTGTGGCAATCCTCACACTGCATCAAGCTGGGTTTAGCCAAAGCCGCGCTGCCATGGGCATCCCCGTGGCAATCCTTGCAGGCATCGAACTTGGGTTTTTTGCGCTCCTGGGCATGACACTTAGCGCAGGTCAATGCCGCGTGCCGACCCAGTAGCGGATACCGGGTCTTGGAATGATCAAACGCCGCGCCCTGGATCAGCAGCCATCCCTCGGTGGAATGGCACTGACGGCAATCGGAGCCCAGGGTCCCGGCGTGGGGACCCTTGTGGCAATCGGTGCAGGCGGTATGCGGCAGGCCGGCAAATATCCGCGGAGATTCCCCGTCTTCCGGAACATGGCATTTGGCGCAATCGACGGCCTGATGTTTGCCGGTCAGAGGAAATTCGGTCTGGTCGTGGGCGAACATTGGCGCCGGCCGCCAGGCGTTGGTGTCGTGACAGTCGGTGCACTTTTTGGTCGCCCCGGAAGCCGGCTTCCCGTGCACATCGGCATGGCAGGATGTGCAGGCCGAATCCAAACCCAGGTAGGTGCGGCTGAGGTTCTTATTCTTGGCCTTCAGGCTGCCCGCATCCACGATGTACTTGGCGTTGTGGCATTGACGGCAATCGATCTTCGCGTGGCGACCCGTTTTTTCGAAACCGACGGTCTTGTGATCAAAACCCTCCGGGCCATCTGGCCAGTAGATCAGATCGAAATCCTTACCCTGGTGCTCCACGTGGCAGTCCACGCATTCGCTGAAATCATCGGCCGCGTGCATCCCCGGACCGCCCTGGCGCATGGCCGCGATTTCGTCGTGGCAATCTAGGCACTTCTGGCCGACGTCCCGGCTGCCCAGTTTGTGGCAGCTGGAACACTTTTTCAGGCCTTCGAGATGGGAGTGGGGACGGCTCAACGGGCCGGGGGAAAGCTGGGCCAAAGCAGGGTTGGCGATATTGAGTATCGTTATCATCAGAAATAGGGTCCACGCCGGGGTCCAACCCGTCCGCACGGGAGGCCACCCCGGTTGAAAAAATCTTACTTGATTCATTCGCTCCCGAATTCCCAGGTGTAACCCAGGATCAGAGCCACGGCAACATGCACGATCATGATCAATATCATGATGAAAGCAAACGGCTTATGAAATACATGCCAATAGTGGAACAGGTCCCGGATCAGGTGGAATAAATGCAGCCTTCGGGCCTGCAATACCCAGTTTCGCGCCAGTTTTCGGGTCCTGGGACCCTGATCACGCGAATATCCTA
>CBDUDB010000169.1:0-6192 GCA_965365795.1 uncultured bacterium | reverse complement strand
ACGGTTACTGATCCTGCTGGCCGTGATCCTGGTGGCCGCCCTGGTTCGCCACTATCTGCCTGCCGACCCGGTGACCGAAAATAAATCGGCCAGCGGGGCTCTGACGGTCGAAAAAGCGGCCGCCGACCGGATTTCGGGGATCATGATCGATGCCACCGGAAAAGTGAGCCGGGCTCTTTCCGACGACAACGAGGGCTCCCGCCATCAGCGCTTCATCGTGGAACTGCCTTCGGGACATACGGTTCTGGTCTCGCACAACATTGATCTGGCGCCCAGGATTCCCCTGAAAACAGGCGACCGGGTGGTCATTTACGGTCAGTACGAGTGGAATGATCGGGGTGGGGTGTTGCACTGGACGCATCATGATCCGGCGGGTCGGCATGAGGAGGGCTGGATCGAGCACAAAGGTCAAAGATACCAATAAGTTCCGCGGGGGCTACCGGCGGGCGACACCGGCAGCCCCCTGTTGTCTAAAAGTCCTTTTTGCCCATCTTGTCGCGCCAGTTCTGCACCTGGGCGCCGGCGGCATCCCTTCCGCCAAGTCCAAAGGCCAGGGCCACCGCGACGGCCACCGCGCCAAACAACAGGCCGAAGGCCAGATTGACGATATCTTCCGCAAATCCCATTTCACGCAGGGCCATGGCGGCGGTCAGCACCATGACCGCCGAACGGGCGACCACGGCCAGGAAGCCGCTGTTGGTCCGGCCGGTACTGCGCACGGCGTTTCCGGCCAGGTTGGCCAGGAACAGTCCGCCCACCAGGATGACCATTCCCAAACCAACCTGACCAGAGAAGACCAGGAATCGGGCAACGAGCTCCGAAACCTGGCTGAAACCCAGCTGCCCCGCCGCTTCAGTGGTGGCGAACAGCATGATGGCCACATGGATGAAGACGGCCGCCCAGCGCGACGGCGCGGTGGTGACCTGTCCCGCGGGAATCAGGCCGACAGCCGCGGGGATGCGGTCAAAGCCAGCGCCGATCAGCAGATTCTTGACCAATCCGGCGATCACTTTGCCCACGTAGAAGGAAAACACCAGGATCAGCGTTGCGGCGAAGATCTGGGGCAAGGCGCCCAGGATCATGCCCAGCATGCGGCTCGCCGGGGCGGTCACCGCATCCAGCTTCAAGGCGTTCAGAGCGGCCACCCCAACAGGGATGAGGATCAGGGCGTACAAGACGCCGCCGATCAAACTGGACACCTTGACGGACGAAGCCAATCCGGCCTTGGCCGAAAGGGAATCGGCGCCGGCGGCCGCCAAAAGACTAGATACGACGCGCTGGATAATGCGGGCCACGAACCAACCAACCCCGAAGATGATTGCCGCGGCCAGGAGATTTGGTAGAAAACCGACGAGGGCCTGTACCAAGTTCTCCATGGGCGCCAACAGCCCACGCATCTCCAACGCGCCGAGAATTGCCGGTAAAAATAGAAGGATGATCAACCAGTAGATGGTTTCGGCGAGAGTCCGGGAAATAGGCTGACTCTCGGAAGCCTCGGCGCCGGCGTTTTTCATCAGGCGCCCGTCGACGTTCAGTCCCGTCAGAACCCCGGTCAGGATCTTGCGAACCACCGCCGCCAGAATCAGCGCCAGGATGAGCAGGATCGCCGCGGCCAGGATCTTGGGCGCAAAAACGAACAGCTCACTCAACAGGGAATTGAGCGGTTCGGTGATGACGGTCAATCCCAGGGCCTGGAACGCCCCCACCAGCACGAAGAGCATCAAGATGTAGAAAAATAGTTTGGCCACCGCGGCGGCAGGATCGGCCGAAAATCCGGTGTCCAGCCAACCGGGCAGGCGTTCGTTCAATCCGGTCTTGTGCAGCAGTTTCCGCAGGCCACGGCTCAGCAAAAGGGCCAGGATCCAGCCGACCACCAGAATGGCCAGCGCGGCCAGAACCCTGGGGGCGTTCAGGGAAACCGCGGACATGAATTGGTCCAGCATCTCATTCATTCGAGTCTCCTCGGCAGGTGTATAACGCTCCATCGGGCAACCAGACAGCCCGGCGTCGGCCGGGTTGGGCGACACATCAAGAGACACGGGAATAGCCGAGAAGTCACAATGAAGGAAAGGCGGGGCTCAGAAGGCGATATCGTCGGGCAGTTCGTTGACGTCATCCGGGCGATGGGGAAAGTGGTGGCCCAGTTTTTCCCCGATGGCGGTGATACCCGCAACAACGCCCTCCGGGAAACGGCCTTTGGCAAAATCCTGCGCGATCAGATCGCGGACTTCGACCCAGTAGTTTTCGCCCAGGTGCTGGTGGAGTTTTTCGTCGCCCACGATGGCGAAACGGCGCGAACGGACCGCCAGGTAAACCAGCACGCCGTTGCGTTCGGCGGTTTGGTGCATCTCCAGTTTGGCGAAAACCTCGCGGGCCCTCTCGTAGGGATCGCCGCCGGGTTCATTGACATCTCGCTCCAGGCAAATGCGTATCTCACCGGAGGTTTTCTTTTCGGCCTGGCCGATGGCCGCGACGATCAGTTCCTGCTCTTCATCGGTGAAGAAGCGGCGCGGGATATCGCTACGTTGAAAAGACACTTACCAACCTCCACTGGCGCCGCCGCCGCCGGAAAAACCGCCGCCACCGGAAAAGCCGCCACCGCCAAAACCGCCGCCTCCGCCGCCGGACGATCCGCCACCCCAGGAGGACCCGCCGCCCAGCACGATGCCGCCCAGAAAACCGGTCCCTGCGCGTTTGCCCGATTTCAGAATCACGGGACCGGTCATGCGGGCGAGAATCAGACCAATGAAGATGACAAACAGGACGAAGAGAATAAACCCAATGGCCAAAGCCCGGTTGAATTTCTTCTCTAACGAGGGCCTTTTCAGGGGTTTGACGCCCTTGGCCAGCGGGTCGTCGGGCGCCACCGCCGCGGCTACCTGTCCGATGACATAGTCGAAGCGCTTGTCGGCCGGCCGGCCGGGAATCTTCATCATGTTCTTGAGGATCCGGCCGGCGGTGATGTCAGGCAAATCTCCTTCGAGACCGTAACCCACCTCGATGCGGGTTTTCCTCTGCTCGGGGAAGACAGCGAACAGGACGCCACGCTGCGTTTCCCTCTGGCCGATTTGCCAGTGTTCGTAGAGCCGGTTCACATAATCTTCGAGGTTGCCGGAGAATCGGGGCAGGATCGCGACCACGAACTGGATGTCCGTGCGCTGCTCGAAGCCGTAAAGATCGTTGGCGAATTCGCGGGCCGCACCACTATCGACCAGACCCACTGCATCGGTAAAATGCTGCGGGGGCGCCGGCGGAAGGTCGGCGTCAGTGCGGTGCACCTGGGCGGCCGCACTCACTGCGACAATCAGCAGAAGGGCGGGCCACGAGGCTTTCACGGCGCGTCGAATCACTAGAATTCGACCTTCGGCGCTGCTTCGGACCCTTCGGCCGCTTCGAAATAAGCTTTGGCGTCAAACCCGAACATGCCCGCGACCAGCTTGGCCGGGAAGCGCCGGATCAGCGTGTTGTAGCTCTGGGCCTGTTCGTTGAAGCGGCGGCGCTCCACGGCGATACGGTTTTCGGTGCCCTCGAGCTGAACCTGCAGATCCCGGAAGCCTTCGTTCGCCTTCAACTCGGGATATTTCTCGATCACCACCATGAGCCGGCCCAGGGCCGAACTCAAATCGCCCTGTACCGCCTGGAATTTTTGCATCACTTCGGGATCGTTCAAGGACTCGGGCGTGATCTCGGCCTGTATCTTGGTGGCCTCGGCGCGCGCTTTGATCACGGCTTCGAGGGTTTCGCGTTCGTGGGAGGCGTATCCCTTCACGGTTTCCACCAGGTTGGGGATCAGGTCGGCGCGGCGCTGATATACGTTTTCGACGTTGCCCCACTGGCTGTCGACGGCCTCGTCCAGATCGACCATCTTGTTGTAATGTCCGGTCAGGGCCACCATCACGCCGGCGATGAGACCCAGTACCAGGAGAATCGGGATCCACTTCTTCATGATCACCTCTGCAGGGGTTGAAACCAGATTGACGCCCGACCTACCCGGGCCATAAGAACAGTATTCGATAACGGCTGGATTCTAACACTGGTAAAAAACAATCGTCAATTGATGGGAACGGCTATTGGGGATTTGGGATATCATATAGTCTGGTGTTCGCAGTCGGGTCCGAGGCCTGCAACCGAAAGGCAGCCCGTGAATTCAAGAATGCGGTCTGGGCTCGTCACCCTTTTCATCTTCCTTTGGTCTTTTCTGCATATGCAGGCAACCGGGGCCACCCTGGAGGTAGGGCGCGCCGCGGCCTTTTTGCAGGGATTGTTGGCCCACCCTGATTCCATGGAAGTATTTCTCGATGAGGATGACGGGAAAATTTCCCATCGTCTGGACATCAGTTACCCCGAAGCGCCCTGCAAGCCGCTAATTTCCTGGGACTTGCCGCCCGAGGCCCGCGACCGGCTGCTGCAGGACGGAATCGATGACCAGTTCGCCATCGAAAAACTGGAAGGGGATTTTTCCCGGCTGGTCCTGTTTCCCGCCGACAGCACCGCCATCCGTAGCTGGATTTTTAGAAACGATAAAGTGGTTTCCTCGATTCTCTATCGGGTACGCGACTGGAAACAGATCGATTCGCCTCACTTTCGCTTCTTCGTCAGCGACACGACGCTTTTCCATGCGGCCAACATCGAGGCGCTCGAAACTTTTCTCTCGGATACGGCGTCGCGGCTGGGCCTGACGGACGCGGACCTGGAGCGGCTGGCCCGGGAGAAGATCTATTACTGCTTCTGCCGCAACCAGGAAGAAATCCGCGAACTCACCGGGTTTTTTGCCCGCGGCATGTACGTGGTTTCCCACGACATCGTGGTGTCGACCTACAGCGCCCACTTCCATGAACTCGCGCACCTCTTGATGAACTTCAAACTCAAGCAGCCACACCTGTACACGCATCCGTTTTTTCTGGAGGGTTTGCTGTGGCCGTGGGCGGTCGGGGCGGGAAGACGCCGGACATTCTGCACCAGCTGGGTGTGTCTGTTCTTCGGCAAGGGTGGGTGTCGGTGGATGAACTTCTGGATGCTCAGGAGTTTTACCGGGTGAATGCCTCGATGTCCTATCCCGGCAGCGGAGCGTACATCCGGTTCCTTCTGGAAAGCCTGGCCGGCGAGGATTTCCTGGATCTATACGCACGCCACGGGGGAGACGCCCGGTCGGCGATGTCGATGAGGATCGATCCAGCGGAGTTGCCTGACAAGGCGGCCTGGCAGCATTACCTGGAGGATCAGGCGGATGAAGGGACGATCAAACCCGGCGCGCCCGGACTGGAAGCGACAGTCGGCCCGGTCGCGTTTCATCCGCTTCCAGGAGAAGCACACTATGGTTTTGCGGTGACCGATACCCTGTTTGTTTTCGACGGCCCGCCGCCCGCGGGATATCACAGTTTCCTGTTCGAGGAGTTTTTTCCCGGGTCGCCCTATGGCGGACAGCGGTATTTCATCAGGGCGTCGTCGGGGGAGGCCGCGGTCTATGATCTGTTTACCAATACCATGATGGCGTTGTACGCTTCGGGCTTCTCCGCAGACGCGGCGGAGATTCCCTTCGGCGGCAGTAGGTATTTGTTCCGGGTGGACCGGTCGGTGTTTCCGCGGCCACCGGCAAAGGAGTGATCATGGAGATTCGCCCCGCAACCCTTGAAGACGTTCCCGGCCTCGTCGATCTCTGGATCGAATTCATGGATTTCCACAGCGCGCTGGACCCCGACTATGTCCCGTCGCCCGATGCGGTGGAAAACTGGACGGCCTACGTCACGGCCAAACTCACCGACGAGAATTATTGTATCATTGTCGCGGTCGACCAGGACCACCTGGCGGGCCATCTGGTGGCCGCGCTCAAGGAATATCCTCCCGTGTTCACCATCAAGAAATACGGGTTCGTCCAGGAAATCGCGGTGAACCATCGAAACCGGCGGCAGGGAGTGGGCCGCCGCTTGTACGACGCCGCGGAGGATTGGCTGCTGTCCGCGGGGGTGTCCCGAATCCAGATCAACGTGGACACCGACAACGAATCGTCGCGGGCTTTCTGGAACGCCGTCGGCTTCGGGCCGCATACCGAGACCCTGATCAAGAAATTCGGCTCGACGGGTGGGGAACGGATTTGAACCGCTTTTTGAAGAAACACTGGGGCAAGATCGCTCTCGCGGTCATCGGTATCCCTGTTGTGGGGTACTTTGTCTTGTGTCTGAGCATCGGCGTTGG
>CBDUDB010000168.1:0-6202 GCA_965365795.1 uncultured bacterium | reverse complement strand
TCCAGGGCAACCCGCAGGGCACGGCCTGAATCGCGCTCCATTTCCAGGCCGGCCGCGGCACTGCAAAACAAGGGGTCGAGCCGATCCCGGTAGGGCAACACGCTCGCGTGGACAGCCTCGGGCAGGCCGTCCTCCCAGATGAGTCGGAAGGGGTTATCTTCCATCATCATCAACTCAGCCTCCACAGCGCCTGCCTGCCCGATCGCCTCAAGCTGCCTCGTAAGACACCTCCTCAATTGTTCGGAGGCGTCCGGAGATAGGGGTTGGCCATCGGAAAAAATTTCATTGAGTGTTTTTGGAGCCAGCAGAAGGTCATGGTAAGCAACGGCGTATATATAACAATATTCCTCCAAACCCATGCCTGCCTCGAGAAGGGCCTGGTTGCGCCGTTCGAAAAACCTGGCCAGGAATGGAGTGATAGCAAGAGCCGCGCCTCCCAGGCCCACGGCCGCATCCCCCACTACCTGGGGATCGCCCGGATCTTTTTCTTCAAGCTCAGCGACAGAATTGAAACCTCTCCGTACTCCGCCGTATTCATCGCAAGCGGTGACAAGCACCGTTCGTAGTTCCAGGAAAAGGTCCATGCGATCGGCCGGGATCGCGCCCGACGGCGCCGGGTGGTAGGAGGCAGCCTGTCCGAGGGTTTGATCGAGCTCGTCGAGTGCTTCGCCTGCTCTTTGTAATGGCACCCAGGTTTTCACGCCCACGACCCCCACCACCAGCAGGGGCACTCCCACAACCACGGCGGCCAGAATGGCGCACCCCTTGGCCGCTGGATGATTGATCTTGCCCACTTGTGATACCTGCCTTTCCTTGGTCCCCCAGTTATTGACGCAGACGGGATCAAACAAGTTTCGTCCTGGAACATCAGTCCACCGATTCGAATTTCTGGGAAGAAGAAATCGAGGCCCACAGATGTGGTATCATTGGCTTGATATACTCCAAAAATCGTTCAAAAGGGAGTTTTTAATGACTCGGCAGGCTTGGAACAAACTGGGACTCGCTACCATGGCCCTGTCCGCACTGATGTTGATCACCCTAGGCGTGTTAATCGATCCCGGATCGACGAGTCATTCAACCTTGGGAAATCACCAGGCGATTTCGAAAACCAAGGGTGATGGCCTTCCCCCTCGGGCGCCCAACAAATGGTTCCATACCGAACGGGCCTTCCCTCATGGTTATATCCCTCGTCAGGAATGGGCGGAGGCCCAACTTGTGGCCCGGGTTTTTAAAGAGGAAGCCAAGCAGCGGGCCTCAAGCGGCCTGCGCACCGAAGACTGGATTTCACGGGGACCGGTCAATGTCGGCGGTCGCATCACTGCCATGGCGGTCGACCCCACCGACGGTTCCATCGTCTATGCCGGCTGTGCCGAAGGCGGAGTTCTTCGCAGCATTAACGGGGGTACGGACTGGACACCCGTCTTTGACGACCAGCCTTCCCTGTCGGTGGGAGCAATAGCCATCGACCCTTCCAATCCCCAGGTGATTTATACGGGCACCGGTGAGGTCAACCCCGGAGGCGGAAGCGTGGCCTACGGCGGCACCGGCGTTTACCGCTCCAGCGATGGGGGCGACACCTGGGTGCCGATAGGGCTGGAGTCCACCGGGTCGATCGGCCGCATCATCGTGGACCCCGATGACAGTGACCGCATATTCGTGGCCGCCATGGGGCACCTGTGGTCACCCAACGATGAACGCGGCATCTATCGGACCACCGACGGGGGCGATACCTGGCAGAGTGTACATTTCATCGATCAGAATACCGGTTGTGTGGACATCATCCAGCGTCCGGATCAGCCTGATGTATTGCTGGCCGCCATGTGGCGGCGGGTCCGTGAGCCCGAAGCCTATGACTACGGTGGCTCCACCTGTGCCGTGTGGCGCTCGGACGATGGGGGCGATACCTGGAGCATCGTCGGGGGCGGGCTTCCCTTGCCCGATAGCGACAGTGGGCGCATCGGCTTGAGTTTGTGCGCCGGTACGCCGGACCGAATGTACGCCATCTATGCCGACCGGGTCGGATATTTCGACGGCTTGTATCGCTCCGATGACGGCGGCTTTTCCTGGAGCCGGACCTCCGACAGCAGCTTAGCTAACGTTTTCTCTTCCTTCGGCTGGTGGTTCGGCAACGTGCGGGTCCACCCCGAAAATCCGCAAACCTTGTTTGTGCTGGGGCTGGATTTTTTCCGCAGCACCAATGGCGGGGCGTCCTACTCGGACGTCGGCTCCGGTGTGCATGTTGACCATCATGGTCTGGCCTTCGGGTCTGGTTCAAATCCCGTGATCTACAATGGGAATGACGGCGGAGTCTATCGTTCGAACAACGGGGGCGCGAGCTGGTTCATCACCGGAGATCAGCCCACCACCCAGATTTACCGCCTGGGATTGGATGCCAGCAATCCGAACGCCCTGTACCTGGGGGCTCAGGACAATGGAACCAACCGCACACTCACCGGGAGCCCGGGTGACTTCGAACACATTTACGGCGGCGACGGGTTTCAGCCCTTGGTGCACCCGGCAAACTCGAACCAGATCTGGGCCCAGTACCAGTACGGGGGGCTGGGTTATTCAGGCAACGGGGGCCAGAGTTTTTCTTTTGCCGACGACGGGATTTCCGGCTCCGACCGGATCGGCTGGAACGCCCCCCACATCCAGGATCCCACCGATGATGACACCCGATATTTCGGGACCCAACGCCTGTACCGCAGCAGCAGCAATACCAGCTGGACCTCCATCAGTGGCGACCTGACCGGCGGCCCCCACGCGGGCAACAACGGACAGGTCAACGGCACCTTGACCACCCTGGCTGTGTCACCGCTGGATGGTGGTGTCATCTGGTCCGGGAGTGACGACGGCAAGGTGCACGTCCTGCCCGGCGGCTTCGGCAGCTGGACCGATGTCTCGGCCGGTTTGCCCGAACGCTGGATCACCTCGGTTCGCTCTGACCCTTTCGATCGGGAAACAGCTTATGTCACGGTTTCGGGTTTCCGCTGGGGCGAGGACATGAGCCACGTTTACCGCACACGAAACCTGGGTGCCGACTGGGAAACCATCGACGGGAACCTGCCCGATGCTCCCGTCAATGAAATCCTGCCCGATCCGATGTTCGAAGACCTTTACTATGTGGCCACCGACCTGGGCGTTTTCCAGACCCTGAACGGTGGGTTGGACTGGACCATGCTCGGAAGCGACCTGCCCAATGTGGTGGTCAACACCTTGGTCATCGAGCCGACCACGCGCACTCTGCTGGCCGGCACCTATGGACGAAGTATTTTTGGATATTCCCTGCCCTCGGAAACCAGCGCTGTTGGTGATCTGGTGATCGCCGATGGCGCCGGTGAACTGGTGGCGCCTTGGCCAAACCCCACGTCCGGTCGAACTTCGTTTGGTTTTGCCGCGCGGAGGGATGTCGACCTGACCGTCGAAGTGTTCAACGTGGCGGGTCGGCGAGTGTGGAGTCGGCCGCTGTCGGCGGTCGGTGGTCAGACGGCCGTGATGGGCTGGAACGGCCAGGACAGTCGTGGACGGAATTTGGCCTCGGGGGTTTACCTGGTGCGTGCGCTGGACGGCGAGCGGGTGCTGGGGAGCAAGACGGTGGTATTGCAGCGGTGAGGCAGGAAAAACCTGCCTCACCCTTGAAAACACACCGTTTGAACCACCCCTGGGGCCGGCTCAGTTTTCGCGGCCTTTCCAGCTCAACGAACGAGCATGATCTTCCGCGACTCCACCCGTTGTTCGGTAGCCAGTCTGACCAGATAGGTTCCCGAAGGAACAGCTTGTCCACTCGCATCCAGGCCCTGCCATTCGGCAACATGTTGTCCCGGTCCCTGTTCCCCGTTGACGAGAGTCACCATCCGTCGCCCCTGCAGATCATAGATGGACAGCTCGAGATTGCCCGTGCCGCGCGCAACGGTGTAGGCTATCTCCACTCGGGGATTGAAGGGATTCGGGGCAATCAGATCCAGATGTGCCGCTGTCAGGTTCGGTAGTTCGACGGTCCGGCTGTCCAGGAGCATACCGTCAAAGCTGAGATCGTACCGCACCGTGCCGCCACCGTAGAGATCGGCGGTATCGTCGCGGGCGGTGTAGCCTCCCCTGCCGTCACAAGTAAGAGGCACTTGCCAGGTAACGCCTTCAAGGAAGGCTTCGAGCCGCAGTGATCCTGGGTTGGCACCGGGCGCCCGCCAAGAAAGTTCGACGCCGCCGGTCCGCCACTCCGCCATGAAAACACTCAGCATGGCCGGAAGAGGTTCTTCATCGCTGATACCCCCGGCCAGGAAAACCACGCCCAGGGTGGGGTCACCGTCGCCATATCCGTTGTCCATGACCGGCAGCACGACCCGAGCGTCTCCGGCGGAGTTATCAAGGGCGATGCTTTCCCACCCCACGCCATCATGAAACCACCAGGTCGCGCCCTCGTCCAACCCGGCCGGCAAGGATATGGCGACATCACACTGGCTGGCACTCTCCAGGAGGTCGACCTCCATTTCAAACCAGCCGTGGGCAAAGTTGCCATCGGTCAACCCCTCGGGGAAATCGGCCAGGGTCAAGGCCCCCAGGCCGTAGATCGTGCCCTGCTCCGCCAGGAACGCCGCCTCACCACTACCCGTGGATGTGGCAATCGTCAACTGTGGCGGCAGTGATATTTCGTCCGAAGCGGTCCCCATATCCCAGCCCGTCACGGGCATCGCAGCGTTATCGGGATCGGGAATGATGGGATTCTGAGGGGCGAATTCGAAGGTGGACGAGAAGTCGCAGGTGGCGTTGGAGAACGAAACGACGCTCATGCGAACTTCGAGCTGGTTTCTCCAATCGTCCACCGGAGGCGTCGTGTTGATGGGCATGTTCTGGAAAATGAACACGACCGGGATTCCGACCTGGATGACGTAATATCCGCCGACCTGGGTAGTTGTCGTGCCGTAGACCCTCGTCTCTCCGTCAGGCCACGCCAGGATATTGTCCCCGGGATTCCCTTCGCCCCCGCTGGCCGCGTACAAGGTGGCGACGCCGTTGACTTGGCCGAAGTTGATCTGGGCTGCTTGAGGGTCGTGGTTAATCTTGAATGCGCCCACTTGGACCATGGCTTTGCCAAAAATGTCACTGGCCTTGATGCGCATCGTGCCCGTCATATAGAACCGGAAGAAGAAAACGCCACTGGAGTTCGGGGGCATCTGCGGATTGTCGAGGCGGAAGTGATCGACGAACAAGCAAACGCCCTGGGAATTGTTCCAGCCCTCGGCCGCATTGGCGATCGCCGACGAAGCACGCAGGTGCCCCGGTGTGGTCTGGGCCCAACCGGTATTGCTGCCGGCAACGGACGAAGCCTCGCAAAACAGGGGAGTGACGGGAGCCTGGGACGCATCGGTTATCACGGTGCCACCGTAGGGCATGGCCGTCGCGGATACCGCCGGCGTGTCCGTGTATTGCGGTTCGCCGCGAACTCCTCCGACAAGAACCAAGGTGATCACAAGAACAAGGATAATGTTTTGTCGGAGGGTAAACATGGTATCTCCTTCGCAAGGTCCCTTGCCGGCTTCGCCCAATAGGAACGAGGCTCAATTACCATGTAATTTTAACACATTTTGACAGCTGATTACCACCATTCAAAACGATCTTATTCAATGACACACAACCCATTCGGGGTGTCGGCAAAGCCGTAAAACCTATATTAGCTGGAACGCTGAGTCCAAAATATCGTACCCTTATTCATTGTCGGCACCAGACCAGCTCGGAGCTTTTATGAGTATGGCACAACGATATGTCCTGGTCCTTCTGATCACCCTTTGTATCACCACCCCTGTTCAGGCTGTTCACTCCCCGGTGGGAACGGATCTCGAAGAAATCAATCATCACCAGGCAAGCGCCACTGCGGGCTTAATCATGGGTGACCATACTTTGCTGGAGCCTGGAAAATTCGCGGTTTCGGGTCACGCCCATTTGAGTAGCTGGAACACGGACGCCCTCTATGGCGCCTTGGGTCTTTCCATTCAGGCCAGACCGTGGGAACGCTGGGGATTAGGTCTGTCCTACGGTTTCACCGACGCCCAGCTACGCACTCGGTCCTGGTTGCTCAACGCCCAGTTCTCGGCGTTGCCCGAGCCCGATTCCTGGCTGCAATTTCAGGCCGCTGTCGGTCATCAGTTCCTGGATTCTTCCGATTCAGGCAACGTACTCTTCTACGAGTTCGACCATTCCTGGCCCA
>CBDUDB010000167.1:0-6238 GCA_965365795.1 uncultured bacterium | reverse complement strand
CCTCGGATTTTTTCTTGGTTTCCGCGGCGAAGCCCAGCTGGTCAGTGGCATCCTCTACGAGCGCCACGACCACCGGGAATTCCTGGTAGTTGTGCGAAGTGATGAAGCCCACCACCTGGTCGATGACCTCCTGGGTCGCCACGTTGGTGGCCACCTGGGTGTTGTAGTCGGCCTGGGTGTACTTCACGCCTTCCTGCATCTCGGCGCCGGTCGCTTTGTAGCCCTTGGGCTGAACCAGCAGATAACCCTGCATTTCCAGGTGCAGGGCTGAACAGAACTCGGTGCAGTAGTAGGGATACACGCCCGCCTTGTCGACGGTGAAGGTGGCCGACGCGGTCTTGCCCGGTTCAATGGACAGCTGGACGTTCTGGCCGGAAATCGCGAAGCCATGGACCTGGTCCTCGGCACGCTCAAGGTTCGTCAGGTGGATCGACACTTCGTCGCCCACCTGCACCTCGATGATTTCAGGAGTGATGTGGGAGCGGATCGTCGTACCATAGATATCGACGCGGTTGCCCTTGCGTTCGACCCGTTCACGCCCGGCGCGGGCCCGGTGGGGCGACCTCTGATCCTTACGGCTGTCCCAGCCGGTCTTGTAGTTGTTCACCGGATGGAGCTTGTCGGCCCTGATGGCCACGGCGTAATGGGGTTCACCCAGGGGAACCGGCATGTCGTACAGCAACGACATAGTGGCGCCGCTGATGTCCAGCAGCTGGTGGTTTTGCGGGTGCAGGGGTCCGACCGGATTGAAGCGATCGATGGAAAGTTTATTCAAGGCCACCAGGTACTTGCCGTCCGGCGTCTTCGAGTCACCCTCCATGGTCATCAAATGGCCCACGTTGTAGTGGATGGGCAGGGTGTCAAGGATCTTGCCGGTCTTGTAGTTCCACTTGGTGATCTGCGAATCGACATAGATCGAGGTGTAGCACACACCGTCCGCGGAGTCGAACTGGGTATGAAGCGGTCCCAATCCCACGTTGACAGACTTGTCCAGGGCGGCTTCCAGGGAGATGATCGGAATGTTGTAGGTGTCGACGCCCTCGAAATTCTTGGCCGCGATGGCGGCCATGATCTTTTCGAAGCTGAAGACCCAGGCGTGGCTGTCCAGCTTGCCCGAGACGATGATGCGGTCACCTTCGGGAGTCACGTCGCAGCCGTGGGGACTTTTGGGCTCGGGAACCAGGAAAAGCATATCTTCGGCCACGGCCTGCTCGATGGTGATCAGGTACTGCCCGTTGACCTTGGTCACCTTGCCGGCGGCGACCAGCTCGGCCGCCTTTTTCCAGTTGGTGATGTGCAGGAAGTCGGTGTCCTTGGACGAACAACCCGCCTCGAAGGGAGGACGGCCGCGCTCGATTCCGCCGATGTAGCGCTCGGAGCAGAAGGAGTTGGTGAAACCCCAGCCGTAACTGGGCCCCTTACCGGCATCACTCAGGTCCTGGCTGTAGGGAGGCAGTTCGAAAGTGAAGGAATCCTCGGGCTTGATCCGCCCTTCTTCCCGGTTGAACTTCCAGTAGGTCAGACCGCCCCGGTACTCCTCGTTGAACTCTTCCAGGGGCACAAATTCTTCGGCGAAGGGAGCCGCGTACTGGCTGGCCTCCATGATGTATTCCGTATTCGGGGTCACGAAACAGCCGCCGTGGTCGGACTGGAAAAACGGATTGGCGACGATCTGCTTGGTCTCGAAATCGTGGAGATCGATCACGGCGATCCGGGGGTTGGCCTTGTCGTTGATGAAAAGGTAACGGGCGTCGTAGTCCCCGTCGGTCTCGGAAATGGCCGGGTGGTGGGAATCCCCGAAGGTGATGCTCTTGCCGTCGATGTTGCCCCCGGCCAGCACTTCCTTGGATTCGTCGTCGAAGCCGTACCCCTGCCAGGGTTCCGGCGTGAAGACGCCGATGTATTTCAGGATGCGCATCGAGGGAATCCCGTAGACGATGACCTGCCCGCTCTGACCACCGGAACTGAAGGCGATGTATTCGTCGCGCCCCCCGGTGGGAACATAGGTCTTGGCGGCAGCGAGGACGTCTTTTTCGGTCAGACCACGAGCTTTCATCACTTCTTGCAGCGATTGTGCCTGGACGGGGCCATTGGCCACCAATCCGCAGACCGCTGTCAGAATGAAGACGGCTGCCAGCAGGTTGATCATTCTCATGTTCCACTCCCCTGTTTGGTTCTGGTCCCCCTCCGGGAGACAGTCTGTGAAGGACTTAAATGGGATAATTGGATCAATTTATCCAATTATTTGCCAATTCAACCTTGTTTTTGAACTCTGTAAAATCCTTAAAAACACTCAATTACGGGGTTTCGGGCCTGTGACAGCCTTGATTCAGTGGATTACCCTACTACAGATTGACGAAAAACAACAGGAATTTCCGATATATTCGATGGGATTTACCCTCTTGGAGGGTCAATCATCGCCCTCGACGGCGGGCGTCTCAGCGTCGAGTACTTGCGCAAGATCCGACCTTATGAACCCGCTCTCCTTGCGCCGGGCAATGCGCTGGATGTTGAGCAGATGCCGGGCCGAGATGTTGTCCGTGGTGATGTTCTTGCCGCCGGACCCGCAGCCCAGGGTCATCGAGGGCTGCAGACCGTTGTAGGTCGCCCCCAGAGCGCCGTGGGAAGCCGGCGTGTTGACCAGAATACGTCCCGCGTTCATGACCTCGGCGAAGCGGCGGATCATCTGCTCGTTACGCGAGAACATGCTGACCGTATGTCCGAGGCCGCCGTGCCGGTTGATACGGCGGCACATCTCCACCCCCTCATCCATGTCCCGGGCGGTATACGAGGCCAGGATCGGGGCCAGGATCTCGTGGCTCAAGGGCACGTCGATGCCCACCCCGTCCAGTTCGGCAATCAGCAGCGTTGTTTCCGGCGGCACGTCGATATCCGCCATCTCGGCGATTTTCGTCGCCGGCTGTCCGATCACCTCGATGCGCATGATCCGCTGCTCCGCGTTGTACGCCACCTGGGAGAGCCGGTCGATCTCGTCACCGGTAACGAAGTAGGCGCCGCGCCTGGCGAACTCGGCGTGGACCTCCTTCGCGTGACAGGCCCGCACGATCATGGCCTGCTCGCTGGCGCAGATCGTTCCGTAATCGAAGATCTTGGAAAGGTGGATCTGCTCCACGGCAAACGGCACGTTGGCGCTCTTGCCGATATACACCGGCACGTTGCCCGGCCCGACACCGATGGTCGGCGTGCCCGAACGTTGGGCCGCGCGCACCAGGTCCACCGAGCCCGTGGCCAGCACCAGGGCCGTCTTGCGGTGAGCCATCATCTGCAGCGTTTCGTCCTGGCTCGAACGCTTCACCCACTGGATACAGTGCTCCGGCGCGCCGGCCGCCAGGGCCGCCTCGTAACACAGCTTGGCGGCCTGGATCGTGCACTTCTTGGCCGCGCCGTGGGGCCGGATGATCAGCGGGTTGCGCGATTTCAGGGCGATCAGGATCTTGAACAACGCCGTCGAGGTGGGATTGGTGATGGGCGTAACGGCGAAGATCGGGCCCACCGGCTGGGCGATCTCCTCGATCCCGCCTTCGACGTCCTCGTTGACCACTCCCACGGTGCGCAGATGTTCGATATCTTCCCACACCAGCTTGGTGGCGATGACGTTCTTGAGAACCTTGTCCTGCCAGCGGCCCAGGCGCGTCTCGGTGGCCGCCATCTGAGCCAGTTCGACGCGTGCGCCATAGCCCGCCTCGTAGGCGGCCCGGGTGATCCGGTCGGTGGTTTCCTGATCCAGTTTCTTGAATTCGCGAGTGGCCTGGCCGGCCTGATTCATGATGAGGTCGATGTCCACCGGCACGTTTTAGGCTCCTTATTGGGTCACACTTGAAATCGAGGGCATGCCTACCGAGGTTTTCCTCCAGTGATTGTTTCCAACTCCTCGGAAGACAAATCTCCAGCGGCAGGTTGTCCTGACAGTACCTTTTGAAAAATCGAATTTGCTGCTGGGTTATTGCCAGTCTGCCGTAATAGTCTGGCATAATTCAAGGCCAGCAAAAAGTCATTGGGACGCCGCTGGTGAGCTTTTTTGTATGCATCAAGAATTGCCTGCAATAATTCAGGAGATGGAGCCCGTGCACGTAGTGCCTCCATTTCGGCAGTCAAGGCCTGCATGAATTCTTCATGACCCAGCTGTGCGGTAAACGGATACGGTTTGCACAATACAAGCATCTGGGAAAGGCAACTGTAAGCGTCGGCTTCGGTAAACATTAGATCCCGCCCGCAGTCTTCCAAGGTGGGGATGAGGCGTTGATGGTTGGCCTTGGCTCGTGCCCAATCTGGCAGGGCCTGTTCGATCGTGGGTAAGAGAGACCTGGCAACCAGGTAATTACCCAGGAAGGTCAGATGAACGTGTTCGTAGAATAGTTCCTTTCCAATGACTCCGGTGCCGGATGGTTCGATACTTCGCAAAGATTGTTCGGTGTCAGCAAGCAGAACCCCCTCGTCTTGGAATTCTGTGGCGGTATTTCTAATGATCTGATTGATGCGACGGTCTGCCCGAAAGCGAAGGGCATCGTATTCCAAAGCTTGGCTGAAATTTAAATATGCTGAAGAATTGTTGCCTTGAGCAATATCAATCTGGCCCAACAGAAAGTAGGTGTCGGCATAACCCGGATCAATTGCCAGGGCTGCTTCCAAGTTGACTTTGGCCATGGCATGGTTGCCCTGGGCCAGAAACCCTATGGCGGCATTGATCAGGCTATGATGCTCCGACAGAGCAGCAGGGGAAAGGGTAGAGTCAATGACCGATGCAAAAGGGGCGGAGTTGCGCAGATTTACGGCCACGGTGCTGAGAACAACTTTGGCGCCCCTGGTGGTGGCTGCTGAACAGATGTCCTCGAGATTGGACCGGAAATCAGCATGCACACTGGCCAGGCCGGGGGCATCGCTTTCGACCAGGTGTTTGGCGTACGACTGCATGCCCCGCCAGTTTTCTGTTTCAAATGTTGCACCACGGAGCTTTTCGGCCAGCAACTGGCCGACCTGACCAAGGCGAGTTGAACGCAGGGCAATACCAGCTTTTATGGCTTGCAAGTTGCCGGAAATCCCATCGCTCGAGGCTCCAATGCTGTAGGGGCCGATGACCTCGTTGTTGCCCAGGTAGACTAGCAGGATATCAGGATCGTATCGTGCGCATTCGTCGGCAATGGGGCGCACAACGTGGGAATTAATAGCCACCATAGCGGTATTCACGAACTCGAATCTTACGTCCGGATAGCGCGAGCGCAACATGACTTCCAGTGAACGACTGAAACTAAAAGCCGCATTTGGTACCCCCATGGCTGCTGAAGCACCGAGAGTAAAAATCCGCACCGTGTTTTGGGGCTTTTCTTTGCGAAAACTCTGAGGTAAAGGAGTGCGGGAAATCTCTTTTGGGAAAAAGCGCCAACCAAACTGGCGGTTGGTGCCGAGTGTATTGGAATTTTCCACTTCCAGAAAAAAGTCAGTGGGATAACCGAAAGAAAAAAGTCGGAGCAGACCTTCAGCTGATACAACAAGAATCACAGGCACCAGAACAGTCAGCGCTAGCCTGGAAAGGGTGCGGTGCCGATTCAGGGCATTGGTGACAATTGGGCGTGGACTCTGGGACTGGGAATTTTTGGGCTTTTTCTTGCGGCTCATTGATCAACCTCAGTAACTTGACTCTTGAGAAACATTATCGTGTTTGAACTTGCCATTCACGTTCTCTTTTCAAATGTCAGTAAGGAGATCTAGAACAAAGTATAGATAAAAGGAGCCACTGCCCGTCCAGAAAAAATCAGGGCGCCTAAAACCGGCAGGATCCCCACGGTGGGAATAATCCACCAAGCTTTGTTTTGTAACGTAAAATGCATAGCTCACGGAAAAGTGAGCCAAGATGCGTGAATCTGTTCACGGAGCCTCCATTAGTCAAAAACTAGAATATGCCTGCTACTTTTACTAATCAAGAGGAAACTCTTTTTGCCAGTCTTCAGAACGGTCCCGCCAGGGTGGTTGTTCAGTTTTAGCCAGCACGTAGTTGCCAACGACGAGGAAATCCATTCCCGTGCGGCGGAAACAGTTATTGGCTTACCTATCTCGAACGCGATCTCCCCTGTAGCAGGTCACCCCCCCGGGGGCGCCTTGGGGGATGGTCAATCGTCGGCGATGGACAGATAGGCCAGCAAGTCCTCCACGTCTTCGGGGGTCATATCCTTCAGGTATTTATCCATCGGTTTGTTGATGCGCTCGCCGGACATGAATAATT
>CBDUDB010000166.1:0-6267 GCA_965365795.1 uncultured bacterium | reverse complement strand
TCGGCCTGGACAGCACCTTCATGGATGAAGGACATCGAAACCTGGTACGTCGGCGGATCGGCGGAGAACAACTGGCAGGGCAGCGGAGGGTCACTGAAACCGGAATATGAATCCACGTATGCCGACTACATCGTCAAATACCTTGATGCCTACCAAGGTGCCGGGGTGAATATCTGGGGACTCACCCCGGTGAACGAGCCCCACGGCAACGGCGGGCAATGGGAGTGCATGCACTTCTCACCTGAATCGCAGAATGACTTCATCAAACACCACCTGGGACCCCGCCTGCAAGATAGCCGGCATGACGATACCAGACTGCTGATTTACGATCAGAACCGGGACGGTCTGGAGCCCTGGACCGACGTGATCTTTGCCGACCCCCAATCTGCGCCCTTTGTGTTCGGTGTCGCCGTGCACTGGTATGCGAGCACCTTCAAGGTCTTCGAAGACGCCTTCGACCGGGTTCACGCCAAGTTCCCGGAATTTGCCATCATTCATTCGGAGGGCTGCATCGACAACCTGGGCAATGATGCTTCCGATGGTATTGAAGATCCGGCCGGGTACAAGGAGTCGGGTTGGTTCAACAACGACGGTTTCTGGTGGAATGCCAATGCCACGGACTGGGCCTATTCCGCGAGCTGGGCTGGACCGGGTGTGGTTGACCACCCCGTCTATACACCTGTGCATCGTTATGCGCGCAATATCATCGTGAGCCTGGATCACTGGGTAAGCGGCTGGGTGGACTGGAACATCGTCCTGGATCAGGATGGCGGCCCCAACCATGTGGGCAATTTCTGCGGGGCACCCATCATGATCGATACCGCAACCCGGGAAGTCTATTACACACCCATCTTCCATGTGCTGGCCCAGTTCAGCCGGACCATCCGGCCGGGGGATCAGGCTGTTCAGACCAAGCGGGTACTGGGTGGGTTGGACTCGGACGACCTGCATGCCTGCGCCACCGTCAACGGAGAAGGCCTCCTCAGCGTGCAGGTCTTGAATACCACGAAAGAAAACATTCAGTACAAACTGCAGATTCGGGACCGATTTGCAGACATCACTATTCCCGGCAATTCGGTACAGACGGTGCGGGTTCGAATTTAATATGGATGGCTAGGCCGGAACGGGCGCCTCTCTCATTGCCGCGACCAATTCGTCGCGCACGGAGGCCCAATCCTCGATGGGAATCTGGCATGTGCCCACCCGAGTATGGCCCCCACCACCGTATCTGAGCATCAACTGTCCCACATTGACCGTGGACGTGCGGCTCAGGATGCTGTGCCCACAGGTGAAGACAACCTTTTCCCGTCGTAGTCCCCAGAAAATCCGCAACGAGATGTTCTGCTCGGGGAACATGGCGTATTCCTTGAACCGGTTGCCCGCCTTGATCTCCTCGACGTCCATCAGATCGATGACCAGCACGTTGTCTTCGACCTGGGCGTTCTGCTGGATCATTTGCTGAAATTCTTTTTCCTGGGCAAAGTAGCGGATGACGCGATCCTGCACGTCCGGCAACTGGAGAATCTGGTCGGCCGGCATGGTGCGGCAGTACTGGATCAGATCCTTCATCAACGAGTAATTGGAGATTCGAAAATCCTTGTGGTAACCCAATCCCGTGCGCGGGTCCATGATGAAGGAGAGCAGCACCCAGTCACTGGGGTGGAGAATATCTTCGGCGGAAAGTTGCCCGCTGTCACACTTGTCAACGGCCCGCATCAGACCGCTCTTGTCGTACTTTTCAAACTTCTCGGCGCCCCCATAGTAGTCGTAGATGACACGGGCGCAGCTGGGTACTATTCGGCTGGATCCCTTGATGCCGTGCTCGTTCATGAGCTGGAGACGCTCCTGCTCACTGGAATGATGGTCAAACCAGAGACCGCATCCAGGAACGTAGGGCACGTTGGCCAGAACGTCGTTGTCGGTGACCTCGATCAGACCGTCTTGCAGGTCCTTGGGGTGGACGAATTCGTATTCGTCGACGATTCCTTCTTCGACCAGCAGGACGGCGCAGGCCAGGCCGTCAAAATCCGAACGCGTTACGAGGCGCATGCTTTATCTCCTGAGGGTTTGAGAGTTTTTGGAATTATCGACCGGCTGGTGAAAAACTTGACCTCCGGAAAGCCCAAGGACGCTTCCAGGCCGAAGTGGAGAACGTCTTGAAATGAGCGCGGGCCAAGCGAATCTGGGGAAATTCTGGAATAGTATTATCATGTGCTTAGCCCCCCGATACTGCCTCAGCGACATAAGGAGGTTCGCGGGATGAAACGGATCAAGAGTTATGTAGCCATTGCGGGCTTGTTTCTGACCATCAATCTCTGGTTTACTTGCTTCGCACCTACGACCTGGGCCCTGGGCCCCTCCCTGTACAAACTCACCGAAGAAAGCGGTTACATCGAGGGATGTTTTGATCCCTGCATGTGTCCCATTTTTTGGAATCCTTCACTGCAGGGTAGCTTCATGCTCACGGCTGTTGATCAGGGAGAAGATGTCGCCCTCTTCGAGGTCTTTGCCATTGATTGGCATTTCCTCCAGGGAGAGGAAACAATTTCCGTCACCGGTTCCGGGATTTACCGGATCGAATCAGGGCATCACCAACTTACCCTGGACCTGCAGGTGGGAGGATCTCCCGTGCAGCAATACGACAGTGGTCTGGTCCCCTGGCAAAGTGAATTTCCCGGCATCGACATTTCCGTGGCTATGAATGATTTCTATTGCCTCGACCATGTCTTCGTCTTGAAGGCTCTCCCAGAACCCGTCGAAAATTCGGTTTCTTCGTGGGGAACCTTGAAATCTCTCTATCGGTGATTTCGGCAAAGGAAAATGTCTGAGAAAAAGCCCCCTCCTCCCAACAGACTGGGTTGGGGCGAGGGGGCTGGATTTCGTGGAGGTGAGCCGCCCCGGGGTATTACGAAGACTCCTCTGCCATCTTGACCAAGGCCCGGCGCAGCTTCCGGTGCCGGTCGAACCGCACCGCAAAATCCGACTCGCGCAGGCCACCTTTGGCCCGCACCACCGCCACCAGGTCTTTCTTGTCAGCCGCACTCCAGCGCTTCACACCGGGCAGGATCAGAATCAGGGGACTCCAGCGATGCCAGGCCAGCTTTTCGCCTGAGCTCCAACCCCGGAGGCTGCGAACGCCCAGCAGCTGTCTGGCCTCCCGGGCGCACACCTCGTCGGCCTGATTGCGGCGCGCACCGAAGCGGCCGGCCAGATATTCCGTGATGCGAAGGCCGATATTTCCCAGGGGCAACATTCCGATCACGTCATCGCGCGCCCGTTTCATGTCGAAATAGACGTTCTCGGCGGCCAGCACTTCCAGGGTGGGGATGCTCGAACGATGCTTGGGCTTCTGCCGCATCTTCCTCAGCTCACTGTTCATCCGTTTCAGAATGTGAGCGTCTCTCGCCCGGAACCCCAGCTTCTGATAGAACCACCAGGCTCCCGACTCCAGACCTTCCTGATTGCCGTCGCCGCCCAGCTGGTAGGGATAGATCGTGAACGTGTCGGCCTCGAACAGGTAGTGAAGAGCCGATAGCAGGCGCCCATACATGTAACCAGCCTCGCCGCCGCGGTAGGTCTCGAAAATGTTGTAGGCCACTTCGACCGAACCGAACAGCGCGCTGTTCAGGACATAACCGACCGGCACTCCGTTCTTGAAGGTCAAAAAGCCGTAGACAGCCTCGAACATCAGCCGACTTTCGGGAACGGAGCCGATGGCCGCGAACTCAAGGCCGCCGCCGCAATCGATCATCCGCACATCCTTGGGGTCGCCGTTGGCGAAGACGTCCAGGTCGCGGCTGCGGGTAACCATGGCCTCGCGGGCCAGGTCGATGATCTCCTGCCCCTTGCGTTCGCTGACCGGGTACACAGACAATGGGGGCCGCTTCAGCTCGGCGCGCAGATCCGGCCGCTTCATGTTCAAGGGTTGGTCCTGGTAGTAGATTTTCGCTCCGCGGATCTTCGCCCCCGTGCGGCTGGGGCCGTCGGTGCCGGGGGTCAGTATCATCGGCAGCTGCAAGTGTTCGTAGAAATACTCGCGCATGAAAGAGTCCAGCTCCATTTCCCTGATCCGATTGACCACGAAAGCGGCATCGGTCTCGGCCGGTCCCTTGAGAAGCTCGATCCATTCTCGAGCTTCGTAACCGAATTCGTCCAGCCCCGGCGTCTCGTTATATAGGGCCAGCAGAGCTAAAATTTTCTCGAGGGTTTCGGTGTTCTGGAATTCCTCCCAGTCGATCAGCAAACGGTCCGGCCACCGCCGGGCCAGCCACTGCGCCATCCGGACAAAGAATTCGTAGCGGATCTCGGTGCCCTCGAGCCCTGAATCGACCAGGTCATTCCTGAATCGTCGCAGGTCCCGGCGGGATTCGAACTTTCCCAGCATGGATTCGATCTGCCGCAACAGGCGGGCGTTGTCGGGATAGGCGCGCCAGAAACAGAGCAACTCGTGGAGGCGCAGCACGGACTCGGCCGAGGGCAGCGATACGGATTCGAGCCGGCGCAGCAGAACCTGTTTGTCCTGGCCGGCATCCTTGCCGAATTGATACTTGAGCGCTTCGAGCTGGGTCAGCAGTTTCCTGGCTGCGATGGGCATCAATTCCTCCGTCTGTTATGGCCGAACATATTCATACAATGAAGACGCCGGAGTAAGCCGGTAAAGAACAGCCGGCCCTCCGCTGACCAGAACCTGCCCCGTCCAAACGACCTGACCAGCCGGGTCGGCCTCCACCACCAGGCCGGTAGCCGCAAATTGGACCACCGTATTGCCGTTGGTGCGCCGCGCGACCGCTCCGGTGAACATGGTGTACACGGCGGGTGTATGCCGGTACTGCCAGACCACCGTGGCGGTCATCTGATTCAGATCCAATTCGTACTCGACGGCCCGGCTCTCAGGCGGATCGTGCCGCAGACCATTGTCGAACAGCAGCACGTTGCCGTTCTCCAACATGTGCACCGAGTGCTGGCCGTTGAAACCGTCCAGCGGATCGTTCAAAATCGTGAACTGGTTGTTGACCCCGCCGAGACGCCAGATGATATCACCGGTCTGTGAATTGATCTTGGTGATTTCGGCCAGATCGCGAAACGAAGCTACGTAGTGCCCGTCCAGATCGAGGGTCAACGAGTTGGGATGGTCAAAATCGGCGTTGGCCTGTTGACGTCGGGACTCGGGCAGTTCGATCCAGTCCATGACGCTGAAATGGTCCCAGGCGTCCCAGCTGAATTCGACAACGCCCGCCGGTGAGAAGCGCTGGATCTGGTGCCCGGCTATGAGGGCGTCCGGCAATCCGCCCAGGGGGGTCATGTCGATGGTGCGGTGGCTGTAGGAAAACAGGTGCGCGGCAAAACCGTCGGCGCGGGGTGTTAGAAGCAGTTCGTGTCCGTCGGTGTAGAGGGGTGCGGGCGCTTCATGTCGGCGAATGATATCTCCAGCGGGGGTCAGTTCCTCGTAATACCCGTAGTCCGGTTGCCAGCCCTGCGAAAAACCCACATAAACCCCATAGTTGCCGTTGGCCAGTTGCTGGCCGAAGCTTCCGATCACGTCGAATTTGCGGTACCACGCAATGCGTCCGGTCTCGTCGAAAAAGACAAAATATCGATTGGCCGGGTCGGAGCGCACGGGAGTCGATATGTAGCCTGGCGATGGGGTGCCCGTGATTTGAAATGCAACTTCGTTGGCCAGGTAATCCGGCAAGGGGCCGCTGGCATATTCTACCGGATCGGTAGTCACGACCTCGGAGGCGGTCGCAACTTCCACCCTGAGCTCGTAGTTGGTTTCCGGCAACAAACCCAAGGTGACGATGCGCATCGGCGAACCCGTAACCGCGTAACGTGGGGTAACCAGCTGTGTGCCCCCGGGCGGTCCGTACAGCACGCGCGCGGAATCGGCATTGGCAACGGTGAAACTTACGACCAGGGACAGGTTGTTGTGTTCGTTTATGGCAACGCTCGTGGTCGCAACGGTCGGTGTTCCTTGGCCGGGTCCGGTTGGCGTTTCGTCGCTGCTACACCCCAGGAATGATGCCATGGCCGTCAAGGCGATCACCAGTCCGTACCGATATTTTCGCATGACCCCTTTTTTCCTTCGATATGGTCGGCGGGACCCAGCCCTTCACCGGCTCTTCCGATAATTCCGGTCGCCTTGTCCCGCTTGAGGTTACGATTGATTGAGTATATCACAAACCAAATTCCACCATCACCGCTAACCGCAGGCCGACTCACCGGTCCAGAAAAACAGGGCGTCCACCCTTTTCGGCGATAAGGAGAATC
>CBDUDB010000165.1:0-6297 GCA_965365795.1 uncultured bacterium | reverse complement strand
AGGGAGTGCTCCGTTACGAAGAGATCGATCGCTGGAACCCTGTGCCGGTCAAGGATCATCCCTATGATCTGGAGATCTGCGACCTCTGTGTGAGGCAATGTCCCATCGAGATCCGGATCGCCCAGTGCGATGCCGGCAGTCCCCCGGCAGGAGACCCCAACCAGTGCCCGCCCGAGCCGGCCATTCGTCTGGTCGAGAACGGGCAAGTGGACGGCCGTCCGACCTTCACTCCCGAGGTTCTCGCCGGTTGCGTCGGCTGCGGAGTCTGTGAAATGATCTGCCCCGCCGAACCTTCCGTGTTTACCATGGATCTGGCCCAACGTGGGGGTCTGGCGTGAAAGCCCTGGTCGAATCCATCGCTGTTCTGCTGGGCAAGACCCCGACCAAGCCGGACCCCGAACAGATCTCGGCCAAGGCCCAGGCCGTGCATGAAGGCATGGCCGAAAAGTTGACCAAGGAACTCCATCAGCACGTCAGGGCCGAACGCGCCAAGAAGGCGGCCAGTGCAAAAATATGGCGACGGCGGCGCTGGGCCACCCTGATAACCGTCAATCTGCTGTTCGTCGTGTCCTACCTGCTGGACATCCAGCTGGTGGAAGGCGCCCTGACGGGATCGCGCTTCGTGGGTTTCCACATGGCCGATCTCAACGCCTCGCTGCAGGTCATGCTGGCCTACAAGAAGGTGCTGATAAATCTGTTGATCGGTCTGGTGACCATCTTCCTGATCTGGTGGTTCCTGGGGGGGCGCACCTTCTGCTCCTGGGTCTGCCCCTATCATCTGCTGGGCGAGTGGGCGGAGATGTTGCACCTCAAGTTGGTCAAGAAGAAGCTGGTGAAGAACCATACCTTCGATCGCCGCGCCCGGACCTGGCTCTGGCTTACCTTTGCTCTGCTGGCTTTCATCATGGGCTACACCGTTTACGAAACCATTTCGCCGACGGGGATTCTCAGCCGCGCCCTCATCTACGGGCCCGGTTTGGCACTGGCGTGGGTAGCGGCCCTGCTGGTTTTCGAAATCCTCTACTCCCGTCGCGCGTGGTGCCGTTACGCTTGTCCCATCGGTCTGACCTACGGTCTGGTGGGCGTGACCTCGCCCCTGAAGGTGACCCACAATGTGGGCAAGTGTTTCAACGATGGCGCCTGCCGCCAGGTGTGCATGGTTCCCCACGTGCTCGACAGCACCATCCGGGGCCGGGCCAAGGAAGTTCAAACCGATCTCGGCGCCGACTGCACCCGCTGCGGCCTTTGCCTGGACGTTTGCCCGACCGATGCACTGTCCTTCAAATTCAAGGGATTGGGTAAACTGTAGTGATCCGCATCGAGAACCTGCAGAAATCCTTCCGCCGCACCCACGTCCTGAAGGGATTGTCCCTGGCTGTCGACCGGGGTGACCGCATCGCCCTGGTCGGGTCCAACGGCGCCGGCAAGACCACGCTGATTCGCTGCCTGCTGGGCGAGTACACCCATGCCGGAACCGTCACGGTCAACGATCTGAATCCGCGGGCCCATCGTTGTGATGTTCTGGGACGCATCGGTTTTGTTCCCCAGCTTCCGCCTCCGTTGAAGATGGGGGTGGGGCAGTTGATCGACTTTGCCGCCCAGCTGTGCGCCAGCGATTCGCAGCGCATGAGCGAGATCGCCGGCCGACTCGGCCTGGATATCGGCGAATTGCGGCGCAGGCCTTTCGTCAAGCTATCCGGTGGGGAAAAGCAGAAGATTCTGATCAGTATCGCCCTGGGCCGGGATACCGACCTGCTGGTGATGGACGAACCGGCGGCCAACCTGGACCCGGTGGCCCGGCAGGTGTTTTTCGGTCTTCTGGCTGAACGCCGCGAGAAAGTTTCCATGATCATCTCCAGCCACCGTCTGGACGAGGTGGCTGCCCTGGTCAACCGGGTTGTGGAGCTGGATCGGGGCCGCATCGTGCTGGATGACCACGTCGACGACCGGCTGGATATGGCCAGCGTGCTCAACTGTTCCCTAATTCTGGCCGAGCCGAACGCGGCTTTTGCCGGAGCGATCGACGCCTGGGAATTTGTCGCCGGGGACGATGGCCGGATCTGGCACGGTCAGGTGGCCGGCCCGGATCGCCTTCGCTTTCTGGGGATGCTGTCGCGGTATGCGGGATTGATGAAGGGGATCGAAATGAAGGAGGTCCAGCGTGAAGAAAGCCGCTGATTTCCGCCTGTGGGCGGGCGCGATCACCCTGGCTGTGCTGGCTTCGTGTTCCGGAGGATCCGAAACCGGGCCGGGGGAAGTGCGCTGGGATAGAGTGACCTGCGCCAGGTGTATCATGTCCGTCAGTGACCGGAATTTTTCCGCCCAGGTTCGCGGCGGTCCGGCCGAGCAAAAGACCCGGCTCTACTATTTCGACGATTTCGGGTGCGCCGTCCTTTGGCTGAAAGAGCAGCCCTGGCGCGACGATCCCCGCACCGAGATCTGGGTCACCGACGCGGAATCCGGCCAGTGGCTGGACGCCCGTGCCGCCCGGTTCGGGACCGGTTTCATCACGCCCATGGATTTTGGACTGGGGGCCGGGACAACCGATAAGGTCGGGACGCTGGACTTTGAACAAGCGGTTCAGGTGGTTCGGGAGCGTGAAGCGCGTCATCATCGGTCAGGTGATCATAAGGATCGCAATTAACCAAGAAACGGATCGGCAATGAGGCAACTTCTCCAGATGGCCCGGGCGGATATCGGCGAGTCCCTGCGGGCGCGGTGGTTCCTGGTTTATACCATCGTATTCGGAGGTATAATGGTCGGGCTGTTCGTCTCCGGGCTGACCGAGTCCCGGATCATGGGGTTCACCGGTCTTTCCCGGTTGCTGGTGACCTACCTGCAGATCACCATGGCCATCCTGCCGATTTTCATGCTCATCACCACGGTGCGTTCGGTGGTCGGCGACCGCGAAGCCGGCGTTTTCGAATACATCCTGGCCCTGCCCGTCGGCATCGGTCCCTGGTACTGGGGGAAACTGGTGGGGCGGTACCTGGTGGTCTTTTTTCCCGTGTTCGGCGCCATGCTGGCGGCCGTCATCTGGGGCCTGATCCAGGGCGTGACCATTCCCTGGTTCCAGGTCCTTTTTTACACGGGGTTACTGGCGTCGCTGGCCTGGTGTTTTCTGGGAATCGGCATGCTGGTCTCGACCCTGTCGCGGTCGACGGATGTCGCTCAGGGGGCGGCTTTCACCATCTGGCTTTTCCTTTTGCTCTTTCTTGATCTCATCCTGCTGGGGGCCCTCATCCAGGAGGGATTGCCCGCCGAGTCGGCGGTGGCCATCGCGCTGGTCAATCCTCTGCAGGCCTTCCGAACCGCGTCCATGCTTCTCTTTGATCCCCAGCTGGTTTTGCTGGGTCCTTCAGCCTATGTGATCCTGGACAACTTCGGGCAAAAGGGCTACCTGGCGTGGGCCATGACCTATCCCATCATTCTGGGGCTGGTGAGTGCTGGAGCCGGGTTCTGGATTTTTAAACGCGGGGACTATTCCTGATCCGTGCCTGACGCCCGGAAGATCAACCAACGCACTTTCAATCTCGTTTCCCATTGTCCCGAATGGCCTCGTATTCCTGTAACATCACCCGGTAACTCTCGGCCGGCATTCCATCGAAAATACAGTTGCTCGTGGAGAAAATGTACGGCTTCCCCACGCCCCCGTGTTTCATGCAATACCGGACCGATTGGCGGATCTTCTCCCGGTCGGTGAACTGCAGCATGCCGGAGTTCACATTCCCCATCAGGATCCAGTCGGGAAATTTCTCGCGCACCTGTCGGATGTCCATGTTCCCCTGGGGGTCGATCGACTGGTAACCATCGATACCGGTGGCGTGAATCTGGTCCAGCAACAGGTTGAGGTCGCCGTCGGAGTGCAACAGGGCCTTTTTCCCCAGGTCGTGAATCGTGGCCACGATCTCGGTGAGGTAAGGGGCCACGAACTCCCCGAACTGGTTCGGCGAAATAAAAGGTCCTTCATTGAAACCGAAATCGTAGGCGAGCAGGAAAAAATCCGCTCCGGCGTCGGCCTGCCGCCGGAGACGAAGTCTGGCCGCGTCACATTTCGCGCGGGCCTCGGCGTGCATATCCTCGGGGTGGTAGAACATCCTCTCCACGAATTGCATGATCTCGTTGCCGCCCGGCATCCAGAATACCCCGTCCCAGTCGTGGGGTACGACCAGAGCCCGTTCGCCGACGGCCTTCTTCGTCCTGGTGATCCCGGCCAGGCTGTTGGGCGGCTGCACGGCAGCGAAGTCGAACTCGTCGACCAGGCGCAGCTGGAGGTCGATATGAAAATCTTCGAGGGCCTGCTCGCGCGCCGTTTCCGTCGGATGGGGCGCCTGGTTGACCGCTTGCCAGTCCAGGCCGAAGAACTCCTGGCCCAGCTGGAAGGCGATTTCGAAATGGGGTGGAAAGTCCGGGGCTCCGCCCTCCAGGATCGTAATCAGCCGGTCCCTGTTGGTGACGGCTTTATCGGGACGCTTCACCATGAACCTTCTCCCACTCATCAAAAACCACCAGCGCCGTTTCCGGATTCGCTCCGGCCCCGAACTCGAACTGGGCGATGATCCCGCCGGCCGGATCATACAGGTGCCGCGCCACCTCGCGCACCGCCTCGCGCCCGTCGGCCGGGTTGTCCGAGGTCAACACCCGCTGCCTGTCGATCTCGCCCCAGAAGGTGATCTTCCCCTTGGCGATCCGGCTCAGCTCGGCCATGTCCATGCAGAAGAGCTGGGAATTGACCGCGTCGATACCGATCTCAATCAGATCCTCGTAGATGTCGATGATGCAACCGTCCGAATGCAGGAACACGTACTTCCCGTGGGCCTTGGCCAGCTCGCAATACTCGCGGTACAGGGGTTTGAAGAGCCGGCGCCATAGATCGGGTTGGATCAGCAGTTGCGTTTGGGTTCCCCAGTCGTCGGCCAGGCGAATCGCGTCGACATCCGCAGCGCACCACAGCTCCAGTTCCTGCAGATAAAACCCGTGGATCTTTTGCAAAAGGTCGGTCATGCCCAGCTCGGGCATCAGCACGTCGACCAGGGCGTTCTCGGTTCCGCGCAGGAACTGATACCGCTCCCAGGGCTGGGGACAGATGTTGGCGAAGACGAACTTGTCCGACCCGGCGTAGAACTCATTGATCGTGTCGCGGGCGGTCGACCACTCGCGACTACCGGCCCGGGGCAATTGCTCGTAGGGGGGCCGGTAGGATCCGGCCTCGGTCATGTCCGCCAGGAGGGGGTTTTTTACCTCACCGATCAACCCCGGCTGGATGTTCTGGAACACGCAGCCCCAGGCGTCAGTGCTGGCGCCCGCCCGATAGGGATCGCCTTTCGCGCGCACCGAAGGCCGATAGAAGTACTGGGTGGTGGCAAAGTCCGAGGGGTAACGCCGCTCCAGTTCAGCCACGGTCTCGGGATGGTGAAGGCCCGCCCAGGGCAGGGTCCACAGATCGCGCGGCAAGCGCTCGGGATGTTCGAAGCGCAGGGAGCGCAGAACATGTTCCCGCGGCGAAGAGGCCATCTGCTACGCCCCGCTTTCCGCATCGGTCAGGCCGCTCAGATGTTTCGCGAGCTTCTGAGGATCAGGAAAATATCCGCTCGCGCCGATCTTCACGCAGAACTCTTCGGAAAGCGGTGCCCCGCCCACGAAAACCGGCGTGCCGGGGAATTTTTCCTGAATTTCTGCGGTGGTCTTTTCCATGTTGATCATGGTCGTGGTCAACAGCGAACTCAACCCGACCAGGCTGCCGGGACTTTCGGCCAGCGCGGCGAGGAATTGCTCGCTGGTCACGTCCACGCCCAGGTCGGTCACTTCCCAGCCGTCGCCCTCCAGCACCATGCGCACGATGTTCTTGCCGATGTCGTGCAGGTCACCGGCCACGGTTCCCAGAATGACCTTGCCGCGGTAGTCGATCTCTCCACGATCGAAATAGGGTTTGAGCAGCTCCATCGCGGCGGTCATCGCCCGGGCGGCGATCAGCAGATCCGGGATGAAAGCCTCTCCTTTTTCGAAGCGGTCACCCACCCGGTTCATGCCGGCCATCAGGCCTCCTTTGAGAACCTGCTGGGGCGGGCAGTTATCGGCCAGGGCCCGGCGCGTCAATTCGGTCGCCCCTTCCTGCCCCTTCAGTTCCGGGGGGTAGGGCGAATCGATATCAACCTTTCCGCGTTCGATGCAGACCGCGAGTTGTTCCAGCAATTCCTCGTATTGTCCGTCCATGGGCCTCCTCAGTCGATTCGGGGATCGACCCGCTTGTTGTACTCGTCAACGATGTTCCCGACCACCCGTAGCCTCTCGATGTCG
>CBDUDB010000164.1:0-6371 GCA_965365795.1 uncultured bacterium | reverse complement strand
TGGAACATCGGCGGCCGGACCCGAGCGTTGGCCCTTGATATTAGCGGCTTTCCCCCCCATAACCTGCTGGCCGGTGGCGTCAGCGGGGGCATGTGGCGTTCCACCAACGACGGCGGCTCCTGGACCCTGACCACGGGCAGCAGTCAACTTCACAGCGTGACCACCATCGCGCAGGATACGCGCGCCGGGCATCAGAATGTCTGGTACTACGGCACTGGAGAAGTGCGGGGGAATTCCGCCGGACTGGGCGGGGCCCCTTTCCAGGGTGACGGGCTTTTCAAGTCCACCGACGGAGGCCAGTCGTGGTCCCTGTTGCCGGTCACCTCCGGCAATCCGCCCTCGAGTTTCACCAGTCCGTGGCAATATGTGTGGCGGGTGGCTATCGACGCGGCCAATACCGCCGAAGCCGAAGTCTACGCGGCGAACTATGGTGAGATCAACCGGTCGGTCGACGGCGGGGCCAGCTTCACCAGCGTGCTGGGGGATCCCTCCGATGTTTCGCGTTACACCGATGTCATCGTGTCCACCACCGGGGTGGTGTACGCCTCGCTCAGCAGCGATGGTGGAACCTCGGGTATCTTCCGCAGCCCGGACGGGATCCTGTGGACCAACATCACGCCGCCGGGTTTGACCGACCACGGGCGCATCGTCATGGGCCTGGCTCCCTCCAACGAAAACATCATGTATTGCGAAGTGGCTGACATCCATGGAACGTCCGCCGAGGGGTTCTACAAGTACACCTACGTGTCCGGCGACGGCAGTGGGATCGGTGGTGTCTGGCAGGACCGTTCGGCCCAGATGGCGAATCTGCCCGGTCCTAGCGGCAACGGGTCCCTGCAAACCTATAACAGCTATTGCATGGCCGTCACCGTTCACCCACAGGATCCGGACATGGTTTTCCTGGGCGGAATCCACATTTACCGCAGCACCGACGGGTTCGCCACCAACTCGAATGACGAATGGATCGGCGGCTGGCAGTACAGCAACCATCACGCCGACCAGCACGTCCTTCTGTTTCAGCCAGGCTCGCCGGTCGTGGCCTACACCGGTAGCGACGGCGGGGTCCACAAGACCCTGGATGTCACGGCTGCTTCGGTAACGTGGAATCCTCTGAATAACGGTTACAACACCAGCCAATTCTACACCGCGGCCATCGACGAAAATCTGCCCGGCAGCAACATCGTCATCGGCGGGATGCAGGACAACGGCACCTGGTTCACCAACAGCCTTGTTTCCACCGACTGGTGGGCGGAAATTTTCAGCGGTGACGGTAGCTTTTGCGCCGTGGCCGACGCTTCCGGGCCCGAGGGCACCTACCTGGTGTCGGTGCAGAACGGGGTGATCTATCGGCTCACGGTGAACAACAGTACCGGGTCATGGATCACCTGGACCCGCATCGATCCCACCGGTGGCGGCGACTACATGTTCATCAATCCCATAATCATCGATCCGAACGAAACGAATATCGCGTATGTCGCATCGAGCAACGGGGTGTGGCGGAACAACGACTACAACGCCATTGATCTGTGGAATAACGAAACCACCTCCATCAACTGGGATCATCTGACGACCTTCCCCGCTTCGGCGCCGATAACGGCCCTGGCGGTGTCCCGGTCGGCCAATCGGACCCTCTTCTACGGTACCAACGCGGGAAGGGTCTTCCGGCTGGACAACGCCGCCACGGCCCCGGCCGGTTCGTCTCCCACGGAGTTGTACATGGGGACGGCCTTCACCAACGGCAGTTACGTGTCCAGCATCGCCATTCATCCGGATGACGATCAGAAGGTGCTGCTGGGGGTGTCCAACTACAACGTGGTCAGTCTGTTCTACACCGAGGACGGCGGCGACAATTGGACCCCGCACGAGGGCAATCTGGGCGGGACTGACGGGCCCTCGATCCGCACCGTGGCCATCGTGCCCTACGGCGGGATCGACATCTTCTTCTCCGGGACGAGCACGGGCCTTTATTCGACGTTTTTCCTCACCGGAGCGACCACCCACTGGAACCTGGAGGCTCCGGATATGGTGGGCAACGTGGTGGTGGATATGTTGACCACCCGTCCGGCCGACGGCCTGGTGGTGGCCGGGACCCACGGCAAGGGTGTGTACAGCATCGTCATTCCTGTGGGAACCGCGGTGGACGAGGCGGAGATTCCCCTGCCGGGGTTGTTGGGTCAAAACGTGCCCAATCCTTTCAATCCCATGACCACGATTTCCTTCAGCCTGGCCAGACCCGGGCCCACGACCCTGACGATTTTTGATGTGGCCGGCAAGCGGATCAAGACCCTGGTGAATGACGATCTGGAGGCGGGAGACCACCGGGTTACCTGGCAGGGGACCGATGATGGCGGCCGCCAGGTGGCCGCGGGAATCTATCTTTACCAGCTGGACAGCGGATCGGTTCGCGAAGTCAAACGCATGACCCTGGTTCGTTGATTTTTTTCGTAGGATTTTTCGGGAGGACCGCAGGTGAAATTCAACCATTTTGACGATGAAGGCCGGGCCCACATGGTCGATGTCAGCGCCAAGGATGTCACTGACCGTGAGGCCAGGGCCGAAGCTATCGTCAATCTGGGCGGTCACTTGCTGGCCGCCGTTCTCGCCGGTGACATCACCAAGGGCGACGTGTTCGGCGTCGCCCGTCTGGCCGGCATCGCCGCGGTGAAAAAGACGCCGGACCTTATCCCCTTGGCCCACCCCTTGGCCATTCACCACGCCGCCGTCGCATTCACACACGATACGGCCGCCGGTACGGTGCGGGTGGTCTGCACGGTGCGGGCTCGGGAAAAAACAGGTGTGGAAATGGAGGCCATGACCGGCGCCGCGGTGGCAGCCCTGGCGGTCTACGACATGTGCAAGGGCCAGGACAAATCCATCAGTCTCGGTCCGGTGCGCCTGCTGTACAAGTCCGGGGGCAAGAGTGGTACCTATCAAGCGGAAGAGGGACGGACGCCATGAGCCTGCGCGCCCATATCCTCGTGCTCAGCGACAAGGGCAGCCGCGGCGAGAGGGAGGACACCAGCGGGCCGGCCCTGCGCGAATTTCTGGGTACAAAAGGGGTAAAGGTAAACGCCGTTGAAATCCTTCCTGACGAAAAAACTTTGATCGCCGACCGAATTAACTCTCTGGTGGACGGGGGCGCCTGCGACCTTGTGGTGACCTGCGGGGGAACCGGCGTTTCGCCCCGGGATGTGACGCCCGAGGCCACCCGCCAGGTGATAGAAATCGAACTGCCGGGATTCGGCGAAAGAATGCGTGCGGCCAGCCTGGAAAAATCACCACATGCCATCGTAAGCCGCGCCCTGGCAGGCATTCGGGGTTCTTGCCTGATAATCAACCTGCCCGGCAGCCCGCGGGCGGCCACCGAAAACCTGGCCGCGGTCTGGGATGCGGTTCCCCACACCGTGGCCAAGTTGCAGGGAGACATGACGGACTGCGCCCCGCCGGAAAATTAAAGAGAATTTTTATATTCCTTGACTTGCTTTGCCCTAACCGGACGCACATTTTGGTCCCATGAATCCGGGAGCTAAACCAATTTCTTCGGCCGTGCCCACGGGCTTCGACCGGTTCTTCAGGGAAATCTCCATGAGGATCTCCGAGCTGTCCGACGATGATAGAGTGTGGGTCAAGGAACGCACCGAACTTCTGTTCGGCGGCGATTTCGTCGTGTCCCGCGAGGAAGTGCACGACCCCCACAAATTGCCGGGGTTCATCGCCACCGAGGGCAATGAGCGTGTCGGGTTGATCACCTTCCATATCAACGGTGAATATTGCGAGCTGGTGAGCATCGATTCCCTGTGCCAATTTATGGGCATCGGTTCCCTGCTGCTGGAAAAGGTGGAGGAAGTCGCCCATAAAGCCGGATGCCAGAAAATCTGGGCCATCACCACCAACGACAACCTGGATGCCCACCGATTCTTCCAGAAGCGTGGCTTCACCATCACGGACGTTCGCCTGGGCGGGATGACCAAGATCCGTCTGCTCAAGCCCAACGTGCCCCAAATCGGGTATTACGGCATTGCCATCCGTGACGAGATCGAATTCGAAAAACCTTTGGATATGACCTACTGATCCCTGGCTGAAATCCAGCCTAGCTTTTTTTCCCCGAGACGTACGATCCCACCAACCGTGAAATCAGCACGGCCAGGAACAGTGTGCCCGTCAGGGCCTCCAGCACCGCCAGGTTGCGGGCGATGTTGGACACGGGGGAGATGTCCCCGTAACCCAGGGTGGTCAGGGTGACATAGCTGAAGTAGATGAGGGTGTGGAAGGCCTCGCCTTCCTCGAGGATGGGTACGGAGAAAGCATACGGGTCCATGGCGACGACCGGGGTGTAGAACAGGACCCAGACGGTTCCGATCAATATATAGGTACACAGGGCGAACCCGATGGTGTTGACGGTGATGACTTTGGCGTAGAAGATCTGGAAGAGCATGAGTCTGATGATATAAAGATAGAGCAGGACCAGGATGCCATAAGTGAACCAACCCAGGATGTGATTTTCGGTCCGGTAGCTCACTAAGACGAGAACGAGGCTCGGTATTCCCAGGGACATCCCGACCAGAAGGTGTCTTTTGTTGTCGGCGGTCACATATACGGCGGCCAGGATCACCAGGATCCTGACGATGAGATCAAAAAGCCTACCACCCATATCCGGGCCACTGAGCAGGATCTGGAGCAGCAGGGCTAACAGCAGAACAAAAGCCCTGCTGCTGCTGATGAGTTGGACAAGGGATCCTGTGCGGGATGGGCCGCCCTGGGTGTACTGTTCCTGCTGGGATTTGGTCATGATCTCTTCGCACCGGATTTCGTCGATAGGGTGAAAAACCTGTACGCGGGTTTGGCACGGATACTCTATATTGAATCGGTGCCACAGACAATCCCAAAACCCCCATTCTTGCTACGGAGGAAAAAATGAACGCCCGTCAGAAAGTCGCCGCCCTGCGGAAACTCATGAAGAAAAACGGCATTGAGGCCTACTATGTACCCAGCGCCGATCCCCACCAGAGTGAATATCTTCCCGAAAATTACAAGTTCCGGACCTGGTTGAGCGGATTCACGGGCTCCATGGGTGAGCTGCTGGTGGGCGCACGCAAGGCCGGCCTGTGGACCGACGGCCGCTACTTTTTGCAGGGTTCCCAGGAGTTGCCGGGATCGGGAATCGACTTGATGAAGATGGGCGAGCCGGGCACGCCGGAAATGCCGGCCTGGGTAGCCAAGCAGTTGAAGAAGGGGCAGGCCCTGGGCATGGATCCCAGCGTGGTTTCCCTGGCGGCGGCGGACGGTTTTGAAAAAGCCCTGGCTCCTCACGGCATCAAGGTGAAGTTCGTCACGCCCAACCTGGTGGGACAGCTGTGGAATGACCGGCCCGAATCCAGCCTGGCGCCGATGACCAACCATCCGACCAGATACGCGGGGGAGACCGTTGCCAGCAAGCTGAACCGGGTGCGGGAAGCCATGCGCGAGGTAGGGGCCAAGGCTCACGTCATCGGTGCGTTGGACCAGGTGGCCTGGCTGCTGAACGTGCGGGCGGCCGACATCGAGTTCACGCCCGTGGTTGTCAGCTACGCGGTGGTCACCCTGCGAGGGTGCACAATTTACGTTGATCCCCGCAAGGTCACCAAGGGGGCCGAGAAGGCTCTCAAGGGCAAGGCCAGGATCAAGGACTACGACGAGATCTGGAACGACCTGAGGGACCTGGGCAAGAAGAAGGAAAAGGTCTGGATCGATCCGGCCACCACCAACCGTCGGATCTACGATAAACTCAAGAGGTCGGATTTCCACTTCGCGGTGTCGCCGATTGCGGCCATGAAGGCCGTCAAGAACACCAAGCAGATCGCCGGCATCACCGAGGCCCACCGCCGTGACGGCGTGGCCATGGTCAAGTTCCTCAAGTGGCTGCCCGGTGCGGTGCCCAAGGGCGGGGTGACCGAGATGTCGGCCTCCGACCAGTTAACCGCCTTCCGGAAAGAGGGCCAGGGCTTCAAGGATTGTAGCTTCGGTTCGATCAGCGGTTACGCGGCCCACGGGGCCATCATTCATTACAGCGCCACCAAAAAAACCGACGCCAAGCTGAAGCCCAAGGGTATCTACCTGATCGACAGCGGCGGCCAGTATCCCGACGGCACCACGGACATCACGCGCACCGTGGCCCTGGGCAAGCCGACCCCTCGGCAGATCGAGTGCTTCACCCGCGTGCTGATGGGCACCATCGACTGCACGATCACGCCCTTCCCCGCCGGCACCACCGGCCAGCGGAACGAGATGTTCGCCCGCCGCGCCCTGTGGATGATCGGTCAGGACTACGCCCACGGCACCGGCCACGGCGTGGGGCAGTACCTGGGCGTGCACGAGGGACCGCACAGCCTGAA
>CBDUDB010000163.1:0-6385 GCA_965365795.1 uncultured bacterium | reverse complement strand
GCGGGTAAGCGGTCATGCCCCACTCGTCGCGGGCAAAGTGCAGGTCACTGTGGCAGACCCCGCAGTAGAGGATGTCGATCTCGACATCACCGGGAAGCGGTTCACGTCGGGTGATGGTCAACGGCTCCAGCGGCGTGGTGGCGGATTTGGCGGCGAATGCTTTGGTGGACATTTGAATCCTTTCAAAATTTCCGGATGGATCAGAAATTTAAATCTGGGAAAAGAGCTTCGAGTAAGCCCATCCAATTGTGTTTTCGTGCATATATTACACAAAAATGGTCTTATTTGCTTTTTAAAAGATTCTTCCGGTGGGGAATGGCGGTGGCGGGAGCAATGCCCTGAAGGGAACCCGGTGCGTTTTCAGTTTGTTGGAAGATGTGGAAGTATTGCCGAACAATACGCGCGACGCATTCATCATCAAGAGGCCGTCGCCGTTTGCCGGGGAGGATTTGGAATGAAGAGATTTTTGTGGGTTTTCCTGATGGTTGGGATCCTGGCGGGCTGCCAGGCCTCCGATGAATACCAGCCCCGCAACGGCGATATCATTTTCCAAACCTCGCTTTCACGCCAGAGCGAGGCCATCCAGCAGGCTACCGGTTCCCCGTACAGCCACATGGGTATCGTGTACGTTGAAAACGGTCGGACGCAGGTCTTCGAGGCGGTCGGGCCGGTGAAAACCACTCCGCTGGAGGACTGGATCACTGCGGGCGAGAAGGGGCGCTACGTGGTCAAGCGGCTGAAAAAGGCGGACGAGATTCTGACCCCGGAAATTCTGCGAAATATGAAAAAAATTGGCGAAACAAGATTCAATGGTCTGCCCTATGATAAACATTTCGGATGGTCGAACGACCGCATTTACTGCTCAGAACTGGTCTGGAAAATCTACATGGAAGGCGCGGGTTTGCAAATCGGCGAGCTCCAGAAGCTGGGAGATTTCGATTTGTCGCATCCGGTGGTTCAGAAATTGATGAAAGAACGGTACGGTGACTCGATCCCAGATGACGAAACGGTCATATCCCCGGCGGCCATGTTCGCCAGTGATTTGCTGGTAAAAGTTTATGAAAACTGAGGTCTCGGCCGATCCCGGCGCTCATGATCTCCTGGGGTTTTTCTGCTTCGGCTCTAGAAGTTGAATTTATCCATGAATTCAAACACCCAGTCCCCTTCACGGGTCGACGCCGCCTCGAACCGCAGCTGCAGCGAATCGATATTCAGATGTACCCCGGCCCCAAAAGAGAACATGCTGCGTCCCGCATCCGCTCCGTGGTACCAAGCATCCCCAACATCCGAGAATAGATGCACCCCGGCGCCGATGATTTCCCCCCGAGGTGAAATAGGCATCAAGAACAGCGGTATCCGGTACTCGGCGGTCAGCAAATACGCTTCTTCACCCTCGCGCTGGGCAAACGGATATCCACGAACCGACTCCGGCCCCCCGAAGAACAACGTGTTGTCGAGGTTGGTGGGCCCATCGACCTGGCGGCCCCAGGCCCGCAAGGCCAGGACGTGTTTGCTGATCGGCATGGGCACAAACCACCGGGTATCCAAGCTGGATTCCAGATAGGATTCGAAACCGTTGCTGCTCCAGCCGCGCGCCATGGCCTGCACAAAAACCCCACGCTGTGGATAGTAGGGATTGGATCGGGAATCCACGCCGACCGCGCCGCGGAACACCCAGTGGTTCTCCGAGTTGGCCGGAAAGTGGACCTTGTCGGGCGAAGGGACCGTATCCCTGACGGGCAAAGGATGATTGAAGGCATCGCGCTGGTTGAAATAGCCGTAGTCCGCGCCGGCCAGCAAGAAAAACGGTCCGGTGAAATTCCACTTCATTTCCCAGTCCAGATCCCATTTACGATATCGCGTGGGCCGGAAGACAAAATCCGCTTGTTCCCCCGTGGCGGAAAAGGTTCCCTCGAGGCCGGCGACCCCGAACAGCCAGGGACGGTGCCAGGATAGCAGCCCGTTCTGGATGTAATAGGCCGAGATCTGGGCCCGAAGGGTTTCCCCTTGGCCGCGCAGATTGCGTTGCTCGACCCAGGCGCCGACCATGTACTTGTGCCGCCGACTGTACCTGGCATAGGGTCCATAGAAGGTGTTCAGGTCTTCTTCGACCATGACGTTCAGAACAACTTCATCGGGTTCGCTGTCGTCGTAATCGATTTCCACGAAGCGGAAATAACCGGAATCTTCAAGGGCGTCCCAGGCGTCATCGTTCTGGTCCAGACTCAGGGTCTGGCCGATTTCCAATCCCATGAGCCGTTCTATCAGAAGGATATCGGTATTTTCGTTGCCCTCGATGTTGATGGCGGTCAGGACGGGGTCGGCTTCCTCTTGAGCAAAGGAGGCGGATGACAGCAGGACGAAAAAAATCAGAAGAAAGAGCTTTAAATCAGTCGGCACAACGGTCCCTGCCCGGGGGGAGGAAAATGGGAGGCCGGGCTCATCCCGACCGATCGATTTAATTATGCCTAACCTTGTCGCAATGTCCAGCGGTCTCCTGCGACATGCTGCTACTTTGGGAGACATATTCTTCTTCCACCGGCGGTGCCGCTGTATAAAGGGCCAGATTCAAGCAAGCCAGGCCGCAGGGGAGAAGGTGGTCCGCCAGATCCTCGGGCGCCAGCCTCATCAGCCGGGACTGGAGTTCCGCAGGTCCGGGAACCGCCGCGGGATCGAAGAGGGTGCCCAGGAAATCTTCCAGGATTCCACGAACGAGCTGGTCAATCAGCTTCGTCAAAAATTCGGGGTCCGGCATTTCGGGGGTATCGAGAAAGGTTTGGTAGAAACGGACGGGTCCGTCGACCGTCAGGCTGCAGCCCCCGATGAGGGCTTCGCTGCCGTTAGTGCCCAACCGCAACGGCGTCTCCTGCGACCAGTTCAGGTTGATATGGCGGTCGATCGCCAGGAAGATCAACTTGCTTTCCGCTGGTACCTGGTGATTTCCATGGCCAATGTCCAGGTAATGGGCTCCGTCCAGGTAGACGGCCTGCAATCTGCTGTCCTGGACCAGCATGGCCAGCTGCCCCGGCTCCAAAACCAGAGAAATTTTCCGTCCCCTGAAAAACTCCAGATCCAGGGGGCCCTGAATCAACCCCTGCCGGTGGTCCAAGGTCCATTCGAGTGGGCCTTCGTCCGGTGGAAGAGATTCCCAGTCGCGTCCGCTTTGTAGCCCTTTGGTGGTGAAAAAATCGCTGTTCATGATCAACGGCCCCCCGTCCATTGGAATTCGGATTCCCAGCCAAGCCCCAGCAGGTAATTGCGCTCCTCCGCCATTTCGCTGAAACAGGCCAGGTCGATTGTCAGGCGGTCGGCATCGGTCTGGAACCAGCTTGCCGCCGGCACATCCGTCTCCAGATTGCGCACCAGGTTCATCGCCTCTTCGATCATCAGAATGAGGCGGATGTCCAGAGCCTCGAGCTCGGCGATGGTCGCCGCGCTGTCGCCGATCAAGGTGACGTCGCCCTCCCTGTCCAGGCGGCGGAAGATGAGACTGATCCGGTCGACCAGATCGTCGATCCTCTGTTCCATCTCGGTGCTGAGAATCTGGGATTTGTTTTCGGCGATACCCAGCAGATGTTCGCCACACTCCTTCAGCATGAAACCCAGAGCGTGGCGGAATATCTTCTCGGCCGCCGCCGCTTCTTCAGCGGAGCAGTACCGTGAGTAGGTGGGCATCTTGGCCATCAGATTCGACATTTCGGGAAAGCTGACGCTTGCTGGATTCGTCATGTTTTCGGCTCCGCCTGGTGCTGTACGGTCCAGATGTGATCCCTGCGGTTTACCCGCCGGGCGGTTCCGGGTGTCGGCTGTATTGCGACCTGCCCGATCGAAAGAGCTTCCGCGGTAGGAACGGCAAGGAACGTTCCACCACCGGGGGAAAGGTCGTGCCCTTTCCGGGGAATCCGGGGAGATGCCTGATTGGCGGGAATTTAGAGGGATGGATTTCGGAAATTCAGGGACGAACGGAAATCAGCAGGGCGTCTAACACCCTCCCAGACATGGCATTCCGCAATATCTGGTTATCAGGCCGGCGATTGCCACCTGGTCACCGGATTGGACAGCGTTCCGATGCCTTCGATCGTCACAGCCACGGTGTCCCCGGGCTTCAGGAACACCTGGGGATCCCGGAAAACTCCCACGCCGCCGGGTGTGCCGGTGGAGATGATGTCCCCGGGCAGCAGGGTGATGTTGCGGCTGATATAGCTGATCAATTGGTCCACGGGGAAGATCAACTGGTCGGTGTTGCTCTGCTGCATGATTTCGCCGTTCCAGCGGCAGGTGATTTCCAGTCCGTGCGCAAGGTCAGGCAGTTCGTCCGGGGTGACGATCCAGGGTCCGCACGGCCCGCCGGTGTCCATGCTCTTGCCACGGAAGAACTGCTTGTCCGAGTACTGGGCCTCGCGGTCGCTGACATCGTTGAAGCAGGTGTAACCGGCGATGTGGTCGCCGGCGTTGGCCCGCGAAATGGCGCGCCCCGGCTTGCCGATGACAACCGCCAGTTCGCCCTCCGCATCGACCTGGCTGAGGTCTGCGGGCAACTCAATGGGCAACCCCGGCGCCTGCAGACAGGTGGTGGCCTTGCTGAACAGGAGCGGTTTTTCCGGCAGCTTTTTGTTCTGTTCCTCGGCGTGATCACGGTAGTTCAGGCCCACCGCGATGATCTTCGAAGGCAGAATGATCGGAGCCAGCAGCCGGGTCCTGGCCAGATCCAGGAAAGGCAGGGGCAGATTTTCCCCGTCGGCGACGAGCGCTTCCATCTCTTCGAGACGGTCCTCATGACGGGCGCCCATGACACGCACCCGGTCCAGGTTGGGTAGTGAGGCGTGCCAGTTGGTGGGCCCATTGGGATCGGCCGCCGGCAAATCGAGCCCGACGGTTTCGCTCAGGGCCAGTCCGGGTCGCGGATCCGTCCCCTGCGTGGTGGTGATGAGTTTCATGGGGTCATTATGGCGAAGGACCGCCCGCTAGTCTACTGCGATCAAAGAACCGACAGGCGGGTGGGGCTACCGAACAGCTCATTGATGAACTCCCGGCGGTGGGCGAAGATCCCCTTGAGTTGACGTCGGACGGCCAGAGTGTTAACCAGCGATCCAAGCGGTCCGAAGGGTAACAAGTAGCGGATTTCATCGATGATGTTCGTGCCTTTCCCCTTGGTCTCGAACCGGTGGGTGTGATGCCAGAAACTGTAGGGTCCGCTCAGCTGCTCATCGATAAAAAGATGGGGCGGATCGAAGGCCGTGATCAGGGTTCGCCAGCGGGTGGGAAACGGTCCCAGGCTGATCTGGTAGTCGATAAGGGCGCCTTCCCGCATCTTAACCGGCGGGGGCGTCAGCATCTGGAAGCCCAGCCAGCCCGGAGTGATCCGCCCTAGGTTTTCCGGTTGTCCAAAAAAGGCGAAAACCTCCTCCAGCGGGGCCGAAACGAACTGTTGGCTGGTCAAAAGCTGCATGGCTCAGACTCCCTGGATTCCCTCGCTGGAACCTCTGTGGATAATATTTACGTGACAAAGATGGACAAAAGCTATACATTTTAGGAAATGATCGCAACCGTCGGGGTGAACATCAGATAGATCAGGAGAAACCATGAACGCCTCGCATAAACATGAAACCTATACCCAGGGACGCCATTCCATCGCCGTGGTTTCGCGCCGGACGGGCATCACCCAGCTGGTTCTGCGGGCCTGGGAGCGGCGCTACCATGCCGTGGTCCCTTCCCGCACCGACACCGGTCGCCGCCTTTATTCCGACCAGGATCTGGAAAAACTGAGCCTGCTTCAAATGCTCACCAAATCCGGGCACCGGATAGGTGACATCGCGAAGCAATCCCTTGAGGATCTCCATAAATTGGCCATCGAGAGTGGGGTCCAGGCCATGGCGGCGGCCTCCGAGTCGCCGGACGGGTCGGTCGATGCGGCCGCCCTTCTGGACGAAGCCCTGGGCGCCATCGCCAATTTTGACGATGGGGGCCTTCGGTCCGTCCTGGACAAGGCACTGCTGCATTTGAGCAAACCGGTATTGCGCCGCGAAATGCTGGCGCCTCTGCTCAACGAAGTGGGTAATCGCTGGAAAGATGGTCGTTTACGAATTGCGCACGAACATATGGCAACCCCCATTGTCAATACCTTTTTATCCGCCATGAACGCCCGCTGCCAAGTGTTGCCAGGGGCTCCGCTGGTGGTTGTGGCCACTCCCACCGGGCATCTGCACGAGCTGGGGGCGCTGCTGGCGGCCTCTCATGCTCACGAAGCCGGCTGGGATGTTTTGTACCTGGGTCCCAATCTTCCCGCCGAGGAAATCGCCACCGCCGCCCGGGCGCGGGGGGTACGGGCGATCATGCTCAGCATCGTGTTTCCCACTGCCGATTCCGGGGTCATGGACCAGTTGCG
>CBDUDB010000162.1:0-6411 GCA_965365795.1 uncultured bacterium | reverse complement strand
TTACGCCGCGCCAGCAGGGCGGCGCCAACAAACCGGACAATCTGATCACCCTGTGCAGTGCCTGCCATCGGTTATGGCACCAGAGGAGGGAATCCCCGGTCACCTTAATAGTGGAACCTAAAGCCAAATGAGGAGTACATTTTCCCGGGCAATCGACGGGGCCTTGTCCTATACTTGACTCCGAATTCCACGTTGGTCGATCCCTGAATTTCCTGGCGGGAGATCCATGTTCAGGCCGTTGCGCACACTCTTACCGGTATTCCTCGTTCTGGTGGCCGCGTTGCCCGGTACCGCCGGCGGCGCCACTCTGGAAATTTCCGGGCCGCCTGGGGCCCGTCTGGTCATCAACGGCACGGACCTCGGGTTCCTTCCCCTGGACGGACCGCTGGAACTCGATTCGGGATATTACACCATCCAGAGCCAGCTTCCCGGGCACCTCGATTTCGAGCATGAACTGAGACTTCTGGGAGACAACGACTGGCAGCGGCTGGCCGTGCGCCTGGTTCCTTTCTCACGCAAGACCGCCTGGACCAGCAACATTCTATTTGCGGGACTGGGCCAGCACTACCTGGGCAAGAGCACCAGGGGTTACGTCTACAACCTGGCCGAGGCCGGTGGGCTGCTGGTCGCCCTGTTCGCCGAGCTGGAGCGCACCAATCTGCGCAAGGACTACCTCGATATCGTGGACAAGTACAACACGTCCATCAATGCCGACGACATCGCCCGCTTCCGCGAATCCGCCGATCAGACCTATAGCGACATGAAGGACAAGGAAGACATGCGCAACACGGGTTTGATGGTGGCCGCCGGCGCCATCGTGGTGAGTGTTATCGACGCGATCGTGTTTTTCCCCTCAGTTGAAGCCGGCGCCGGGCCCGTGCCCCTTGATACCGGGTCGGATGTAATCGGACTTTGGGACGACACCAACCCCTTGACTGCCGTGCACGCCGCGGTGCGGTTGGAGTTTTGATGGAACGCAGCCAACCACACCTGAAACTGCGCCGTATCGTGACCATGGCCCTGGTCCTGGCCCTGGGCGTTCCGGTGGTCTTTTCGCTGATGCCGGGTTGCGACAGCACTCCGGCCTTGCCCGAATACGACAATCCTTTTGATCCCTTGGGGCCCGATGCTGGAGATCCCCTCAAGCTGACCGCCACGTCCCAGAACGACGCCACCATCGATTTGTTGTGGAACCAGCCCCAGGACATGGGCATCACCAGGTACGCGATCAGTACCAGCGCCTACCGGGATTCCAACTGGTCCGATCTGACCGAGGTGGATCAAACCACCACTTCCACCAACTCATTCACCCACGAAGAGCCCGACGCCACCAGCATCCACTGGTACCGGGTGCAGGCTTTCACGGATACCGAATTCACGATCACCTCATACGCCACCCCCGATTCGGCAACCACCCCGCCGCGGGTGGACATCGGCGACGGCAGCGGCACCTCGGCCACCCGGTTCATCGGCCTGCAGATCACCGTCACGCAGGGTGACCAGGTGCGCATCGCCCTCGATGCCGACTTCACCGAATCCCTGGTGGTCGTGCCCGCCGGCGCGCCCGGTGAGCCCATCGATCTGACCTATGACCTGGGTCCCGCGGCCGCCAACAATGAGCTGAAGACCATCTTCGTGGAGTCGTTCGGGGACGGTTACGTTTCGCGGCCCTCCGAGCAGACCGTGCTGGTGGATTTCAAACCCGCCTTCACGATTGTGGGCGCCCCGTCGACCGTGGCCACCAGGACCGTGGACCTGACCATTCCCACCGAAGGCGTGTTGAACATGCGTTTCTTCGCGGAATATGCCGACACGGCCACCACGCCCTGGGTCCCGGTTTCCGACACTTACCTCGGCTACGAGTTGAGTGACTCGGCCAACTCCCAGTTCATCCGGGGTCAGTTCCAGGGCGATTTCGGTTTCAGCAGTCTGGGAGAATACGAAGTGACCCCCGACCTTTTGACCAGCGTCACTTTTAACCTGGTCTTGCCCGACGACCATATTTCCGACCTGACCACGGTGCCCGGCGCCTCCCGAGCTGTCGCCACCGAGATGCGCTACGCCGAAAGCGCCGACCTTTCCGCCGCGCCCTGGATCGCCTATGCGGACACGGTGCAGATCATCCTCACTCCCGCTCCCGGCCACAAGGTCATCTACGTCCAGTACCGCAACGACTGGACCCAGTCGGGCACCCTGAACGACTACGTGATCCACGTCACCCAGCCCGCCGAGGTGACCTTCTGGGCCCCCGGGGACGGCGACGTGATCAACGGCGGCGCGGTGTTCCAGGTCCGGGGCGGCAGCACGGTGGGTTCGGGAGAAGGTTCCGTGATTCTGGTCAAATTTGACTCCGGCGACGGGAACGGCTTCGTGAACGCCGATGGTACCGACGCCTGGACCTATCTGTGGAATGTGCCCCGTTTCAATGCCGACACCCAGGTGGTGCTTCGGGCTCAGGCCTTTTACGGTCCCGACCCGACCGAACCCGAATCCATCACCACCGACATCACCGTGACGGTGACCCAGCTAACGGCCACCATCACCGCCCCGGTCGACGGCGCGGATCTGATCGGCAACAAACCGACCATCTTCACCGGCACCGCGGCGGGCGTTTTGAACGGCACGGCCCTGGACAGGGTGACCCTCGACATCGGGTCCGAACTGGTGGAAGCCACCGGCACCACCAACTGGTCCTACGAATGGACCGCGCCCTTGTGGGAAGCCGATACCACCTTGACCGTGGCCGCCACCGTCTGGGCTGGCGCCGACACGGCCATGACCTCGATCCAGGTGAACGTGATTCGGCCACCGGTCGCCATCACCGAACCAGTTCTGAACGACCTCGTGGACGGGGACACGGACCTGACCATAACCGGAATTACCTTTGCGGATCTGTTCACGGTTCCGGTGGAAACGGTGGTCGTGGATATCGAATCCGATGCCGGTTCGGCCACACTTCCGGCCACCGGCACTGACAGCTGGTCGGTGATCTGGCCCACCCCGGATGTGGCCATCAACACCCAGGCGCAGATCATCGCCACGGCCACGGCCGGCGCCGAGAGCAAGGCCGATACGATTTCCGTGACGGTGAAACCCTGACGGGGATTACAAAAATCGGGTGACGAGGATCGCAGAATATTTTTCCACCCGGCCCAGATATTCGACCAGAGGCACCGTTACCACGGTGCCTCCTTCATACCAGCCCTCCAGATCTTTGCTGGCAGCGTGCACCAGCCAGGGCCTTCCCTCTTCCTTGATCACGATGCCGATGTGACCGATGACCAGACCGTACTCACGGCGCAGTTTCGCCCCCGCTGAATGCTGGGGATCCAGAACGAACCAGACGATATCGCCTTCCCGCAATTCGTCTTCCACCAGCTCGTCTTCGGGTACCGCGGTGAAGCTTCCCGCCTCGTACCGCGAACTGCCAGCAGGGTCGGGCCGGGCGCCGGAAAAGGAGCCGGTCACGTCCGCGCCCCAGAATCCCGAACGGATCATGTCCAGGCTGAAGTCCAGGTGTTCGGGGCGGTCGTAGTTCACGCGGCCCTGCTCGTCGACCAATGAATCCGCCGGGGCCCCCGCGAATCGCGTGCGTAGGGCCCAGACCACGGCGTCCCGATGGTCTTCGGCGCGGGCCAGTTCGGTTACCCGGTACATCAGGCTGACGCAGTCCTGCCGGTCGTCCCGCACCAGTTCGCCTTCGGCTACGTACCCGCCTTCGGCCAGGCCGAACCGGTACTCCACGCTGTCCGCTTCGGCAAAACGTCTGGCCCAGCGGCCGATCCGGGCCGCGGTGGGCAATCCTGACTCGGCGGCGAGAAGCCGGTCTTCCTGGGCCGGGGGCATGATGCGCTCGGCGGACTCGGCTCTAGCGACCGCGCGGCCCACGGCAACCTCGTCTCGAGTTTCATTACAGCCGGCCGCCAGAACCATCAAACCAACGCCGAGCCAGACAGAATTAATTTTTTTCATCATCATGGGGTCCCATTTCCTGTAGACTGGCACTTCCCTGAAAACCTACCTCCCAACCAGCTTTGGGTCCATCACCCACTTGCGGATCGGCCCTAAGTTCGGGATAATTGAGACAAGAAGCTTGTACCCGCCCGGTGGGCGGATAATATTTGGAGTACCCGTCCATGAACTGGACAAACATCAGAAGCGTGGCCGGGCCGGTGCTGGGAGCGGCCGGAGGATACGGCGTCCACAAGTGGATCACCTGCCAGGGCGGCGGGTGAAGCCTCACCTCCAATCCCCTGTTGATGGTCGTTTTCGGGGCTGTCTTCGGGTGGGGCCTGCTCTCCGGCGGAGAGAAAAAATCGGAAACCGAGGAAATTCCAGGAGAAGGCTGATCATTCCAGACCGGAACCAAGAGGTTGAACGATGAAGAACATCTATTCTTGCCCCCACTGCCAGGCGGTCTTGAACCCCAGCGTGAAAATCCTCTTGGTCTTCGGTTACAAGAAGAAAAAGGGCATGATCCTGCTCAGTCCCCAGCCGGGAAACTTCAAATATATCTGTGACCCGTCGGTCGAGAAGCATCTCTCTCATGGCGCCAAGATCAAGTTTGCCTGTCCGGTTTGCTCCGAAGACCTGACCTCCTCCACCAATAGCCAGATGGCCGAGCTACGGATGTCCTCCCCGGGCCGCGAACCCCGCCGGGTGGAATTCAGTCGCATTTACGGAAAACAGGCCACCTTTATCTTCGATGAAGAGGACGTGGTTTCCTTCGGTGATGACGCGGACGACCTGGGATTGGGCAATTTTTTCGGGGCCTGATTTACCGCTAAAATCGATACTGATTCCTCCTGTCAGGGTCCAGTGATAATTTTCTTTGAATCGCGACCCCACCTTACTAGAATTTTAACAACCTGAAGGCTGGAGAGCGGGCGGACGCCCGAACTCCTTGCTGTTTTATAGGTTTTCCTGTCCGACTCTCTACCGGAGGCCGTGCACATGCGTTCCGAAATCAAGTCCTCCCTTTTTATCCTGGGCTTGTTCCTTTTGCTGGCGGTACCCGCGGTCGCCATCGATGTCGTCGAGGATCATCAGGACATCGAGGGGCCTTTCGCTGACGGTCCCAGCGTCACGGCAACCTGCCTGGAATGTCATGAAGATGAGGCCCATGACTTCATGAAAACGTCCCACTGGACCTGGATGCCTATGCAGGAGGTCATCGACCAGGGCGAGATTGCGCTCGGCAAGAAAAACACCATGAACAACTTCTGCGTCGGCTTGAGCTCCAACTGGGCGAGGTGCACCAGCTGTCACGCCGGCTACGGATGGGTGGACGACACCTTCGATTTTTCCAACCCGGAAAACATCGACTGCCTGGTCTGTCACGATCAGACAGGCCTGTACAAAAAATTCCCCGACGGGGCCGGCCATCCGGTCTATGAATACACCGAATGGGAGAACCAGATATGGGAGCCCCTGGACCTGGCCGGCATTGCCCGCTCGGTGGGCAAGGCCAGCCGTTCGACCTGCGGATCCTGCCACTTCTTCGGCGGGCAGGGCAACAACGTCAAGCACGGCGACATGGACCTTTCGCTGACCAATCCGTCGCGCAAGCTGGACGTTCACATGAGCAAGGAAGGCCAGGACTTCGACTGCATTGAATGCCACGACACCACCGACCACCTCATCGTCGGCAACTCCATGTTCGATTCGCCCGGAGGCCACAACCACCTGGATTGCACCACCTGCCACGACGACGATCCTCACGCCAAGAGGATCCTGAACTGGCACGGCAAGTCCATTGCCTGCCAGACCTGCCACATTCCCACCATCGCCCGCGAATATCCCACCATGGTCTGGTGGGACTGGACCACGGCCGGCACCAACCTGGAAAACGTGAAGGACAAAAACGGCAAGGAAACCTTCAACAACGAGAAGGGCTCTTTCCGGTGGGAAAAGAACCTGATGCCCACCTTCCTGTGGTACAACGGCACCAGCACCCATTACATGGTCGGCTCGGCCATGACCTCGGACCAGGTCACCCACCTGAATAAACCCCAGGGCACGCGCCTGGACCCAAAGTCCAAGATCCATCCCTTCAAGGTCATGCGCGGCAAGCAGGCCTACGACAAGGTGAACCGGATTCTGGTCATCACCAAGCTGCACGGTCCGACCGGCCTGTGGCAAAACGGGTTCGACTGGGATGAGGCCATCACCGAGGGAATGGCGGCGGAGGGGTTGGAGTACAGCGGCGAATACGGATTTGCCGAAACCGAGTCGTGGTGGAAGATCAACCACATGGTTGCCCCCAAGGAAGACGCCATCAAGTGCGTGGCCTGCCACGACAGTGATATCGGGGGACGGTTAGACTGGAAGGCGCTTGGGTATACCGGGGATCCGTCCAAAAATCGCGGGGTGTCACGTTTCCAGCTCACCGATGCTTACCGCGATGTGAAT
>CBDUDB010000161.1:0-6473 GCA_965365795.1 uncultured bacterium | reverse complement strand
TGGCCCAGGGCATGGCCACGTTGGCCCAGGAGTAGATGAATCCCTTGCGGGGATTTGTGTCACCCAGACCCGTGGCGGCCTGTCGTTCCTTGCCGGCCTTGAATCGCAGCAGCCAGCGGACACGCAGGGTGTAGACGATGGCCATGAACAGCAGCGCCCCTTCCTGCAACTGGTGTTCGGAGAAGTGCAATAACTCGCTCATGATTCCTCCCCAGACGGATAGTGGATACCGGATGCGACCTAGGCTTTCACCTTGGTCGCGGCCATGGCCGACAGGTATTCGGCGAAGGCCTTGTATTCCGGGGAATCCAGCACACAGACGACGATTTCCTTGATTGAAGTTTCCTGACTCAGGTAATCCCTTATCGCGCGGAGGGTTACCTCGGCGCAGATCGGTAGTTTAATTCCGTAGAATCCAGCTCCCATGGCCGGAAAAGCGAGGCAGGAGATGCCCTTGGCGTCAGCCTCGCGAAGACAGTTCAGGACCGTGGACCTCAGTTTGCCCTCGATGTCCTCCTCTTGAAAGCGGGGTCCCACCGCGTGCAGGATGAAATCGCACCCCAGCTTGCCGGCCTCGGTGATGACCACGTCAGTGGTCTCGATGGGGGCCAGGGGGGTGAGTTCTTCCTGGATGGAAGGGCCGCCGCGCAACGTGATGGCGGTCCCGAAACCGGAGCCCAGCTGCAGATCGTGCTGGGCATAGAAAACGAAGGCTTGGACCTCCAGCAGGGTGATGTCCCCCTTGACCAGGCTCACGGTGCTGTTGTGGATCTTCATGCTATCAGACATGCGGGCTTCTCCTTTTCAGGCAACGGGATCGCCATGGATTTCCAGACGGGTGGCCCCTTCGATGAATTCATCAAGCTGCCCAATGGTGAACGGTTTTTCTATCCAACCGCAGACCTCTTGCCGGCAATCGTCGGCCCAGCGGGCAAAGCGGGAAGTCAATATGATCCGGGTGAATGGGATACGCTCATCCTCTTTCAGGTGGCGACAGATGTTCCGGGTCTGGTTGGCGCCAAAGGAACGGTCCAGCACGATGAAATCCGGCCGGAACTTCTCGATGATGGCACTGCACTCGTACTCGCTTTCGGCGCAGTCGAGTTTCAGCTGGGAGGAATCGGCCTGCTGAAGAAGTTCCTCCAGCCAGCGGTGGTGGCGGCTGACGACCAGGACACTGCGGAGCTGCAGATGGGTCAGCTGATAAAAGTCGCATTCCTCGCAACTGGTTTGGCAGAAGAGTCTCAGATGTCCGAATTCTTCGGGGATGCCGCGCATCTCGTAACACCGGCGTGCCTTGCTGCGGTAAGCCACACAATCGGTGCATTCGGCCCGGACGCCTTCATTACCGGCGTAGAAGTTCCAGCAGAAATCGTAGCCCTTGTCCGTGTTTTCCAGGACGGGATCCAGCCGTTTGGCGGGCAGCAGGGTTTCCACGGCGTGGGAGGGAATGCGGTAGTGTCCGCCGGGAGTCCTGTAGGAGGCGACCTTACCAGCCTTGACCCATTTAAGAACGGTGTCGGCGGAGACTGATAAAAGTCTGGCAGCTTGCGAGGTTGTGAAATGGTTCTTGTTCAAGACCGATCACTCAAACTTTCAGTTACTTTCTGAATTTTCTGAGTTTTATGGATTATCGGCAGATCGCCTATTAATGTCAAGTGGTTTTCAGTTTGCAAATTAAAAAAATAACAGGGGGTTTTCGGTTGCCTTGGGTAAACCCTTGGAAAATCAAGAAAACCGCGAGGATGTCTCCAAATTCAACAAAGACCCAATCAGGTCCCCAATGGAGGGGAAACCGGGGCCCGGAACAGGTGGAAGGGAGATCCCGGATCTGAGTCCGGGATCAGGGAAGGGTGATCGGCATGCCCATCAGAGGCCAGATGAAGTAGACAAAGATCCCCAGCACCACCAGTAAGATGATACTGGCAGGGATGCCAACCTTGAGGAATTCACCCGAAGTGAATTGTCGGCTTTCGTAGGCGATGGCGTTGGGCGCCGCCCCCACCAGGAGCAGGAAGGGCATGCCCGCGCAGACCAGGCTCGAAAACAGGATGACGGTTGGGGCCACACCCATGTACGGCGCCAGGACCAGAGCCACCGGTAACGAAATAGCGATTGCGGCCACGTTCATGATGACGTTGGTCATCACCAGAACGAACAGGGCGATGGCCATGACGAACACAAACCAGGAGGCGTCCTGGAACATCACGAGCCAGGTTACCGCGAGCCAGTTGGCCGCCCCTGTCTGCCACAGACAGAAGCCGATGCTCATGGCCCCTCCGAACAGGAGGATGATGTTCCAGGGGACTTGTTCCAGATCCTTGACCGTCAGGATCCGGAAAAGGAAAAACAGCACCGTGGTGGTCAGCAGGACGGCGGCCTTGTCCAGCTGGGCCAGAGCCGGTACGAACGACCGCAATCCCAGCACCGCGATGGAGGAAAAGACGATGACAAGGGTGGCCACCTCCGCCGGAGTGATCGGGCCCAGTTTCCGGTAGAGGTCCTTGGCCTTTTCCGTGAGCCCTGGAATGGTGTCCTTTTCAGGCTTGTAGACGACCATGAAATAGCCCCAGAGCAAAAAGGTCATCACCACTCCGACGGGCAGCATGTAGTAGGTCAACCCGAAGAAGGAGATGCTCTCTCCGGTGATCTTCTTGAAAAAGCCAAGAGCCACCGCGCCGCGGGCGGCACCCAGGAGGGTGATGATGCTGCCGGCTCCGGCCACGTAGGCCATGCCCATGAACAGTCCCTTGCCGAATTTGGTCTTGGTGCTGGGGTTGTCGTACATGGCGTAGATGGTCATCAACAGGGGGAAGATGGTGGCTGCAACCGCGGTATGGGCCATGATCAGGGTCAGGGCGCTGGTCAGGGTAAAACAGCCCAGATAGATCATGGAGGTGCGTTCGCCCACCAGAGACAGGGTTTTATAGGCCATGCGCCTGGTCAAACCTGTCTTGGTGAAGACCATGCCGATCACCAAAGACCCGAAGATGAACCAAACCGAGGGGTCCATGAAATCGGTGAAGGCGACCCTGGGGTCCCGGATCAGGAACAGGGCCTGGACCACGCCGATCAGGATGCTGGTTATGCCGATGGGAATGACCTCGCAGACCCACCAGGTGGCCGCCAGGAAAAACAGGGCCAGGGCGGCCTGGCCTTCGTAAGTCAGGGGAAAGGATTTACCCTGGGGATCGATCGCGGCATCGGGAGTGGGCATCAGCATGACGCCGGTAAACAAGGAAAGCCCGATACAGGTGCACAGCAGGTTGCGCTTATTCAATTTTGCCAGGCCTGATTTTATCTGGGAAGAATGAACCGATTGCTGGCGGAGTTTGCGGCCAAGCTTGGCACATGGTTTGGCTTTCACCTGGCGTTCGGCAGGTTCGGGGGAAGTCAATCCAGCACCGTCCTTCCATCTTGTTGACCCTCCCAGGCAGGCCCGGGAGGGTCATAAGGTGGTCGTCGTTTTCCGGACCAGCGAACAGCCTGCTAGACCATGTCCAGGAACCCGCAGGGGCACTCTTCAGCGCACTTCTTGCACCCGTTGCAGGTATCCAGTTTGATGGTCAGGTACTCGCCAGGATGCGGTTCGGCGATCTTGCCGAAACACCCTGGTGTGCAGTACATCCAACAGCGTTCGCACCCGAAGCAGGAACCGCAGGAGAAACACCGGGCGACCTCATCCAGAGCGGCCTCGTCGGTGATTCCCTTGTCGATTTCCTCTAGCGGATTGGCCAGGCGCGCCTCCGGAGCCAGGATATCGCGTTCGGCCCTGGGTTTGGCCTCATAAACGTCCACGTCCATCAGGATGCGGTCGGGGCCGATATCCGGTCCGTGCGATTCGGCCCGAGGCTCTTCGCCACGCAAGGCAGCGTGCATGCTCACCGCGGCCAGACGACCCTGTCCGATGGAAATGGTCGCCAAACCCAGGTTCACATTATCACCGCCTGACCAGACCTTGTCGATGTTGGTTTTGCCCCACTCATCGACTTCCATCCAGCCGGTGTCGTTGAAGGCACCCAGGCTGCCGGTATCGGGGGATTGGCTCACAGCCGTGATCACCGTGTCGCAATTGATCTCGGTGATCTTTCCCTCGATGGGCACGGGGCGGCGGCGTCCCGATGAATCGGGTTCGCCCAGCTCCATGTGCTGGATGGCCATCTGGACGACCTTGCCGCTCTCGTCCCGGATGATCTTGGCCGGAGCGGCCAGGTACTCGATCCGGATGTTTTCCTCGAGAGCCTCCTCGATCTCGCGTTCGATGGCAGGCATCTCGTCGCGGGTCCTGCGGTACAAGATGGTCACGGCGGCGCCCTCACGACGGGCCATTCCCGCCGCGTCGTGGCCCAGACGCAGCGTCACGCGGGCCGCGTCGATGGCGGTGTCGCCACCGCCGATCACGACCACATGACCGCCTACCTCCGGGCTGTTACCGGCGTTGGCCTCGCGCAGGAACTCGGTGCCGGTGTAGACTCCGGGGCCGTCTTCGCCGGGACAACCCAGCTTGCGGCCCTGGTGGGCACCGATACCCACGAACACCGCGTCGAAGTCCTTGGTCAGGTCCTCGAAGGTGGTGTCCTTGCCGATGGTCGTGCCGGGCTTGAAGTCCACGCCCATGTCGAACACCCGCTGGTATTCGGCGTCGATGATGTCGCGGGGCAGCCGGTATTCCGGAATGCCGTAGCGCAACATGCCGCCGGGTTTGGGCAGGCTTTCGAACATGGTGACCTTGTAGCCGCGCCTGACCATCTGGTAGGCGCACGACAGTCCGGAAGGACCGGACCCGACCACGGCGACCTTTTCCTCGAAGGGGCCGCTGCCGTCGACGACAGGAGCCTTCAGGCCGCGCTTGATGGCATAGTCACCGAAGAACCTCTCGACCGCATTGATGGCCACCGCTCCGTCCTTTTCCTTGCGGTTGCATTCGCCCTCGCAAGGATGGGGGCAGACTCGGCCCATGACCGAAGGCATGGGGTTGGTTTCCATCTCCAGCAACCAGGCCTGGTCGCAGGCATCCTCGATGCTCAGACCCGTCTTCTCGCGCTGGGCGATGACGGTGAGCCATCCGCGGATGTCGTTCCCGCTGGGGCAGGCCTTGATGCAGGGCGGAAACTTTTCCACCGCTTGCGGCCGGTAGGGAGACTGCTCCGCACCGGCGCTACCGCGGATGGTCAACGCCTTCTTTTTCTTGTTCTTCTTGATGAGACCCATGACTTGACCGATTCCTTTCTCGGTGAGCGAACCGGACGCTACTTGGCCGCTTCATCCTGATAGTGCTTCATCAGGATCTCGGCGACTTCGGGACGCGCGAACTCCGGGGGCAGCGCGGTGCCGGCGGCCAGCATTTCGCGAACCTTGGTGCCGCTCAGGAAGACGAAGTCCTCCTTCTTGTGACCTTCAGGGGCCTCGCGCATCATGATCACTTCACCCACGACGTTGGACCAGGCTGTGTGGTCGGCCTCGAAGATGTCGATCTCCAGCTGACCCTTGACCATGTCCGTGTGGAAGATCTCCTGGGCCTCGAAGGCGCCGTAGTAGTCGCCCACGCCGGCATGGTCGCGGCCGACGATCAGATGCGTGCAACCCATGTTCTGGCGGAACAGGGCGTGCAAAACGGCCTCGCGGGGGCCGCTGTAGAGCATGTCGAAACCATAACCGGTGATCTCGCAAGTGTTGGCCGGGAAGTACAGCTCGACCATCTTGCGGATGGCGGCGTCACGCACGTCGGCGGGGATGTCGCCCTTCTTCAGCTTGCCCAGCAGCATGTGGATCACGGCGCCGTCGCAGCTTTCGCGGTCCATGCAGATACGCACGAGTTCTTCGTGGGCCCGGTGCATGGGGTTACGGGTCTGGAAGGCGGCGATCTTGTTCCAGCCGTTCTTCTGGATCATCTCGCGGATTTCCATGGCGGTCTTGAAGGTGCCGGGGAAATCGGTGGCGAAGTAGGAGTAGTTCAGGACCTGGATATCGCCGGCGATGAAGAATTTGCCGACCGAGTTGAAGGCGGCGACGCCGGGATGGGCCGGATCGTCGGTGCCGTAGGCCTGCTTGGTCATGGTGGCCATCTGGGCGTCGGTGGCCTCGTCAATGGAGGTCACGTCCTGGATGGCGACGATGGGGTTGCCCTCGACGTTGGGATCGAGCAGGGCGATGCGCTTGGCGTTGCCGATGCTCGACACGTCAGACACCACGTTGACGATGGGGGTGGGGAAGAACAGGCCGCCCGCGGTCTTCATGTTCTCGCAGACCGACAGGGCGTCGGCCAGGCTCATGAAACCGGTCAGCGGATTGAAGTAACCGCTGCCCATCATGACGGCGTTGGCGGCCGCCTGGGAACACACCAGCAGTTTGGGCAGGTCGGTGGCTTCCTTCTGCAGCTGGGCGCGTTTGGCGTCATCCGCAACGTACAGAGGATTCAGCGTTTTCGAACCATGCGGATTAATCATGAATCTCAACCTCCAAAAGGTAGTGAC
>CBDUDB010000160.1:0-6493 GCA_965365795.1 uncultured bacterium | reverse complement strand
GGAGGTCAATTCCTTCTCGGAATATCCCGTCAGTTCACAGGCCCGGGGATTGGCTCCGGCAATGGCGCCCGAATCCCTGTCGATCAAGAAGATTGCTTCCTTGGAACCGGAATAGATCTCCTCGAACAGAGCCTTTTCCTTCTGGGCTTCTTCGTGGGCCTGAACCATGGTTTCGTAACCATCGGCCAGCTTGGCCTGGGCCTCGCGCAGAACGTCAAAAAGTTGCTGAGGAGTCTGAGCTTTGCTTTTTTCTTTGGCCGCCATTTTTCCGCCATTTCCTGATTTTTGGAATCCCGGTCCAAATGCACCATGCCCCGGAGCACAGATACCCGGAAAATCCTCGGAAATACATCCGTGGAGTTCCGTTTTTCATCGGCCAAAACAGGGGAAACTGAAGGAATAATATGGGATTGGCCGCCCCAGCGGCAGGTCAGGTGGTTTCGGATTCCTGGGGCTGATAGGCGGCATTCTTATCGAGGGCATCGGCCAGTTCCTGACATGAGGGCCCGCCGGGCTGGCAGTTGTCCAGATGGTTCAACTGGCCTTTCTGGCTGAGTTCAGCCAGGGCGTCCGGATTGCTGGCGATGGGGCATTCGCCCGAAGATCCGCAGGACGAGCAAACTCCCTGGGATTTCAGGGACTTCCATCCGGCCCGGGCCGCCCAGGCCACCGCAAAAACCACAGCCACCCCCACTATTACGGTTTCCAGGGTCATGCCCATCACGCACCCCCGATTCCCAGCAGCAAGCCGCCTTGGTAAACCACGAAGGTCACGATCCAGGCCAACGCCGTCAGCCCGAAGGTTTGCGCGAAGGCCCACTTGATCGATCCGGACTCCTGCCTGGTGATGGCGAAAGTCGCGATGCAGGGCGTGGAAATGAGCGCAAAGAGCATGATGCAGAAACCGATCAACGGCGAGTAGCGGTTGCGCAGCTGGGCGCGCAGCTGGTCACTGGTTTCGTCGGCTTCGCCCACCGCGAAAACGATACCCATCTGGGCCACGAAAACTTCCTTGGCGGCGATGGCGCCCACCAGGGCGGTGCCGATGCGCCAGTCGAATCCCAGGGGCGCGATGGCCGGCTCCAGGGATCGGCCCACCCGGCCCGCGATGGAATAGGAGAGCTCGGTCGACCGGGCCAGATTCGGATCAGTGATATCACCGAACTTGGTGGCCGCTTCGATGGTGGTTTGGTCGAATCCCGCGGGCAAGACGTAGTCAACCGAAGGCTTGGGATAGGAGGTCAAGAACCACAGGATGATGGCCGCGCCCAGGATCAGCGTGCCCGCCTTTTTCAGGTAGAGCCAGGCGCGGGTCCACATCTGGACCAGCAGGCTGGCGGCCGTCGGCATGCGGTAGGGGGGAAGCTCCATCAGGAACGGGGTGGTTTCTCCGCGGAACATGGTGGCCCTCAGCACCTGCGCCCCACCAAGGGCCAGCAGGATGCCGACCACGTAGATGATCCACAGCATGGGCCCCTGCCACCTGGGGGCGAAGAAGGCCGGGATCATCAGGGCATAGATCGGAATCCGGGCCCCGCAGCTCATCAGCGGCAGCACCATCATGGTGATCAGGCGGTCCCGCTTTGTTTCCAGGGTGCGGGTGGCCATGATGGCCGGCACGGTACAGCCGAAACCGATCAGCAGGGGAATGAAACTCTTGCCGTGCAGGCCGACCTTGCTCATGAAACGGTCCATGACGAAGGCCGCGCGGGCCATGTAGCCGGTACCCTCGAGCACCGCGATGGCCAGAAACAGCAACACGATGTTTGGCAGGAAAACCAGCACGCCGCCAACCCCGCCGATGATGCCGTCGACCAGCAGTGACTTCAAAGGACTATGCGAGCCCGCGGGCCACAGGCCGGTGAGAAATTCCGCCGACCAGGAAAACCCACTGTCGATCAGGTCCATCACCGGAGAGCCCAGGCTGAAGGTCAGGGTGAAGACCACGTACATCAAACCCAGGAAAATCGGCACGCCCCACACCGGGTGCATGGCCAGCCGGTCGATGCGGTCGGACCTCGTCACCTGGCGATCGGTCGGCTGGTGCAACAGGCCGCTGCAGGTGTGGCTGATGAACTCGTAACGCAGGCGGGCCAGCAGAGTGTCGGCGTCATCCTGGTTGCGCGAGGCGAATTCCGCCGTGACCCCCGCAATGGCCTGGCGGGCGCCCGGCTGGGCGATGCCTTGGATCACCTTGGGATCGTTGCCAATCAGTTTTATGGCCTGCCACCGGGTGTGGTTGCTCTCGGGCAGCAGATCTTTAATCTGGCCGATGATTTTTTCCACCTCGGGACCGTAGTCGACCATGGCGTGGCCGCGAACCGGGTGAACGGCCGCCACATTCGCCGGGTCCGGACTGGACTTGCCGCAGATTTCCGCGGGCCCGGGCATGTTGGACTCGCTGACGGCGACTGCGGTGATGGCCTGGATCAATTCGTCCATGCCTTCGCCCTTGTTGCCGATGGTGGGAATCACGGGCACCCCCAGTTTGGCGGCCAGGCCGGCGACATCGATGCGCAGGCCGCGATCCCGTGCGACGTCGGTCATGTTCAGGGCCAGTACCAGGGGGCGGCCGATTTCCAGCAGTTCAGTGGTCAGGTAGAGATTGCGTTCCAGGTTGGAGGCGTCCAGGACATCCACCACCACATCGGGCGCGGAACCCAGCAGAAAATCCCTGGCGACGAGTTCTTCTTCGGAAAAAGCGGTCAAGCTGTAGGTGCCGGGCAGGTCGAACAGATCCAGCTTCACGTCACCCCGTTTGTGCGAGCCCTGCTTCCACTCCACCGTCACCCCGGGGTAGTTGCCCACTCTCTGGCGGGCTCCGGTCAGGCTGTTGAAGATGGTGGTTTTTCCCGAATTGGGATTGCCGGCCACAGCAACGGAAATGGTTCTGGAAAGCGTTTTTGTCACTACAAACTCCGGGTATATAAAAAGGCCGAGCCCTGGGGGCCCGGTCTTTGGCTTGTCAGTCTACGGATATCCTGGCGGCCATGCCTCGTCCAATGACGATCCGACTTCCCTTGACGCCCACCACGAAGGGGCCGTGGCCCGAGTTCTGAATCACTTCCAGTTCCGTTCCGGGGAAAAGCCCCAGCGCCGCCAACCTACCTTTGAGCTGGCGGCCGCCTTCGATGGACCTGAGAATCGCTTTATGGCCCTCGGTGACCAATGTCAGTGGCATGATCATTCCTCCACCTTGAGGTCGTGGCCGCAGACGTCGCGGCCGCAGGAGTGGCCGCCCTTTGCTTGGTCGCTCTTGCCGCAGAAGAAGCCTTCATCCTCATCCCACATGATGTCGTTGGCCGGGCAGGTCTCGAAGTACTGGACGAACTTGACCAGCCGGTCGAGGATCTGGACGCTGATGGCGTGCTCCATCCGGCAGGCGCCTTCGTCGGCCTCGTGTTCGGACAGCCCGAGCACCTTGTGCAGAAATTCAGACAGGGTTTCGTGGCGCTTGATGACGTCCAGAGCGATGCGTTCGCCCGAATCGGTCAGCGTGATCACCTCGTAGGGCGCGTAGTTGACCAGCTTTTTTTGGGACAAGGAGCGCAGGGCCTGGGTGACCGAGGAGTTGTGAACCCCCAGCCGCATCACCAGATCCTTGGCTCGGGCCGCCCCTTTGGCCTCGACCGTGTGATAGATGGCTTCCAGATAGTCTTCCAAGCTGGAACTGACCTGTGATTCTCCCGCCAACATCGTCTTCCCCTTGATCATGACCCCGAATCAGGAGTGCTTTCCGATTGTTTTTCGGTCGCGTGAAAAACTTTAGTCTCCACAAAAAGATATCATAGAGACGCAAAAAGTCCAGGAATTTGAAGGGTTTGACAAAAAACGAAGGAAATCGACGGACCCATGCAACCCTGGGCCCGGTTTCCGTGTCATTATGGTTGTCGACACGCATGCAAACGATTCACGTGGAGAAAATTTTGGAAGAACGCCGACTGATCAGCCGGATCCTGGCCGGAGACGCCGCCGCCGAAAGGCAGCTCTATGACACGCACGTCGACCGCGTGTTCCGTCTGGCCTACCGGATGACCGGGGACGCCACCCAGGCCGAAGATCTGACTCAGGACACGTTCATCCGCGCCTTTGACCGGCTGGCAGATTTCCGAGGCGAAGCCCCTTTCGCCGGCTGGCTGCACCGGGTCGCCACTTCGGTGATTTTGACCGGGCTGCGCAAGCGCAAGAGGGTGCAGAGCGTGGAATCGGTTCGGGATGATCTGGAATGGGTTGCTGGTTCTAGCCCGGGATCGGATCCGGACTTGAAGCGCAGCATCGACCGGGCGGTCGGCAGCCTGGACGACAACCACCGGCTGGTGTTCGTGATGCACGACATAGAAGGCTACACCCACCAGGAGATCGCCACGGCCGTGGACGCTCCGGTGGGAACGATAAAGGCCCGGCTTTCGCGGGCCCGACAGAAACTGCGGGACGCCCTCGGCGGACCGGGTCTGAGCATGGAGATGAAATGAACAACGACAAGGAAATCGGCGAAATGGCTCGGAAGCATAACGCGCCGCCCGAAGTACCGCGGGATCGCATGTGGGCGCGGATAGACGCCGCACGTTCGGAACGCCGGGGTGTGCTGCAACCGGACTTCAAGGCGCGGCGAAGCCCCGCTTTCAGGATCGTGCGACTCGCCGCAGCCGTGGCTGCGGTCCTGGTGGTGGGGATCTTCATCGGGCGAATGACCCAGGAAACGGACACCTTGCCGGTGATCGAGACGGTTCCTGTGGCGGTTATCGAAGACCAACCGACTGCTGACCCGACCTTGCGCCGCGATGTCTACGCCATGGCCGCACGCGATCTGTTCGGACGGGCGGACTACCTGCTCACCGATTTCAAGGTCCGTTCCTGTGGCCGCAATGACCTGACCGAAGTGCCCGACTGGGCCGGCGGCATGCTGGTGCAGACCCGCTTGCTTATGGGAACCCCCGCGGCCGAAGACATCGAAATGAATAACCTGCTGGAGGAACTGGAGCTGGTCCTGGCCCAGATCGTCGGCCTGTCGAAAGACAACTGTGCCGATGACATGGCCTGGATCCGCAAAGGCCTTCAGGATAGAGCCACCATCGACCGCCTGCGGACCGTTTCCGCGGGGGCTGAGATATGAATACCGAGGAAGGAACTGTCATGAAAACCCGGAACATCTGGACAACCGCGGGATTTGTTTTGCTGGTAAGCGCCCTGGCGATTGCCGGATATGCCCTGGCCACCGAGGTCGTAGATGAAAAAATGCAGGAGGCCCGCGAAGCCTTGAACCAGGCGCGCTACGAATACGCGGCGCAGCTGCTCGCCGAAATCTACGAAGTTGAAAAGGGCAACGCCGCCGCCGGCAACGCCCTCTACTGGCAGGCCTTCGCCCGCTACAAGATGCACAGGACCCAGGAAATGAAAACCGCAGTCGAACTGTTGCGCCTGCAGCAGGAAAAGTACCGGGAATCCGAAACCGCGATCGAGGGCGAAACCCTGCTGGCCCGCCTGTACGGCGAACTGGCCGAGCGGGGCGAGGTCGAAGGTGTGCGTGAAATCCACGAATTGTCCGACGACGAGATGCAGCGCGAAGCCACCCGTGTGGCCGCCCTCGAAGCTTTGATGCGCATGGACCCGGACAAGGCCCTGCCCATCCTGGAGAAAATCGTGAAGGGCGAAAAAAAGGTCAGCGATGAAATGCGCCGGCACTCGATCTTCATCCTGTGCCGCATGGATGACGAGCGCAGCGAAGACCTGCTGATCGATATGCTGGACAAGACCGAAGACCCCGAAATGCTCTCCGAGCTGGTGATGTGTCTGTCGATGAAGGAGAGCGACCGCGCCCTGGACGCCATCGTCGAACTGTACCAGCGGGTGGATGATCCGGAGGTCAACGAGGCCGCCATGTTCGCCATCGGCCGTCACGGGGGCGACCGGGCCTACGAGATGCTCGCCGGCATCGTGCGTGATCAGAGCAAGGACAGCGAAATGCGCCAGCAGGCCCTGTACGGTATCACCCAGTCAGGCCAGGATGAGCAGGTGGTCGCCCTGGCGATGGACATCCTCAAAACCGACAAGGACCGCGACATGCTGCACGCCGCACTATTCGCTCTGGCCCGGTCCGACAGCGAGGTGCCCGACCAGGTTTTCATGGACCTGATCAACAATCCCCAGGCCGATGAAGAACTGCGGGGCCAGGCCTTGTACTTCGCCGCCGAGCGAGGGGCCCTGGATGTAAAGTTCTTGAAGGAAGTCTATTCCAAGGCCGACAGCAAGGACATGAAGCTGCAGGTCTGCCACGCCATCACCCGGATGGATGATGATGAAGCCGCACTGGACGCTTTGATCGAGATCATCCGCATGGAAGACGATCCGGACATCAAGCAGGAGGCGGTGTTCTGGGTTTCCCGGTTCGACAGCGACCGGGCGGCGGAGTTTTTGCTGGAGGTCATCAACGAGGAGTGAAAAACCGGGGGGACTATAGGGCGAACAGTGCCGCCAGGGATTCCCGTCAGGATGC
>CBDUDB010000159.1:0-6506 GCA_965365795.1 uncultured bacterium | reverse complement strand
AAGCCTACGGCGCGGCGAACTGCCTCCAGGAGATGCTGACGGTCAAGTCCGACGATGTGACGGGCCGTTCGCGGATCTACGAGGCGATCGTCAAGGGCGAGAATCCGCCCGAGCCGGGAATTCCGGAGTCTTTCAACGTTCTGATGAGGGAGCTCCAGAGCCTTTGTCTGGACGTGAACCTGGAAGACGCCGTCTAGAATACCTTGATCCGGCGGACCCGCCCCCAGGCGGTGCCCCCAGGAGGATAATAAATGCTCGGCCAGACTTTTCGTGACGAAGCCAAAAAGAAATCCGAACACACCGCCATCATGATCCAGCTCGCATCGCCGGATGTCATCCGCGAGTGGAGCTACGGTGAGGTGACGAAACCCGAGACCATCAACTACCGGACCTTCAAACCGGAAAAGGACGGTCTGTTCTGCGAACGGATCTTCGGTCCGGTCAAGGACTGGGAATGCAACTGCGGCAAGTACAAGCGCATTCGCTTCCGTGGGATGGTCTGTGACAAGTGCGGCGTGGAAGTTACCCAGAGCAAGGTCCGGCGCGAACGCCTGGGCCATATCGAGCTGGCCGTGCCCATCGCCCATATCTGGTTTTTCAAGGGTCTGCCCAGCCGCATCGGGCAGATGCTGGCCATGAAGGTCAAGGATCTCGAAAGGATCCTCTATTACGAGTCGAGCGTGATCATCGACGCGGGCAATACCGAATTGCAGGTCGGCGACGTGATCAGCGACGAGGAATGGTGGGATCTGAAGGAGGAGCACCCCGAGTGGGAGTGCCAGATGGAGATGGGCGCCGATGCGGTGCGAAAGCTCCTGGCGAACCTGAACCTCGAGGAGCTGAACCAGGAACTTCGGGCCCAGGTCAAAGTCGAGACCTCGGTGCAGCGCAAGAAGGCCACCCTGAAGCGCCTGAAAATCATGGATTCATTCCTGCAGAGCAACAACCAGCCCGAGTGGATGATCCTGGACGTGGTGCCGGTGCTGCCCCCGGACCTGCGCCCGCTGGTTCCCTTGGACGGCGGCCGTTTCGCCACCAGTGACCTGAACGATCTTTACCGCAGGGTGATCAACCGCAACAACCGGTTGAAGAAACTGATCGAAATCAAGGCTCCCGGCGTGATCCTGCGCAACGAGAAACGCATGCTGCAGGAAGCGGTGGACGCCCTGTTCGACAACGGTCGCCGTTCGCGTGCGGTCAAGGGTCAGGGCAATCGTCCGCTGAAGTCGCTCAGCGACATGATCAAGGGCAAGAAGGGTCGTTTCCGGCAGAACCTGCTGGGCAAGCGGGTCGACTATTCCGGCCGTAGCGTCATCGTCGTCGGGCCCGAACTGAAGCTCTACCAGTGCGGTCTACCCAAGAGCATGGCCCTGGAGCTGTTCAAACCCTTCATCATCCGCATGCTGGAGGAAAAGGGTTACGTCCAGACCGTCAAGAGCGCCAAGAAGCTGGTCGAGCAGGAGCGCCCCGAGGTCTGGGACATCCTCGAAGAGATTATCAAGGACCACCCGGTCCTGCTGAACCGCGCCCCGACTCTTCACCGTCTGGGTATCCAGGCTTTCGAACCGGTGTTGATCGAAGGCAAGGCGATCCGCATTCATCCCCTGGTCTGCACCGCCTTCAACGCTGACTTCGACGGTGATCAGATGGCCGTGCACGTACCCCTGGGTTACGAGGCCCAGCTCGAAGCGCGGCTGCTGATGCTGTCTCCGTTGAATATCCTGTCCCCGGCCAGTGGCGAGCCCGTGGCTTCCCCGAGCCAGGACATGGTGCTCGGTTGCCACTACCTGACCCTGGAGCGACCCGGCGCCAAGGGTGAGGGCAAGTTCTTCAGTGACCTGGCCGACGCCTACAGTGCCTACGAGGCGGGCATCATCGCCAAGCACGCCATGGTGAAGATCCGCGTCGGCGGAGACGAGGGCACTCTGGAGACCACCATCGGTCGCATCATGTTCAACGAGATCCTCGCCGAGGGTCTGGACTTCGTGAACAAGCCCCTGAACAAGAAGGATCTGTCCAAGATCGTGGGCGAGGTTCACGCCAAGAAGGGCATGACCGCCTGCATGGACTTCCTGGACCGTTTGAAGGAACTGGGTTTCCATCACGCCACCGAGGGCGGGATTTCCATCGGGATCGACGACATCATCATCCCGCCGGAAAAGAAGGACATCATCACCGCCGCCCAGAAGATCGTCGACGGTTACGTGCGCGATCACCGGGACGGTGTGATCACCAACCGGGAGCGTTACAACAAGGTGATCGACAAGTGGACCCAGGTGACCAACGAGGTCCGGGACCGGATGTTCGACCACCTGAGCACCGACGATCAGGGTTTCAACCCGGTCTTCATGATGAACGCGTCGGGAGCCCGGGGTTCCGCCGATCAGATCAAGCAGCTGGCGGGTATGCGTGGCCTGATGGCCAAGCCCCAGAAGAAGATCACCGGTGGTTTCGGTGAAATCATCGAGCAGCCCATCATCGCGAACTTCCGCGAGGGGCTGACCATGCTCGAGTACTTCATCTCCACTCACGGCGCCCGTAAGGGTCTGGCCGATACGGCGCTCAAGACCGCCGACGCCGGTTACCTCACGCGCCGGCTGGTTGACGTTGCCCAGGACATCGTGGTCAACGAACACGACTGCGGCACGTTGCGTGGTGTGGAGATCTCCTCGCTCAAGGAGGGGGAGAAGACCATCGAGTCCCTGTCCGAGCGGATCATCGGTCGGACCAGCGCCGAGGACATCATCGACGGCACGGGCAATGTCATCGCCGAGGCCGGCATGGTGATCGACCGGGAACTGGCGACCAGGATCGAGGATTCGGGTATCCAGAGCGTGCTGATGCGCTCGGTCCTTTCCTGCGAGACCCGCCACGGCATCTGCGCCCTGTGTTACGGCTACAACCTGTCCGAGCACAAGCTGGTGGACATCGGCGAACCGGTCGGCGTCATGGCCGCCCAGTCCATCGGTGAGCCCGGCACGCAGCTGACCCTGCGGACCTTCCATATCGGTGGTACGGCCAGCCGTATCGTCGAGCAGACGACCAAGCAGGCTGCTGCTGCCGGAAAGATCATGTTCAACAAGGAGGTCCAGCTGGTCAAGAACTCCGAGGGCCAGATGGTCTCCATCGGCCGCAAGGGCGAGATCTCGCTGGTGCTGGACTCCGGTATCACGCGAAGCCAGATGACCCTGCCCTACGGCTCCATCGTGCTGGTCAAGGACAAGGTGAAGGTGAAGCTGAACGACCCGATCTTCGAGTGGGACCCGTTCGCCGACTTCATTCTGAGTGAGGGCGCGGGTATCGTGGCCTACAGCGGCATCGTCGAAGGTCTGACCCTGAGCGTGGACCTGGACGAGAAGACCCGGATGAAGCAACCGGTGATCGTCGAGAGTGCCGACAAGAGCGTGCATCCCTCGATCCAGATCGTCAACGCCAAGACCGGCCGCAAGATGGCCGAGTACATCCTGCCCACCGGTGCCTTCCTGCTGGTCGAGGACGGCCAGAAGGTGCCCGCCGGTACCCAGCTGGCCAAGATCCCCCGTGAAGTGGCCCAGTCCGGTGATATCACCGGTGGTCTGCCCCGGGTGGCCGAGCTTTTCGAGGCCCGCAAGCCCCGCGAGTCGGCGACCGTCACGGAGATCGACGGCGTGGTCGAGTTCCGCGGCACCACCCGCGGCCAGCGCAAGGTGGCCGTGGTCGGCGAGGGCGACGTGGAGAAGGAGTACACCATTCCCCACGGTAAGCACATCCGGACCTACGAGGGTGAACATGTCCTGGCCGGCGACCGCCTGACCGAGGGTCCGGTCAACCCCATGGACATCCTGGCCATCAAGGGTGTGGGCGAGGTGCAGAAGTACCTGGTCAACGCCGTGCAGGAGGTCTACCGCCTGCAGGGGGTGAAGATCAACGACAAGCACATCGAGATCATCGTCTCGCGGATGCTGCGCAAGGTCATGATCATCTCCCCAGGGGACACGGACTACCTTGAGGACGAGCAGGTCACCAAGATGGAGGTCGAGGAGCTCAACCGTAACATCCATATGAAAAACATGGATTTGCGGGCCAAGGGCGAAGCCGAACTGGAGCCGGCCACTTTCGAGCCGCTGCTTCTGGGCATTACCAAGGCCAGTCTGACGACCGACAGCTTCATATCGGCGGCCAGTTTCCAGGAAACGACCCGGGTGCTGACCGACGCTGCGGCCCGCGGCAAGCGCGACGAATTGCGCAGCCTCAAGGAGAACGTGATCATGGGTCACCTGATCTCCGCCGGTACGGGGCTGAACGAATTCAAGCACCTGGCTGTGGAAGAGCCTGCAGAAGAGGATGACCGTATTGTAGAGGGCATCCAGGAACACGAGATCTCTGCAGCTCTGGCGGCGGAGATCGCGGCCGAGATGGAAGCCGAAGCGGAGGCCGCCGCAGGGGAGTAGGCTGGTAAGCCACGACCCCCTTATACACAAAGAATCCGGGATGTCCTCGGTCCGCCCTTCGGGCGGGCCTGCGGATTACCCGGATTCTTTGTGTATAAGGGGGTCGTGGCTTACCAGTCTACTCCTCTGATCCTCGCCCCGGATCGGCTGCCAGACGCGGCCGTTAGTATAGATGAACCATTTACTATATAATGTATTGGTTGTGCCTTCGAAATTGTGTCTGGGTAAAAATCCGCCAAGATAGCAGCCTGATATGCAAATAATGCGAACAGAAAATCATCAGAATGGCCCCTTCAAGGAGCGATTTCAGTCCAGACACAATTTCAAAGTCACAACCTACTCGGTACACCGGGGAACCAGCTCCTCGCTGGATGGGAGGGAAAAAATCCAGACCTGGGATATCTCCGACCCCCTCCATCCACTCCCGACTTCCGAGTTTAACCTGGCCAAGGCCGGCGAATTCACTTTGGCCGGGGACTTTGCTTACCAGGCCGGATCAGGTCTGATCCTGGATCTTTCCAACCCCGCCATTCCGGTCCCTTCCGAGAATTTTTCCCTGCAGAACCCCTCCCAGAACCAGATGAATCAGGTCCTCGCCAGTGACAAGTACCTGCTTGCCGGGTGGTTGTCCGCCACTTCCGGTCGATTGGCCCATTCAATGCTGGCCCAACGAAGCGGTTCGGTTTCCATTGTGGAGGATGATCTGCCGCCCGGGGGCCACGGTTTAGCTATCGAGGCGGTTCCCAATCCCTTCAACCCCAGGACCGAGCTCCGGTTCGAACTAGCCACGGCAAGCTTAACCCGTTTGGAAATATTCGACTTGCGGGGACGGCTGGTTGCCGATCTGGGTGAAAAATACCGGGAAAAAGGGTTGCACAGAGTCAAATGGGAGGGGCTCGACCGAGATGGGAGGAGCCTTCCCTCAGGTATGTACCTGGCTCGGGTGGTCACTCCCCTGGGGTCGGCGTCAAAGAAAATCATCCTGGCCCGGTAGGGGTGGGTCAATAAATCCGCAAATAATGCCAAAAAAATCCCGCAAACCTTGACAAAGCATAGCCCTCCGGTTAATGTTCCCGATCCACGACTGCGGCCACCAGCGGCCGTCGTTGTGTCTGATTGCGCCTAAATCGTGAAATATCATGAACTTGGCCAATTCCACAGTTTTTGGGTAATGTCACGAAATTGCCCGAAAGAAAGTCAGCCAGCAGGAGTTCGAAGTTGCCTACACTGAGTCAGTTAGTCCGGAAGGGCCGCAAGCCCCAGACCAAGAAGAGCAAATGCCCGGCTTTGCAGTCCTGTCCCCAGCGCAAGGGCGTATGCACCCGCGTCTATACCCAGACGCCCAAGAAGCCCAACTCGGCTCTGCGTAAGATCGCCCGTGTCCGGCTGACCAACGGCATCGAGGTGACCGCCTACATCCCGGGCGAGGGTCACAACCTGCAGGAGCATAGCATCGTGCTGGTCAGGGGCGGACGGGTGAAGGATCTGCCCGGTGTCCGTTACCATATCATTCGCGGCACCCAGGACGCCTCCGGCGTCGATGACCGCCGCCAGGGCCGTTCCAAGTACGGCGCCAAGAGGCCCCGCTCCTAGAAAGAGCCCGGCCAGAGAAATTTTTGCCGGCCGTATGCCGGCGCAGATGGCGGCACCGCCGCCCAGGAGAGAAGAAATGTCGCGACGCAGGTCCCCCGAAAAGCGTACTCCGGTCGCCGATCCCCGGTTCGGCGACATGATGGTGACCAAGTTCATCAACTATTGCATGAAGGACGGCAAGCGTAGCGTCTCCGAGAAATCGATTTACCACGCCATGGACCTGATCAAGGATAAGAGCGGCCAGGAAGGCATCGATGTTTTCCGTACCGCCCTGAGCAACGTCAAGCCCAGCGTGGAAGTGAAATCCCGGCGTATCGGTGGTGCCACCTACCAGGTGCCCGTCGAGGTCCGGAACGAGCGGCGGACCCAGCTGGCCATGCGCTGGCTGATCGGTTTCGCCCGTAGCCGCCCCGAGAACACATTTGCAGAACGGTTGGCGGCCGAACTGATGATGGCGAGCAAAAACGAAGGACCGTCTATCAA
>CBDUDB010000158.1:0-6533 GCA_965365795.1 uncultured bacterium | reverse complement strand
TCAAATGCAGACTGGCGAACCCGATCGCCGAGTCATCGGTGTTTTCGGTGTGGTTTTCCGGTTCATAATTCGCCAGGAAATCCAGCGAGAATTTGGTGCTGATCCGCCAGGACCCCAGCAGCCAGATCTTCCAGTAGTTGAAATCAGAATAAAGATTGAGTGTGGTTAGCCCTTCCAGGTCCCCGATCCCTTCATCGACCACCACGTCCGCTTGCGAATAGACACGACGTCCGTACTCGAGAGTGACCGAACCGCCGACCGCCGACCCGTAGGATTCGACTCCCGCCCGGGCTCCCAGCTGGGTGTAGGCCTCGGGGGAATCGCGGGCCTCCATCAACTCCAGAACCGGACCGGCTTTCCAGACCGCCTTCAGGATGTCGCCCCACCGGTAGCCGAGAGCGGTTTCCAGTCGCCAGGAATCGAAATAGATTTCGGATTCCTGACTGTAATCCCAGATCTCGCTCTGGACCTCGAGATAAACGTGCCCGCTGCCCGCACTCCTGAGGCCGTGGAAATCGGTCCAGTGGGTCCAGGCCGAAGGTCGTACCGTTTCGTCGGCGATCAGACGCCGGTCACTTTTGTGGAAAACCCTGACACCCTGGCCCTCGAAGTCCTGGTAATCGTAGTCCACCTCGGCGCTCCAGGTGTCACGACCGATGGCGCTCGAATCGGGATAGGCCCGCCGGGCATGGCGAACACCCCCGCCCCACATATGATTGCCCAAGGATTGGGAACGAACGAAAACCCCCACTCCGGAATCCTGGTAGTCGACTTCCAGGGTCGACGGAGTGGTGTAGTCGATGAATCCACCCCAGGCCCGGACATCCAGCGCCGCGGTTCGGCCCACCCACGGGTAGGCTCTGGCTTCCAGACGGCCCTCGAAATTGTCGCTGGAAAGAACGAATTCGGTGGCCCGCTTGTACTGACGGCCCCAGAAATTCCCCAGCAGGCGAAAACGGGTGTGCCGATTTTGGTCCAGATAGCGGTAGTCGCCCTCAACGCGCTCCCGCCACAGTTCGGTGCCCGTGGAGGCTTCGGCGCGCAGGCGCCAGCGATGGTGGGTCTTTCGCGCCGACCGTCCCTGGAAACCCGCCTGCACCATGAATTCGGCGAGGGATTCGCTGGTGTCCTCGAGAGCCAGAGCGTAGGAATGAAGATAGGTGTCGACACCAGTGGCCAGATCCCAAGACCACCGAGCGCGGTCTTCTTCCCCCAAAAAAGTATTCCCACTCTGGGCAAGACCCAAGGCGGGCTGCATTAGCAGCCCGCCCGCAAAAATAAGGAGGGTCTTGGTGAATCTCACTTTTTCCTATCGACGAATCAGATCCTCTGCCTGGCCCAGCAGGTCATGGGCGGCCTTGATCTGGCGCAAGGCCATTTCCCGATTTCCTTCGGCCAGCGCCTCGGCAGCGCGGGTCCGATGTCGCAGGGCCTTTTCGAACATATCGCGGGCCTGTTGCGATCCGGAATCGCGCACTCCGTCCGCAACGCGGGCTGACCTATCGTCAAATCTTTCCAGTTGCCGCCGGACAGCCTCTTCACCCGGCCCACCGGCGCCTAGCGAGGCCGCCCTGACCGCCAGCTGTCGGGCCAAACCGGTCATTTGCAGCGCCCGTCCCGGTTGTCCCTGATTCATGCCCTCACGGGCCCGGACCAAGGATTCCTCGGCCTCAGCCAACAGGCGCCGCGCCTGGGGATCAGAGTTTTCAGCCAGTTTATCACGGGTCCGCTCGATCAGCATTCGAGCGCGTTCCATCTCCATCTCCAGCCGCTCGGGCGTGGTCCCGTCGGCGAGTAGCCGGGCCGCGCGCCGCATCAGGTCGCCCGCCTGTTCGAGCATTTTCCAGGAAAGTTTGAAATCACCCTGGTGGTACTGCTCCCGGGCCCGATTGGCGTTGTGTTCGGCTCGCCGCAGAAATTCCAGCGCTTGACGGTCCCCCGCTTCAAGAGCGCGTTCGGAAAGCTGGCTGTGTTGATCCCGGAACCGTTCGGCCCGGATGCGGATCCTTTCCTCGTAACCCATGGATTCCCGAGCCAGGCGCACCGAATGCCACATGGCCGCGCGGGATCGCCGCGATACCCCCAACGCTTCCAGTTTGCGGCCGTTACCCATGAGGCCTTGGCTGCGACGGTGAAGATCAGCCGCCTGGGACAGCACTTTCCGCGCGGGTACACTCTGGGTCTCAGAGACCATTTCCTGGGCCCACAAAAGAAGCTCTTCGGTCCGCTCCAAATAAGCCTGGATCTGCTCCAAACCATTCCCCTGCGCGGAGGCGAGGTCCGGGGTCAGGCCGGCCATCATCAGCATTAAAAAACCGCCCAGGATGCCTTTGATGAGCATGCGGCCAACGAGGTGGTGGTATCTGAAATTCATGGGGAACCTTCCTGCTTGATGAACCGCAGGCCGAATAGCCCACGATTCACCCCGCAAGAGAGCAGATGATGTGCCAGGGAGCAGAAAATGACCAAAAACCACCTAAACTGTTTATCAACAATGATTAATTCCGATTCTGGACCCCATGGAACCGCCCCGCCCCCAGCCTTATTCCGTACCTGAGGGTACGATATTCGGTCCCTCCTGATCCCCGGGGGTCAATGGGGGTCAGGAACCGCCGGGCTCGTCGTTTTCCATTCCCAGCAGCTTTAACCGCGAATACAGGGTCCGCCGCGTGATCCCCAGCATCTTGGCGGCCAAGCTCTTGTTGCCACCGGACCGCTGCAGAGCGGCGGAAATGAGCTTGCGCGCGTTGTTGTCCAGGTTGAGATCCTGGCTCGAATGACCCGGGGCCGGAACCGATCCACCGCTCACGTCCAGGAGGATGTGCCCGTCGTTGATGGCGCCCTCTCCCGCCAGGATATGGGCCCGTTCCAGGAGATTGCGTAACTCCCGGACATTGCCCGGCCAGTTATAGGAACGGAGGCGCGCCTGGGTCGCGGCCGAAAGCTTTTGGCTGCGCCGACCCATCCTTTCCAGGAAGTGTTCGGCCAACAGGGGTATGTCGTCCGCCCGATCACAAAGGGGCGGAACGTCGACGGGAAAAACCAACAGCCGGTAGTAGAGATCTTCGCGAAAATCCTTGGCGGCAATGGCCTCTTCCAGGGGACGGTTGGTCGCCGCGATCACGCGGACATCGACGCCCCGCTCGATGGGGTCACCCACCCGGTTGATTTTTTTGTCCTCGAGCACCCTCAGCAGCTTGGCCTGCACCGCCAGGCCGGCTTCGCCGATTTCATCCAGGAAGATGCTGCCCCCACGCGCTGCTTCGAAAAGACCGACCCGATCCCTGTCGGCACCGGTGAAGGCCCCCTGGCGGTAACCGAATAACTCACTTTCCAGAAGGCTTTCGGCAATGGCCGCGCAGTTGACGGGGATGAAGGGATTTTCGGCTCGGCCACTCACGGCGTGGATGGCCCGGGCAACGACCTCCTTTCCCGATCCGCTCTGACCCCGGATCAGGACCGTGGCGTCCGAGGGGGCCACTTGTCCGATCATCTGCCGAAGCTTCATGGTCGCCGGCGCGGCCCCCACCAAGTCGGAACCCGGAAACCTTTCGGCGGCGGCTATTTTGAGCGCCAGATTTTTCCGGGTCAGGGCCTGGCCTTCGGCCGCCTGCTCCACAACGTGGGCCACTTCCTGGAAATTGACCGGCTTGGTCAGATACTGGTAGGCACCTTGCTGAAGGGCTGCGACGGCGGTTTTCACCTCGGCGTAGGCGGTCAGGATGATCACGGCCGTCTGGGGATTGGTTTTTCGCACTCCGGCCAGGACTTCCATCCCGCCGACCGGTTCCATGCGCAGATCCGTCAGGACCACGTCGTAAGCCTGGCCGGCCACCAGAGACAGCGCTTCGGACCCGCTCGAGACGCCGGTCACCTCGTGTCCTCGGGTTTCCAGGGCGGACTTGAGCAGCGTCACCATTTTCTTTTCGTCATCGACCACCAGTATCTTCGCCACGATTCCACCTTCATTCGCCGACATCAATTCGGCCCCGCCAGAGGAAGCACCACCTCGGCCCGAGCCCCGGAGGTTGCCTCCTGATCGGTCAGGGTGACCGTACCCCCCATATCTTCGATGATCCGGCGCGACATGGCCAGACCCAAACCGCTGCCTTTTTCCTTGCTGGTCCAGAAGGGTTCGAACAACCGTCCCTGGTCCACATTTTTCAAACCTGATCCCGTATCGGTGACCCAGAGAGTTGCCTGCCGGTCGGTCACCCGCAAAACGATTCCAATCCGGCCGCCTTCGGGCATGGCATCCCTGGCATTGATCAACAGGTTGAGCAGAACCTGTTGCAAACGTCGCGGATCTCCCCGAACCGGAGAAGGTGGGAGGTGCTCGTCCATTTCCACAACAATACCCGAGGATTCCAGATCCGCGTCCAATAGCCGCAAACTGCGGCGAACACTGGCACCCAGATCAAACGATTCGACGGCCGCTTCCCGGTCGGTGCCGAAGGCCAGGTAGCCGGTCAGGATCTGGTCCAGGCGATCGACTTCCTCGGGAATGAAATCCGCCACCTCGTCCTTGATCCCCGCGTTTTCCAGCACCTGGTTCAAATGCTCGCCTGCACCACGAATGATGCCCAGGGGATTGCGAATTTCATGGGCAATACCGGCGGTCATCCGGCCCATGGCCGCCAGGCTTTCCTGACGCAGGATGGAGGCGCGGTACTGCCCCAGGGAACGGTTGATCTGGAACAGGAAAATCCCCATGAGGACGAGGATCGCGACCACGACACCAGCTGTCAGGAAGGCCCCCTTGCGCAAAAGGCCCAGGGCCACGAAAAAATCAGGGTTTCCGCTGACGGTCACGATGGCCACCACGTCTGGAGCGTCTTCGAAATAGTAGAAAACCGGGGCGTGGGCGGATTTTTGCAGGACGCCATCCGGGCCCCCCAGCCGGTACAAGGCCGTTGCGGTCGGGGCGCCGAGAGCCGCCTGGGCGACCGCTTCGCGGTCCAGTTCCCAGAAATCATTCCGCCCACCGGCTGTCAATGAAGGCGTGGAGCTGAAGAGGACTCTTTCGTCCAGCTCATCGGCCAGGGTAATGGCTGTCAGTGTAATATCGGCCAGGTTTTCGCTCAGGCGAATCCGTTCCCATTTTTCGGCGAGGGTTTCCAGGTAGTAGGCGGCGGAAGTGTCGCCGACGGTGGCGTAGAAGATCTGCTGCCCATCGGTCATCTCGGCCAAGCTGACGGCAATGCCCAGGAGCCGTTGGCCGAGAGCTTCGTCGAGGATGGCACCGGAACCGGAGTAGAGATTAAAGAGCCCGAAGGCCACGGCCGAGATGATCACCGCATAGGCCAGCGCCGCGGTCAGGAACCAGCGCCGCCCGCCTTTCATCCGGCGGCCTTACGTAAATTCCCGGGCTCGCGGCCTTCGCCCAGGGAATCAGATTGCTCCCGTGCGTGGTAGCTGGAGCGGACCATGGGCCCGGATTCCATCCATTCAATGCCCAGCTCGCGCCCGATCACGGCCAGCTCGTCGAACTCCCTCGGTTCGACGTAGCGCAGCACCGGGTGGTGCTTCAGGGTGGGCCTCAGATACTGTCCGATGGTCATGATCCGGACTCCGCATTCCGCGGCGTCGGTCATCAAGGCCACGACCTCGTCGCGGGTTTCCCCCACGCCGACCATGATGCCGGTCTTGACCCTGATGTCCACCCCGAAGGCCTCGGCCCACTGGCGGCTGCGTTTCAGAACCTGCAGTGAGCGCTGGTAATCGGCCTGGGGCCGCATGGACCGGTACAGTCGGGGAACGGTTTCGAGGTTGTGATTCAGCACTTCGGGGGCCGCGGAAAGCACCGTTTCCAGAGCCAGCGGATCGCCCAGAAAATCGGGGATCAGCACCTCCACGCCGCAGCCCGGGTTTTGCCGCCGAATCTGCCGGATGGTGGAAGCGAAATGCGCGGCGCCGCCGTCGGGCAGATCATCCCGGTTGACCGAGGTGACCACGGCGAATTTCAAGGCCAGCTCCCTGACCGCTTCGGCGACCCGCCGCGGTTCATCCGGGTCGATGGCCCCCACTCGGCCCCCGGGAATGTTGCAAAAGGTGCAGTGCCGGGTGCAGATGTCGCCCAACAGCATGAAGGTGGCCGTCCGGCTGTTGAAACACTCACCCCGATTCGGGCAGTTGGCGCTTTCACATACGGTGTTCAGGGACGAAGCACGAAGCAGGCGTTTGACGTCGTTGTAGTCGGCGCCACCCTGCCTCTTCATACGCAGCCAACTGGGCTTGCGGAGCGGCAGTGGAGCCTGCGTCAGACCGGGAATGAGTTCGTCTTTTTTCATTCTTTTCCCATGATCGGCGGATCGTCCAGCGTGAAGACCAGGTCGGGTTGAAACTTGCCGTTCTCGAATTTCACGGTGGCGGCCTCGTTCAGATGATCGTGCTCGAAGACCAGCGTGAAGTTGTCCTCCACCGCCCGCGTCAGGAACTGCTTTTTTTCGGTCACTGTCAGAAGGGGATTCAGATCGAAACCCATGATCCAGGGCACATGGACCTGGCTGAGGAAGGGAATCAGGTCGCCGACA
>CBDUDB010000157.1:0-6577 GCA_965365795.1 uncultured bacterium | reverse complement strand
CTGGATTCCGCCGCCCACCACGCCAGCGAAGCCACGCAGCTGCTCAAGGAAGTCGGGGCCCAACATGAACTCGCTCTGGCCCTGATGATCACCTCGAGGGTGCGGCTGGCCAGTCTGGACAGCGGTTTGTGCCAGGATCCGGCGGGGATCCTGGACGAGACCTGGCAGTCGGCCATGAGTGCCCTGGACCTGTTCCTGAAGATGGAGGTGGACCACTGGATCCTGGCCGCCCGGAAACAGTTGTCGATCATTTCCGGCCGGAGGGCCGAGCAGGAGCAGGCTGAACGCATGATCGTGGCCGCCGACAGGATGCACGGCCACGGGCCGAATCAACCGGTTGGCCATCCCATCATTCACGTATCTTCGCGGATGCGGGATCTCATCCAGCTATCGGACGCCTTTGCCGATTCCGACGAACCGGTCCTTATCACCGGCGCCACGGGCACCGGCAAGGAACTGTTCGCTCGGCGTCTGCACCAGAAAAGCGGGCGGCGCACCGGGGAACTGGTGTGTGTCAATGTCTCGGCGATTCCTGAGTCCATCTTTGCCCGGGAATTTTTTGGGCACACCAAGGGGTCGTTCAGCGGTGCGGATCGGGACGGCATCGGGCTGGCGGCCAAGGCCGACGGCGGCACTCTGTTTCTGGACGAGATCGGTGACCTGCCCCTGGAGTTGCAACCCCAGCTTCTGCGGTTGCTCCAGGACGGCACCTACCAGGCCATAGGGGATCCTTCCCAGCGGCGCACCAATATCCGGTTGATCGCCGCGACCAACGCCGATTTGCAAAAACTGGTGGCCGAAGGCCGGTTTCGCGCCGACCTGTATTACCGCCTGAAAATCCTGGAGCTGAAGCTTCCTCCGGTCACCGAAAGGGCCGAGGATATCCTGCCCCTTCTGCGCCATTTCCTGAGGGTGGTTTCGGGGCAACCGGTGGAGCTGCGGGACTTCTTCAACCAGGAGAGCCTGGACCGGATGCTGCGGTACGACTGGCCAGGCAATGTGCGGGAAATTGCCATGGTGGCTCGGCAGGCCCGGGTACAGAAGGAATCCCGGGGCGAGGTGCTGGTCGAACTGGGAACCTCCGGGAAAGAGTCCTGGAGGTTCTGCGGACCTGACGGTGACGGTGCCTCCGTTACCTCAGGGTCTACACCACTGAGGTTTAAAGTTGTTTCAGGTGGACGACCCAATCGTCGGGTAGACCTGCAGGCCGGCCGGTCCCGGATCCTGTTGGCCCTGGCCGAAGCGGACGGGAACCGCGCCGAGGCGGCGCGGCGGCTGGGTGTCAGCCGCAGCACCTTGTATCGGCAGATGGAAAAGCTAGGTATCGGCGGCAAGGTGGAGAGTCATCTGACCGCCAATTAACGGCCAACCTGGCCCGGCTGCCCGGATTTTTCCTCCGGGCAGCTGTCCTTTTTGGGGCGCGAGTGTCCTACTGGAGCCACATCAGGGGCCGGTAATCGGGGAGCTTGTTGCTCTGGTGGAACTTTAGGAAAACTGTTTAAAATATTGTTATTTAAGCAAATATGAAATTTCCACACGCCACAACGGTGTTAGGCATCCTACCTGCAATACCCTGGATGGATTGAGAGTCCAGACAGGCCCCCTTTCTACCGGCCTAATTCATCCGGAGGAGAAAGTTCATGAAACGCCTGACGAACGGAACCGCACCCTTTGTGATGCTGATGCTGATAGGTATGACGATCTTCCCGTCCGAAGGCGAGGCGAGAGTTGTCTTGAGACCTGGAGCTGCGCAGCACTACAGAGCACCGTCTAGTCATGAATTCCTGTTGGAAGGGGGCCTGGCCGAACCCATGGGAGACCAGAAAGAATATCTCTACCTGGTCAACGACGATCTCCAGGCGAACAAACTTGGCCTCGGCCAGGGCACGGGCTACGAAATCGGCCTCCGTTTCCGCGAGTACCTGAGTGAATATTTTGCTGTGTCGCCCGCATTCCATTACATCAGGATGGGAGGGGCCTCCGGCGTCATGGAATATGCCGGCAGCCAGGACCTGGCCTATACGGTCCAGGCATCCACGTACAAATACGGTCTGGATTTTCACGCCTTCATGGGGGGACCCCGATCGTCTTTCCGACCTTACCTTACCGGGGGCGTCGCCCTGGCCCATAACGTCTACCGGGACGAACTCCAGTACGAGGGCTTCTATAAAACCAGCGTGAATGCTCCCGCCTATAGCGCGGGTCTCGGTTTCAAGTTTAACAGTATCGAACTGGTTGGCGAATATACCTACAACAGATTCGATTCACCCAATCTTCCGCCGGATGAAGGTCCGCTGACCTACAACTGGGATTATATTGTCATAAGGGCGGCCATTTCTTTCGGCCGTTGACAGTCGCCTCTGGGCCCTGTAAATTGGATAACATTATCTGATTACCCGCCAAGGATGGCGGACGGGGCCCCCTCATCAAGGCGGATCTTCCTTGTTTTCTTTGACCATCGAATACGCCATGCGAGCCATGGTGGCCCTGGCTGCGGGCGACGGCAGTCCCATGACCACCCGGCAGATCGCCGACACCATGAAGGTTCCCAGAAGTTATCTTTCCAAGGTCCTTCAGGCCCTGGTGCGGGCGAAGCTGGTTCGTTCCACTCGGGGTCTCAAGGGCGGGTTCGTCCTGGCACGCAGTACCGGGGACTTGAACATGATGGAGATCCTCAATGCAGTCGGCCCCCTCAAGAGGATCGAATCCTGCCCCCTGGATCTGGAAGAACACAGCTCCGAACTCTGTCCCCTTCACCGCCGGCTCGATCAGGCCATGGCCATGGTCCAGAATGCTTTCGAAGGGACCACTTTGGAGGAAATTCTGTCCGAGGACAACCCCTGTCCCACCCTTCAGAAACAACTGGCCCAGTTGAATCCTATCGATCCGAGCCGGTAGGCTTTCGGGGATCAGCCTGGCTTTCAGCTTGTGCGGCAGAGACGCCCTTGATAACGGCCGTCAAACCCCTGGCGACATCTTCTTCACTGGTCATGCGCCCCACCGAAAGGCGGATGGTGCCCAGGGCCAGGTTTATCGGTACCCCCATGGCCGCCAGGACGGGGGAGATGCTGACGCCGCCGTCTCCGTGGCAGGCCGCTCCGGCGGAAAAGGCGACACCGGGAGTGTGCTGGATGATGGCGCTTGCGGTCAGGTGCGGCCAGCTGATGCTCAGGGTGTTTGGCAAGCGACCGGTGGGATGGCCGTTGACCCGGGCCTGGGGAAAGGCCTTCAGCAACCCTTCCTGCAGACGGTCCCGCAGGACGGAAAGATGGGCGCCCTCCTGGTCAAGATCGGCCGCGGCCAGTTCGCAGGCGGTACCCAGGCCGACGATTTCCAGCAGGTTTTCGGTTCCCGGCCTTCGTCCCTGTTCATGGGGGGCGCCGAACATGAGGTTGGGGATTTCCACGTCGGCGTTCAGGCACAGCAGGCCCACGCCCTTGGGTGCATAGAGTTTGTGACCCGCCACCGAGATCATGTCCACGCCCAGTCCGTCCAGGGTCACCGGGATCTTGCCGACCGATTGGGCGCAATCCGAGTGACTCAATATACCCCGGGCTCGAGCCAGGGCGGCGACTTCGGCCACCGGTTGCAGTGTGCCCACTTCGTTGTTGGCGTGCATGATCGAGACCAGAACGGTTTGGTCCGTGAAAGATGCGGCCACCTGGTCAGCGTCGGTGCGGCCGAATGAATCCACGGGGACGTAGGTGGTGGTGAACCCCCGGGACTCGAGGTGCCGGCATACATCGCTCACCGCCGGATGCTCGACGGCGGTGGTCACGATGTGCCGGCCGCGGTCTCTATTCGCCAGCGCGGCCCCGATGATCGCGTGGTTGTTGGCTTCGGTTCCCCCGCTGGTGAAAATAATGTTTTCCGGTTGGGCGCCCAGCAAAGACGCGGCCTGGCCACGCGCCTTTTCCACCGCGGCCCGGGTTCGCCTGCCCAGGATATGGCTGCTGGAGGGGTTGCCGAAATGCTCGCGCAGAAAAGGGATCATGGTATCGGCCACCCGCCGATCGACGGGGGTGGTGGCATTGTAGTCCAGGTAGATGGGATCCAGCGAGTCTGAGTGCTCCATGAGGGCCTTTCCGGTTGAACGGGTTAAGGCCATGATAACCTGGGGTCCCGGCCCTGGCGAGACCGGATGCTCGGCCTTGCCTGGAATCATGGACAGCCTGCAAAGGACACCTTATGCTGAACGCTGCGTAAACCATCATATAGACCCCTCACCGAGGTGCCCCAGAAGTTGAATCTCCGATCCACTTGTCTGTTTATGTTGATGGCTTTACTGGTTTCGGCCGGTTCAGTCGCCCCAACTCTTGCGGAAACCAACCCGGAATGGGAGTCATACATCGGCTGGCAGATAAAATCCTTCAAGGTGGAAGGTTTGCCCAAGGGGATAGGGGGCGACCTGGCAGGTGGTCTGGCCCAGACAGGTAAATGGAAACTCCTGACCGGCACCGTTCGTCCGGAGTTTTCCGTGCGCCTGCTGGCGGAGGATTTGGCCAGGATCCGCTTGTTCATGGCTCAGAACGGCTATCCGGCGGCAACGGTCCAGCCGGTAGCCACCCCGAAGCCGGAAGCCAGGCAGTTGGAACTGGTGCTCAAGGTGACACCGGGGGATCCGGTGCGAATAGGCCGGGTCGAAATCGATGGGTGGCCGGAGAGGGTGCCCATGCCCGACACCGATGAGGCCGGGATTCTTGCTGTGGGAGATATTGTCAGGGATGAAAAGGTCGAACAGGCGCGGGTCCACCTGGATCATCTCCTGCTCGACGCCGGGTATGCCGAGGGTTCCATCACCTCGGATCTTATGCCGATGGCCCTGGGGACGGTGGCGGTCCACTTCCAGGTGACCCCGGGTGATCCCTACAAGATCACCGAGGTCGAAATTGTCGGCTGCAGTGAAGACCTCATGAAAATTGCCCACCGGGTTCTGAACATTTCACCAGGGGCGGATTATTCCCGGCAGTTGCTCATCAACGCCTCGTTGGACCTGCGCGGCACCCAGCTGTTCAGCATGGTGGTCCTGGAGACGAGTCCGGTCGGGCCCGGCCAGCTCAAGCTGACCGCCAACCTGGGCAACGGCAGGATGAGAACCCTCGAGGCGGGTGTGGGCACCTATACGGACAACCCCTGGCTGGTACGGGCTGGATGGCGTCATCGGAACCTGTTCAAGCATGGGATCGGTCTGGACGTGACTGGGGTGGTGGGAACCCATCGCCTGGGTATCGGTGCCGGCGTCAACTGGCTGGGGGTTCTTTCGCCCCGGGCCCGGACTCGTGCTGGTATAGGGTTCCTGATCGAGGATGAAGATGCCTACCGCTCCAGGGAAAACAGGGCCGAGCTCGTGCAGTCTTTCCGGCCTCGCAATCGTGACATCTGGAACGTCGGGCTCACCGTTTCCTACACGGATGTGGACCGCCGCAATCCGGAGGCCTCCGATATTCCCGAAAGTCAGGGCCGGCTGCTGGAACTGTGGACCGACGTGAAATGGGATCGCACCAATGATCCTTTGTTTCCCAAGCAGGGCTATTATTTGAAGACTTCCTTTACGGTGGCTCCGCCAGGTTTCTTTTCCGAGATTCCTTACGTGTCGGTCCAGGGTGACGCAACTGCCTACCAGGCCCCTCTGGAGCCGGTGGTTTTTGCCGGCCGGGTCCGTGTAGGTTGGGCCAAACCCTTGGGAGAAGCCCTTTCGGTTTTGGCCACCCGCCGGTTTTACGCCGGCGGTTACAATACGCACCGGGGGTATGGCCGACGCAAACTCGGGCCCCTCGACGCCGCCGGGGATGCCCTCGGTGGTGAATTCGTGGCCTTGGCTGGACTGGAGATGCGGTTCCCCCTGGTCTGGATCCTCGACGGGGCTGTATTCGCAGAGGCTGGACAGGTCTGGGAAGTGCCCCAGGAAGCGACGCTCAAGGGAGTGCCGATGGCCATGGGATTCAGCCTGGACTTGCGCACTCCACTGGGCCCGGTGCGGGGGGGCTACGGTTGGAATGTTTCCAACCAGATCGTGGGGCAACCCAAACATATTTTCCATTTCGGGATCGGATATCCATGGTAGGGCTTGGCAGAAAAAGAAACCAGGCGCAGACGGAACAGGGAGTGCTCCGGTGGTCCCAGCGATGGCTCCGTGTCGCGCGCCGGATCCTGGTGGGTACCTTGCTGGCTCTGGTTGGATTGATTTTCATGCTGACGATCGTTTTCCTGTTCGCCCCAACCCGAACCGCGGTGCTCGGCTGGGGTGTGGGGTTGGCCGATGACGTCTTGCCCGGAAATTTGGCTGTTCGCAAGGTTGATTGGCCGGCCCTGGGTCACCTGGTTTTTGAGGATGTTGTCTGGGTCTCGGATTCGGCCGCAGCGCTCGGTGACACATTGGCCGATCTGGCCAAGGTCGATCTCAGTCTGGATCTCGGCGCCTTGAAACACAGGGACGGCCGGGTCGAATCCCTGGTCGTGGACGTCCGCAACCTGGATATTCCAGCGATTGTCACAGCCACCACGGATACGACGACCGAGTCGGTTCCCGATTCCCTGGCGTCGGTAACCGACCCGATCGAGTTTCCCTACCTCCAGC
>CBDUDB010000156.1:0-6578 GCA_965365795.1 uncultured bacterium | reverse complement strand
TCCGGATTATTAGAACTCCCGTTCGATCTCCAACCTCCGGCCAAGGAGCCTTCCGATGTTTAGAAAGATCGCCTTCCTGACTTTTGTCCTTTTCCTGATCACCGGGGCCGCGGCCCTGGCCGGCGACCCGGCGGCTCAGCCACCCACGGCCAAGGTTCCCGTCGAGGAGGATTTCCACGGCACGGTCCTGACCGACGACTACCGCTGGCTCGAAGACGCTGAAGCGGACGAAGTCGTTGCCTGGACCGAAGCCCAGCACGCCTATTCCGCGGCCATCATCGATGTTCTGCCCCAGAAACAATGGCTGGCCTCACGGTTCAACGCCCTGTGGCGCTACGACGACGAGTCAGTCCCCCAGAGGGTTCTCGATGGGGAAAGGTTGTTCTATTACACCAAGAAAAAGGAAGACGAAAAGTGGGTCTACGTGACCCGCGAACGGGAGGGCGCCGAGGTCGTCGAGCTGCTCAATCCCAACAACTGGCCCGAAACCGAGACTCTGGCCGGTATCTCCCCCAGTCGCAACGGCCAGTATATCGCCTTCGGCAAGGCCCATGGCGGGGACGAAAATCCCGTCATCCAGGTGATGGTCGTGGAAACGGGCGAAATCCTGCCCGACAAGCTGCGCGGCTGGAAACAGGGCGTCAACAGCTGGCTGCCGGACCACAGCGGTTTCTACTACACCTGCAAACCCCTGGAGGGCGAGGTGCCCGAGGGGGAACACGAATACTGGCACAGCGTGTGGCTGCACAAGCTGGGTGATGACCCCGAGAAGGATATCAAGGTTTTCTGGGACGACGAGGTCAAGGAATACTGGCATGGGGCCGGCGTGACCGAAGACGGCAAATACACCACCTACTACCGCAGTCTTTTCAACGCCAACGATCTGTATTTCCACAAGACCGGCAGCGACGATGAATTGATCCCCCTGGCCGTCGGCATGGAAAACGAATATGGCGCGCTTTTCGTCGAGGACAAGATCCTGATCACCACCAACGAGGGCGCGCCCCGCAAGATGGTCTACATCACCGACGTGGATCATCCCGAACGGGAAAACTGGAAGGTATTCATTCCCGAGCACGAAAAGGACAAGCTACTGGGAATGAGTGGCATCGACGGCCGCCTGTACGCCACCTACAGCCACAACGCCTACTCGCAGGTGAAGATCTATGACCTGGACGGCGATTTTCTGCGGGATCTGCCCTTGCCCACCATCGGCAGCGGCGGGGCGGGCGGTCGCTGGAGCCAGCCCGAGGTCTGGGTCTATTTTTCGTCCTTCGGTTACCCCTCGACGACTTTCAAATACCATTACGAAGAGAACGAGATGGAGGTCTACCGCAAGTTCCCCGTCGAGGTCGACGTGGCCGATGTGGTGGCCGACCAGGTCTGGTACGACAGCAAGGACGGCACGCCGGTCTCCATGTTCATCGTCCATGACAAGAGGATGAAGCTGGACGGGACCAACCCCTGCCTGCTGACCGGCTATGGCGGGTTCGACGTTTCGATGCGGCCGCGCTTTTCCACCTCGGCGCTGGTCTGGCTGGAAGCCGGCGGCATCTTCGCCCTGCCTAACCTTCGCGGGGGCGGGGAATACGGCCGCGAGTGGCACGAGGCGGGCATGAAGGAACACAAGCAGAACGTGTTCGACGACTTCATCGCCGCGGCCGAATTCCTGATCGGCAAGGGTTATACCAGCACCGAAAAACTCGCCATCCGCGGCGGCAGCAACGGCGGCCTCCTGGTCGGTGCGGCCACGGTGCAACGGCCGGACCTTTTCCGGGTGGTCGACTGCGGCGTGCCCCTGCTGGACATGGTCACCTACCACCGGTTCGGCCTGGCCAACATCTGGGCCGAGGAATACGGCAGCAGCGACGATCCCGAGCAGTTCAAGTACCTGCTGGAGTACTCCCCCTATCAGAACGTGAAGGACGGGGTGAAGTACCCGGCGTTCCTGGTGACCGGCAGCGAAAACGACGCCCGGGTCGACCCCATGCACGCCCGCAAGATGGCCGCCCGTTTGCAGGCGGCCAACGAGGGCGGCGGCCCTGTCTGTCTGTTGATCCGTGACGCCTCGGGGCACGGCGGCGGGACCACCATCACCACCCAGATCGATCAACAAGCCCAGGAAGCGGCGTTCCTGATGCACTATTTGGGGATGGAGGCGCCGGAGTAAACCCTCTCTCACCAGGAAAAAAAGGCCCCCGGAGGTTCAGCTCCGGGGGCCCATTTTTTTGACTGATCGAAAACTCAGTTCCCGTTCCGGCTCATGCCGGGTTTACTCTTGTCCGGGTAGTCCGGTGTTGCGGGGATGACCCACTTGCCGCCGTCGGCACGGTCACGGTTCAGCTCGTCGAGCAGGTACTTGATGGCGTAATCGAGCTGGGCGTCTTTCCCGTCCACCACGTCCTTGGGCAGATTCATGATCACGATGTCGGGCTCAACACCCCAGCCCTCGATGGGCCAGGTGCCGTCCAGACCGTACATGCCGAACTGGGGCGGCGTGGTTGAGGCGCCATCGACCAGGTCCTGGTGGGGCTCGATGCCGGTCGATCCGCCCCAGGTCCTCATCCCGATGACCTTGGCCAGACCCATCCGCTTGATGGCCTCGGCGAAGAACTCGCCGTTGCTGCCGGTGTCCTCGTTGATCAGCACGACCACCGGGCCGTGGTGAACCCGTTCAGGGTTGCGACCTGTCTTGCCCTCTCGCGGCGCGGTTATGGACCACAGCACCCGTTCCAACCTGTCGATGATCTGGTCGCCGACGAAACCGCCGCCGTTGTAGCGCTCATCGATGATCATGGCGTCTTTCCAGGTCTGCGGGTAATAGGTGCGGCCAAACTCGATCAGACCTGGATCCATCATGTTGGGGATGTGGATGTAGCCGATGCGGCTGTCGGTCTTTTCGGTCACGTAGTCGAGGTTGGCGTTCACCCAGGCGCGGTAACGCAGGCGAAACTCGCTGCGCAGGGCCCTGACCCGGGTCGTGGTCGCACCCTTGGCCTTGGCGGCATCGTTGGTGGTCAGGGTCACCATCTGGCCCGCCTTGTCCACCAGGTGTGCATAGACGTTGTCGCCCTTGCGGACTTCCACCCCGTCTATGGCGATCAGGTAATCACCCACGCTGATGGCCACGCCGGGCTCGGTCAGCGGCGAACGGTAGGTGTCGTCCCAGGGCACGCCCGGCACGATCGAAGAGATCTTGTAAAAATCGCTGTCGTCCTCGGCGGCAAACTCGGCGCCCAGCAGGCCGGTGGAGACGCGCTCGGCGCCGTCTTCGTAATCCCCGCCGTAGATGTAGGTGTGGCCGATGTTCAGTTCGCCGATCATCTCCCCGATCAGGTAGTTCAGATCGCTGCGCGTTCCACAGCCGGCCACGAAGGGCTGGTACTTGTCGAACATGGCCTGCCAATCGACTCCGTGCATGTTCTCGTCATAGAACCAGTCGCGCTGGATGCGCCAGGCTTCGGCGAAAATCTGCTCGAACTCGGCCAGGCGATCGACCCGCAGCTTCACCGCACCGGGATCCACCTTGCCGTCGCCGGCCTTGGCCTTTTCCCCGGCGTCCACCACGCCGTACTTGCCACCGGCGCGGTAGACCATCTTCTTGCCGTCGGCGCTCAGGTGGTAGTTGGCGATCCCGCTCATCAGATCTTCGGTTTCCTGATCGGAGAAATTGTATTTCACCAGCTCCAGCTCGTCGTTGGAACCGTCATCGACACTCTGATACTTGAGGAACTCGGGCTCATCCTTCTTCAGCATCAGGAAGCCGCCCTTGACGGCCTCCAGGCGGAAGTAGTTGTCCGCCTCGACATCCGGGCAGGCGACCACGCGGTCTGAGATACCGTCCAGGTCGACCACCGTGGCCGGTTTGTCCCCCTTCTTGTCTTTCTTGTCCTCGTCCTTTTTGTCCTCGTCCTCCTTGTCCTCCCCTTCGACGGGCACGCTGACATCGTCGTCGTGGAAGGGCGAACGATCACCGGCGGCCAGCATGACCAGGTAGGGCCGCGCCATCTTCAAGAAGACGTGGGTCTGGTCCTGGCGGCCCATGATGGGATTGAACGTCCGGTTGGACAGGAAAAACAGGTACTTGCCGCAGCCGGAGAAGGAAGGCGACCAGTCGTTGGTCATGTCGCCGGTGACCTTGTGGCTTTTTCCCTTGGCCACGTCGTAAAGCCAGATGGCCTCGTTCATGTTGTTGGTCTGCGAGGTGTAGGCGATCCATTTGCTGTCCGGTGACCACACGTAGTCCATGATCCCCCAGCGTTCCCAGGCGTCGTCGTAGTCGCTGTGGGCGATCTCAATAGTCTTGCCGCTTTTGGCGTTCACCAGATGCAGACGCATGAACTTGTCGCTGAACATTAGGTACTTGCTGTCCGGTGACCACACGGGCTGATTCATGAAGCCGTGGAAACCATCGGTCAGCTTTTTCCACTCCCCTTCGCCACGCTGGTCGATCAGGTAGATGGCCTCTTCGCCCGCCTTGTCCGACACGAAGGCCACCCAGCGTCCGTCCGGGCTCCAGGTCGCGTTCTTCTCGCGCGAGCCGCTGGTGCGGGTCAAGTTCACCGCGTCGCCCTCGTCGGCGGGCAGGTTCAGGATCTCGCCCCGGTCCTCCACCAGCACTCTTTCCCCGCCCGGGGACAGTCCGAAGGAACCGCTGCGGGGATTGGCCTTCACCAGTTCCACCCGCACATGGCGCCGGTCGGTGGGAATGTTGATGGGCACTTCACTCACGCTGCCGGCGGCAATATCCAGCACCTTCAGGCCCGCGCCGTGCTGGAAAACGATCTTGCCGCCGCCGATGGAGGGATACTTGACGTCGTAGTCCTTGAAATTCGTCAAGCGGGAAGTCTGCTTGCTGACGGTGTCATAACCGTAGATGTTCAGCGTGCCGTCCTCGCGGTCGCTCGTGAAATAGATGGTCCCGCCTTCCCACATGGGGAAGTTGTCGGTGCCGTCCCAGTCGGTGATCTTGGTGATCTCGCCGCCGGCCAGATCCTTCACCCAGATGTCCTGCGCCATGCCGCCTTCGTACCTTTTCCAGGTGCGGGCCTGTCGGCCGATGCGGTTGTAAGCCAGGCCGCTGTGATCGGGCGCCACCGCCGCCAGTGAGCCGCGATCCACGGGCAGCCGAAAGGGCATGCCGCCGTCAAAAAACACCTTGAAGAGCTGTCCGCGGAAGGGGTACTCCCGGTTCGACCGGATCACGACCCCGTCCTCGCCCGGACACCAGTCCAGCATGGTGTCGCCGGCGGGATGCCAGGTCAGGCGCTTGGGCACGCCGCCCATGACGTCCATCAGGTACACGTCGTTGCCGCCGTCGTAGCTGCCGGTGAACGCCAGCTTGGTGCCGTCCTTGTTGAACTTGGCCGCCAGCTCGGTGCCGGGATGGCTGGTGATACGCCGGGCGTCGCCGCCGGTCTCGGGCACGAGCCACAGGTCGCCTTCATAGGTGAAAACGATATGGCCGCCGCCGATGTCGGCGTAGCGAAGGACGTATCCGGGCGCGGGTTCGGCGGCCAGGGCCGTTCCGGCGGATAGCAAGGATAAGGTGATGATGATCAGGGTGAGGCGGTTCACGGCAGACCTCCAGTGCGGAAAAACGACAAAAACAGGCACTTTTTCAGTTCCTGCGACCGGCTTTAATGCGCAAAACCATTAAGAATGTTGCACCCGGAGACGACCTGAGGCAAGGTGGAGTTGATCTTCCATCCCTCGAACATGCGGAGCGCGGTCATGAATAGAAACAACCTCAGGATCCTCATCGCCACCGCCTTGCTGGCCGTTTCGGTGGCCACCCTCTGTTCCGCGCAACCCGATTTCGAGCCTGTTGCCGATCGCCACGAGGCCGCCACTGTTACCGATCGACGTCACCTCCACGAATTCCCCGAGCTGTCGGGGCGCGAGATCGAAACCCAGGCATACCTTCGGGACCGCCTTGCCGAGATTCCGGGCATCGAAATGATCGACGGCGACTGGGGCACGGGCCTGGTGGCGATCCTGCGCGGTGGCAAGCCGGGACCGTTGATCGCCTGGCGCGCCGACATCGACGGGCTACCCATTACCGAGACCACCGATCTCCCCTTCACCTCGGTCCGGAGCGACACCCTTTCGGGCGGCCGGAACGTGGGCGTCATGCATGCCTGTGGACACGACATCCACATGAGCGTGGCGGTGGGCGCCATGCGCATTCTGGCGGACCTCCGTGAGGATATGGCCGGCGACATCCTGTGGATCTTCCAGCCGGCCGAGGAAACCGGCGCCGGGGCCGAGGCCATGCTTGCCGCCGGGGTCTTCGCCGACGGCCGCAAGCCGAAACTCGCCCTGGCCCTGCATGACCACCCGACGATCGAGTGCGGCAAGATGGGCGCGTGTCCCGGCTGGTCCTCGGCCAACGTGGACGGTTTCGAACTGGTGGTCCACGGCCGGGGCGGACACGGCGCGTATCCGCACAAGGCCATCGATCCGGTGACCCTCGCTTCCAAAATCGTCCTGGCCCTGAATGACCTGGTGGCCCGAGAGATCGATGTGCATACCCCCGCGGTCATCTCCGTCGGCAGTATCCATGGCGGCACCAAGGG
>CBDUDB010000155.1:0-6609 GCA_965365795.1 uncultured bacterium | reverse complement strand
GCCTCGCCCACGAAATGGGCCAGCTTCAACACGCGGAAAATACGCAGCAACCGCAGTGCCCGGATCACAACCAGGGACTGGCTACCGGCGACAAAGATGCTCAGGTAGGTCGGCAGGATGGCCAGCAGATCGATGATTCCATAAAAACTCAACGCGTACTTCAGGGGGCGGCCGATGCTGATCAGACGAAAAAAATATTCGATCGAAAACAGGATGGTCAGGACCCATTCGAGGGTCCGCAAGGGGACACCGTACCGGGCGCGGATCTCGGTGACACTCTCCAGAAGCACGGCCAAAACGCTGATGACGATGGCGATCAGCAGAGCGACATCGAATGCCTTGCCCGCCGGGGTGTCCGCCTCGAAGATGACCTCGTGGAGGACTGTTTTCCAATCTCGACGCCTTGCGGGCTGCTTCATCCTACCTCCGTCTGTCCCTGGGTCCGGTGGATATGCTGGGAGGCCATTCTACACCCAAGCAGGTGGATAGTCGAACGTTGCTGAACCGGTTTTCCGCTGGAAAACAAGGGCATAAGCTCCAGTGATAGGGAGTCATAAATAACGATTTCCAAATTCAACGGCTTCGGCTAGCCTCACCAAAGTGATCTCATTCTTTTTCAGGGAGGAAATCAATGACCAAGAAGCTTGGAGCAGAATTTATCGGCACCTTCTGGCTGGTGCTGGGCGGTTGTGGAAGCGCAGTTCTGGCTGCTGCGTTCCCCAATGTCGGGATTGGATTATTGGGCGTTTCCCTCGCCTTCGGACTGACGGTCCTGACGATGGCCTTCGCCATCGGACACATATCGGGTTGCCATCTCAATCCCGCCGTATCGATCGGCCTGTGGGCCGGCGGGCGCTTCAAGACAGCCGAGTTATTGCCTTACATCATCATCCAGGTTCTCGGGGCCACCGCGGCGGCGGGAGTGCTGTATTTCATCGCCAGCGGGCAGGAGGGGTTCAGTCTTGCCGGCGGCCTGGCTTCCAACGGTTACGGGGCCCACTCGCCCGGCGGCTACACCATGGCCTCAGCCCTGGTAACCGAAATCGTGATGACCTTCATGTTCCTGTTCGTGATCCTCGGGGCTACCGACGCCCGGGCGCCCAAAGGCTTCGCGCCCATCGCCATCGGTTTGTGCCTGACCTTGATCCACCTGATCAGCATCCCGGTGACCAACACCTCGGTCAACCCGGCGCGTAGCACCGGCCCGGCGATCTTCGTGGGCGACTGGGCCCTGTCACAGCTGTGGATGTTCTGGGTGGCCCCGATCGTCGGCGCCATCCTGGCGGGAGTCGTCTATCGCTGGCTGGGCGGCGACGGATCGGGAGACTGATTTTCGGGTTTTGACCAACAAGGGAGAGAACCATGAATATCATCATTTTTCTGCTGGTGGGTGCCGTGGCCGGTTGGATTGCCGGCCAGATCATGAAAGGCGGCGGTTTCGGGGTCCTGGGCAACATCATTGTCGGTATTGTCGGGGGCTTCTTGGGAGGCTTTCTGCTGGGCACGCTGGGAATCGGCGGAGAAGGCGGGGTAGTCAGCTATCTGATCACGGCGGTGATCGGGGCGGTGGTCCTGCTGTTCATCGTGGGGCTCATCAAGAAAAAATAAACCGTCGGTACCAGCATGAAAAAGGCGGCGGGGATTTCGGTCCCCGCCGCTTTTGTATGGCCCGGATCAATCCTGCTTCTTCAAAATGCTGTCCGAATCCACCAGCTGGGTTTTCCCATCCGGGGTCGTCAAGGCATACTGGAACCAGGGCTGAATGTCGTAGGCGCCCACCTGTCCAACCTTGTTTATGGCCAGATAACCCACCTGCACGTCCTGCAAATCTTTATGGCGGGCCAGGATGCGACCGATGCCCTCCTCACAGGCTTCCTGGGGGGTGGCGCCCTGACGCATCAATTCCACGATCAGGAAACTGCCGAGGGTTTTCATGACTTCCTCGCCGACGCCAGTGGCGCAGGCGGCCCCGACCTCGTTGTCCACGAACAAAGCGGCCCCGATGATGGGACTGTCGCCCACCCGGCCGTGCATCTTGTAGGCCAGACCGCTGGTGGTGCAGCTGCCGGACAGGTTGCCGTCCTGGTCCAGGGCCAGCATGCTGATGGTGTCGTGGTTGGTCTGTCCCTCCGCTTTGTTCTTGGGGGGCGACCAGGGGTCGTACTCCGCGGTTTTCAACCACTCTTGCCAGGCGGCGCGGGATTGGTCGGTGAGCAGGTCCTCTTCCTGGAAACCCTTTTCCAGGGCGAACTGCCGCGCGCCTTCACCCACGAGCATGACGTGGGGGGTGTCCTCCATCACATGCCGGGCCACGCTGATCGGGTGCTTGATGTTCTGCAGGAAGGCCACCGAGCCGGCGTTTCCGGTTTCATCCATGATGCAGGCGTCGAGAGTGACATGACCGGCCCGGTCGGGGCGGCCCCCGTAACCCACGCTGGTAACCTTCGGATTGGACTCGACCACCTTCACCCCCTGTTCGACGGCATCCAGGGCGCGACCCCCATCGAGCATGATTTTCCAGGCGGTCTTGTTGGCCGGCAATCCGTGACGCCAGGTACTGATCACCACGGGCCGCCCGCCGGGATATCCCCCGGGGGGCACAATTTTGTCGATCAGGTCAAGGCCGCCCCGGTTATCGGGAGGATTGGTTCGGCCATGGGCCATGTAGGCCGCGCCCAGCGACGCCAGACCGGCGCTGGCCCCGAGCAGAAATTCTCGTCTTGAAGTCATGGTGATTCCTCCGGAACCAGGGAATCAAAAGCGATCGCCACCGTGGCGATTTCGCTCGGGCCCAAAGGCACCTTCAACTGCAGGCCGCCGTGCGTGACGGCGGGCTCGGCCCGGTCCATCAACAAGGGCCCTTCGAGAAGATTGATCTTTTCGGCGTCGAGCACCGGGATTTCGAATTTCAGGGTTTCGGTCACCACGGTGTCGGCCTGATTGTACATGCGAACGACCAGCATGGGGCCATTTTCCGCTTTTTTCACCGCGGTTATGGCCACCCGTGGGTCAGTCTTGCAGACCAGGGATCCGCCTCCGGCGATCATGCCGTCGGCCACGCCCTGATGAGTGGGCGGAAGAACCCGATAACGATCGCTTTCGGTCTTGATGTCGGCGGCGAAAGGATCTGCGGCCATGGGCATGACCGCGTACCGGAAGGTGTGGCGTCCGATGCACTGGGCGTCGGGGGTGTGCAGGGTTGGGCCGGCGTTGGTGTTTTTCCGTGAGGAAAAATCATCCCGTGACAGCCAGTCCACGCAGCGCAACAGGGTCACCGCGTAGATGACCTTGCCGTCCTCCTGCCGAAAGGTTTCGAATTCGGGCAGGCCCCGGTTGAAAACCGCCAGACCGGTCTGGCCGTCGTGAATCCAGGTGAAATCCTGCTGGGGCCAGGTCGGTGGGGCGGGCTGGGCCCAGTCCTCGCCGGAAGGGCGGGTCACCGGACGACAGTTCAGCATGAAGTGCCCGTCGGACACGATTTCATCGACCACCAGGCCGGTGGGAAACCAGGCCCGCAGTCGGTGGTCGAAGGCGCGGTTGTTGAAATCGGTTTCGATGTCCAGCCGCCGGGAATCGGTTCGCAGGGTCAGGCGCACGGTGACCTCGCTGGGGGTGGTCCGCGGGTGGCGGCTTTTTCGGTCCCGTTCGATTGAGCGCGGCAGATCGAAACGGAACGTGGTGGCTACCGTGGCGGCCAGGTCGGACCGGTCCGAGATGCGGATCTTGCCTTCACTGCCGGCGGCGAAAACCAAGCCGTTGATCTCGGCCGGACAATAGTCGTACTCATCCCCGATGTCCTCGGCATCCTCCAGTAGATTCAGTCCCTCGAAGCGGCGGCCGGTGGCCTTGTCTTCAAGGTCGAAGGTGCCGTCGGGGTGGAGTCCGGCCTTGAGATGTTCGTTTTCGAGCGTGGCCGATTCCTTGGTTGCGCGCGCGGTGACCCGATGAAAACTGGGGGCCCCGGAACCGGACGAGGTGTCGTCAACCAGCCGGTACTGGACATGGCCCACGGCGGGCAGATTCCGCGCCAGGAACCGGATGTGCAGAAAACAATCCCTGGTGTCGGCCTCGGCCGCGGTTCCGATGATGCGGTCGCCGAAACGCCGCAGGTAGGTGTCCAGCAGATCCAGCTGGTCTTCGCAGAAGAGCTCTGCCCGGTAGTCGATGCCCCAGAATCGTTCCAGGAAGCGCCGACCGACGATCTCGAAGGCCACCTCTTGTCCCGCTTCATCGACCATCCGCAGATTGTTCAGGTCGTAATCCAGGGGCTGCAGGACGACCAGTCGATCAACAACCTCGTCGCGCACGACCGGAAGGGGGTTGGCCACACCGATCACGGTGGCGCGGTCGTCCTGTTCCCGGGCGGCGAACATGGGGGTCAGCCGGTTCAACAGGCGGGACAGATACTGTTCCCCGGTTTGACGAACCGCCGCGAACCTGGTGTCCATGTCCTGGTGGACCGCGTCGGTGCTGCAGCCGCAGATCGAATCGTGGGGATGGTTGCGCAGGAGTTCCTTCCAGGCCGAATCGAACAGGCCTCCAGGCCACGGGTGACCATGCTGGAAAAATGCGGCGCTGGCCATGGGCTCGACGTATCTGGCCAGCAGGTTCTGGCATTCCTCGTTCTGTTGCTTCAGAGGCATACGGGCCGACCAGACGCCCGACAGGATCAGGTGGTCCCGGCCGCCCAGCAGTTCGCCGCTGACGGCGGGCCACTGGTCGTCGGGGGTTTCGAATCGAACCGCCTGCAGGAAATCCGCAAAACTTCCGTGCGTGAATTCAGTGTCGGGCCAGGCCTCGCGCAGGGCATTCAACATGGAGGCGAAATCCTGTTGCGGGGGGAAATGATCACACCCGTTGTTCAGCAGGGCAGGGTCCCCGCCGGTCCGGCCGGCCATCTTGGTGAACAGCTCTTCAACCTTGGCCACCGCCCGCGCGGGATCGGGGGTGCGATTGGTGTGGGCGTGCCAGATCTCGGCAAAACCCAGGCCGCCGGCATTGCAGTAGCCGTCGCATTGATTGACCGCCAGAACCTCGGAGCCGTCAGGGGCGGTCCACCGGAAGATCCAGCCCGGATCCTCGGCCTCGGCGCCCAGGCCCCGGGTGAAGATGAACGAGTCCATCCCCGCCAGGCGAAGAATCTGCGGCATCTGGGCCAGATGACCGAAGCTGTCGGGCATGTAACCCACGTTCTGCACCCGCTTCAGGGGAGCGGCCTTGCGCCCGAACATCAGGTTGCGCACGGTGGCCTCGCCGCTGACCAGAAATTCGTCCGGCAGGATGTACCAGGGCCCCACCGCCAACCGGCCTTCGCGCACCAGCCGGTTGATGCGATCTCTCTGGTCCGGCGCGACCTCCAGGTAGTCCTCGAGCACGGCGCTCTGCCCGTCGAGCACGAAATGCCGGAAACCGGTTTCGTGGTCCAGGGCGTCGAGCACCCGGTCCACGACCTCGATCAGGTTCACCCGGAAACGATGGAAGGTCTGATACCATTCCCGGTCCCAGTGGGTGTGGGAAACCAGGAAGGCCTTGCGGGGGGATGGGGCCAATGTCTTCTCCCTCGAGGCGATCAGGATGCAATCAGGGTGTACAGGCGGCCAGCACATCGGCCACCGTCGCGGTGGCCAGGCCGACAACCGTGTCCGCCGCTCCGTAGTAGAGTCTCAATTCGCTGGTTGGCTGAGCAAACCCTTCCTTGTCGGTTTCGGTGACGGTCAGGCCTCCGGGAAATACAACGTTGGCCACCTGGCCGGTCAATTCCCAGGATTCCCGCGGCTCCAGGATATTTTCGGACGTCCGGCCCAGCACCTGCCGGGGATCTTCCAGGTCCAGCAGGACCGCGCCGACCTGATAGATGTTGGAACCCAGGAAATGGGTGGCCACGCCGTGGTAGAGGTGCAGCCAACCTTCACGGGTTTTAACCGGTGGTGGCCCCGAGCCGATCAGTTCATCCCAGATATGAGGTCGGCCCTGCATGACCGGGCCGACTTCCACCCAGTGCATCAGATCTTCGGAAGCGGACAAGAGGATGCCCCGGCCGGTAAGGGGCCCTCCGCCGGTCCGCCGGTCGTTGGGCCGGTCGAGCATCAGGTAACGGCCGTCGATTTTTTCCGGGAACAACACCCCGTTGCGGGTATCCCTGCCGGGGGTGAATCCCATCAACTCCAGCTTGTCCAGCCCCGCGAACCCAGTCTGGGGAGTTCCCACGGCTCTCCAGATCGCCAGCCGACAGCCATTATCCGTGTCCACGGCGGTGACAACCACCAACTGGTCATCCAGGGCGGTGATTCGGGGGTCGTAGATGTGGTGAACAACCAGATCGATTCCGGTATCCGGGTCGTCCAGTTTTTCATGCCCGGAAAATTCGACCGGGCGCGTGGCCACCTTGAAGGAGAATCCGTCACCTCGCGCCGGAACGGTGAAGGTACGCCGGCCCCGGGTCTGCACGCGCAGGAGCAGGTAGGTCTTGTCTTTTTTGGCGATGGCTCCGGGATTGAACACACTGCTGGGATCGACGATATCCGGGGGCATATCCGGGATATCCTCGCGGGTCAGAAGAGGACCCTCACCGTACCTGTTGAAGATCATGTTTCCTTTCCAGGCGGCCGT
>CBDUDB010000154.1:0-6633 GCA_965365795.1 uncultured bacterium | reverse complement strand
AAGGTCCCCATGAAGAACTTACCGCTTACCCGGCCCCTGGTTTTTTTCGATCTGGAAACGACCGGCATCGATGTGGAGAAGGACCGGATAGTTCAGATTGCCATGATCAGGATCAAACCCGATGGTGAGCGCGACACCTTCGAAACCCTCGTCAATCCCGAACGGCCCATCCCGCCCGGGGCCTCGGCGGTGCACGGGATCATGGATGAGGATGTCCGGGACCAGCCCACCATCAGCCAGATTCGTCAGGAAGTGGAGGCCTTTCTCGAGGATGCGGACCTGGCGGGTTTCAATTCGGTCAATTTCGATCTTCCCCTGCTGCAGGCCGAACTCAAGCGGGCGGGCGGCGAGCTGGATTTTCCGGGGGTTCGCCACCTGGACGCCATGAAAATTTTCCACCGCATGGAAAAGCGCGATCTGACCGCGGCCTACAAACTGTACTGCGGCAAGGATCTGACCGAAGCCCACAATGCGCTGGCCGACACCGAGGCCACCCTTGAAATTCTCGACGCCCAGATTGCGCGATATGAAGAGGTCCCCGCGGAAATTGACGACCTGCACCGGTTCTGCAATCCGGACGAGGGCCGCTTCGTGGACCGGAAGCGGAAGTTCATCTGGAACGACCAGGGCGAAGCCGCCTTCACCTTCGGCAAGTACCAGGGAAAATCGCTCCAAATGGTGATCGCCGATCAGCGCGGGCGCAGCTATCTGGAATGGATGCTCGGCAGCGATTTCAGCGAAGAGGTCAAAAGCATTCTGCGCGACGCCCTTGACGGGGCTTTTCCCAAAAAAGAGGTCTGATCCCGCCTCCTGGCCGCCCTCCTTCTTTCCCAGCGATAACCTGTTTGGTCTCATTTGGTAACCCACGTGGCCGGTATTCAAGAATTTGGAACGGGGGTTGCAAAGCTATTTGAAAGGCCGATCCGGGATTCAAGCCCGAATCAAGCGGCCAGGTGTCAGGAAGGGCGGTAGACAGAATGGGTAAGCAATTGCAAAAACCACCACTTATGCAATTCCAGGTGTATTTGGGGGTGATCGTCCTGGCTGCCGTGGGTCTCCTTGCCTGGAGCCACCTGAACGGACTGATATTCGAAGAGCGGCCGGTTCGTGCCCAGGCCGACGCCAGGGAATTGGCCAACGCGGCCCTGGATTTCCATGCCGACCGGGGCCATTGGCCACGAAACGCCGACAGCGAAGTCGATCTCACCCTTCTTCTGGGCAGCCGGCCCGGCCACTCGGCGACCGCCTTGGCGGGCGCGTCAGGAGGAGTACCGGGTACGGACTTGTCCCATGTTCCTGCGGGCACCGGGCCATCCTGGCTGAAGGAAGTTCCCCTCGATCCCTGGGGCCGCCCGTACCGGGTCATGGTGACCGATGTCGCCATCGCGGTGCTGTCGGTCGGGCCCGACGGAAGTCTGGACACCCGGCCGGCCCATTTGTGGAGCCGGCCCGGAAACATCAATCCCGGTGACGGGGACGATGTCGGAATAGTTCTGGAAATTGATGCGGATGGAGGATCCCGATGAGCGTCGCTACTTGCCCCGTCTCTCCGGACAACAAATGGCGGACTGTCCGCTTCGAGGTTCTGGAGAAACTGGAAAATCTGCCGAGCCTCAGCTCGGTGGTGCTGGAATTCCTCGAGCTGTCCAACCGGGAATTTTTCACTGCCAAGGATTACGAGGCGGTCATCAGCAAAGACCAGGCCCTGGTGGCCCGGGTGCTGAAGCAGGCCAACAGCGGGCTCTACGGCCGCTCACGCTCCATCCATTCCATTCCGGAAGCCGTGGTGCTGATCGGATTGGAAAGTTTGAAAAAAATCGTTTTCGCCGTCAGCGCCGAAGGCTTTACCCGGCGGAATCTGCCCAACTACGCCTACTTGAAGGATCAGGGATTCTGGATGCACTCCATGGGCATCGCCCTGACCAGCCGCGTGCTGGCCGAGATGTCCCCGGGGTGCCCGATGCGCAACGAGGAAATCTTCGTGGCCGGGCTGCTTCACGATGTCGGCAAGCTGGTCATCGACGAATTCCTGCCGACGGGCACCGGAAAGCGCGTCACTCGTGAGATGGAAATCGAAGCCGTGGGTCTGGACCATTCCGAACTGGCGGAATACATCCTGAGGCAGTGGAATCTGCCCGAGAGTATAACGGCCTGTGTCAGACATCATCACGACTACCGTGGAGCCGGCGAATGGGCCCAGGCCGCGGCGACCCTGGCTCTGGCCGAAGGCGTCTGTGGACACTGGGGAGTGGGTCGACAGAATCCTGTCGATCTGAGCGAAGAGGTGCCCATGGAAAAATTCCAGGAAGTTATGGAAGACCTCGGCCTGCCGGCCGAAAAATGGGATCATGTGATCTGGGACATCAGGCAGAACCTGGTGGACCTGGGCGAGATCTTCCAGGAAGAACCTGAATAATCCCGCCCTGGGAAAACGGTCGGTCGTTCGCTAGTTCGGCGGGAAACTTTCCATGATCTTGTTGATGATCTTGTTGGCCCGTTCCTGCATTTCCTCGGGCGACTTCTGGGACTTGTCTACCACGCCGGTGCCGGTGCCACGCCAGACCAGGTTTTGAGTTTCGGCGTCTACGAGGTCAAGGACCAGGGATCCCTCGGTAAACTGCTGGACATCGATCTGACGTCCCCCGTATCCCCAGTAATAATCGGAGTAGCGGTAACCCCAGTCGGTGACCTGGACCTTTTCCTGGGTGCCGATGTGGTAGACGACCAGCAGGTCGGGATCATCGCCAAGGGTGATGCCGCGCTGCCCCATTTCGTACTCCACCGAGTTGTGGACCCGCTGTTCCAACAGATTGGAGTTGGGTACGGGGCTGGTGGGGTCGACCGAGCGCTGGGGGCCTTCCATCCAGTTGTAGGTCTTGAATTTGGCCCAGTCCACGTTGTTGTCGTAGTCGTAGTTGACCGAAATGGTTGAACAACCGGTCAGGACTGCCAGCAGGATGACGATGGCCAACCCGGCCAGGGATTTTTTCTCGCAAATCAAGAGGACACCTCCAGAGAAAACAAATTTACAGGAATTGCATGTTTACAACCTACGGCCAGGGGCGGTGCCGGGCCAACAAAAAAGTTGCCTAGGGGCTGGCTTTTCCGATAGGCAGATTGAAGCCAATAATGATCTTCAGGCGCCGGTAGGTGATGTCGTAAGTACCGAGTTGCCCGGTGACGGGAGCGCCGTTTTCCAGGCTGAAGTTGACAAACTGGACGCTGTCGCCGTTCCCGTAGCTGTACTGGAGCCCCGCGGTGAATTCCATGTTCAGGAAGGTGAAGGAAGCTCCGCCCGAAATATGCCACAGGTCCCAGTTGGAGATCAGCAAGGTGCTGGTACTCTCCGAGGAAATGGAAGAAAAGTCGGATCGAATAGCCCCGTAGAGGGAAAATTTTGGATTGAAGGAATGTTGGACACCCACCCCAAAGTTGATCAGGCTCTTGGCCCCGTAAGCCAGGTTGTAGGTATTTTTTTCGTTGGGGTCGGACTGGGAAAAGAAGGGGTCCGGGCTCATGGCCTGGCTCGCCTTGATGGCGTTGAACCACTCCACGGTCATGTGGTATTTGGTCGCGCCGGATTTCAGGGAAAGACCGGCCGCAATCGACAAGGGGGATTTCCAGCTCGAGGACAACCCCTCTTGATTGTTGGAAGACAGGAGGGGGGGATCCGTGATCCCGTCGTTATCCTCGTCCAGCCCCGAACTGGATGTAGAGGTTAAGACTTTTCCACTGCCGAACAAACCCACACCGGGTGTCGTCAACGTGAGGCCGTAGGTGAAATTGCCCTGGTCGACGGCCAGCCCGATCTTGGCCAGCAGGCGGACATGCCAGAAATTGTATTCATCAACCAGGTAGGCCTGTCCAAATGATTGGGGAAGGACCAGACCCTGAGCGGCGGCCTGTGTCCGGGAGGACGTGGATCGATGGGCCACATAAGGTGAAAAACCCAGCCCGACGTTGGGTCGGATCTTTCGGGAGAAGGTGAATCCGTACCAGTATTCATTGGTCTTGGACTTCCGGAATGCTTCACCTGAAAAATCGATCGTGCCGTCCGGAGGCGGCTGGGTGACCGGTTCGATTCTGATGCCGACGGCGTCGAAATCGAACTTGACCTTCTGAAGAATGGAATAGGCCCAGTGCCAGGTGCGGTCTTCTCCCATGGTGAACCGGCCGGCCAGATAACCAGGACTTGTGGTGAAGGTGGTGCTGACGGGCTCTGTGCCCTCACCCAGGCCCTCCTTGAGCCTGATGCTGTACCCCTCCAGGGACAGAGTGGTCAACAACAGGGAAGGATCGACTTGCAGTGCTATCCAGCCGGGATTGTAGTAGGTCGCGCTCAGGTCGTTGGGAGTTCCGACGACCACTCCGCCCAGCAGCTCCCCCGTGGTGCCATACTGGTTGTCCCAGTAGTGGCTGTCCTGGGCGCGGGATTCCAAGGAGGATATTGAAATCAGTAAAACGGCGAATAAAACCAGACGGCGCATTATACTTCCAAACGATGAATGCAAAGGGCGATGAAGTTTCCCGAGCTTAAGACACCCACGGGCCGATTGCAAGTAGACGGGCCGCAGGTTAAACTTGTCCGGTTTGATGGATCTGCCAATCCGCAGAAAACCTGGAGGAAAAAATGGTGGGCAAAAAAACAATCCTGATGATTTCCGTAATGCTGTTGGCGGCGGCCCTGCTGGCGGCCTGTGCGACGGTGCCCATTACCGGGCGCAAGCAGCTGAGTCTGATCCCGGACAGCCAGATGAACTCCATGAGCTTTCAGCAGTACGATCAGGTGATCGCCGAGAGCCAGCTCAGCACCGACCCCGAAGCCACCGCCATGATCAAGCGGGTCGGTTCCAGGATTCAGGGCGCGGTGGAACAGTATTTCCGTGAAAACGGAATGAGCCAACATCTCGAAGGCTACGTCTGGGAATTCAACCTCATCGAAAGCGACCAGGCCAACGCCTGGTGCATGCCCGGCGGCAAGGTGGCTTTCTACACCGGAATTCTACCCGTATGCCAGGACGACACGGGAGTCGCCGTGGTCATGGGCCACGAAATCGCCCACGCCATCGCTGAACACGGTGGCGAACGCATGAGCCATTCGATGGCCCTGCAGATGGGTGGCATGGCCCTGTCGGAGGCTGTCAAGACCCAGCCCGAAGAGACCAAAGCCCTCTACATGACGGCGTTCGCCATCGGCGCCCAGTACGGCGCCATGTTGCCTTACAGCCGCAAGCATGAGAGCGAAGCCGATCACATGGGGCTGATCTTCATGGCGATGGCGGGGTTTGATCCCCGCGAGGCGCCCAAATTCTGGCAGCGGATGTCAGCGGGGGGCGGAGGGGCGCCGCCGGAGTTCATGTCCACGCATCCGTCCGACGAGACCCGCATTCGGGAGTTGAATGAGCGGATGCCCGAGGCGTTGGGGTATTACCAGTAGAGGGAGACCTTCCGGCCCTGACGCAGAAGGGTCCTGGAAAGTCCTCAGCGTGATCCTTCGGATCGCGCCTGCGGATTATTCCAGGACCCTTCTGCGTCAGGGCCGGAAGGTCACGCTCCACCGGTAAAACCCTAACGCCACAGGAACCCCCGTCACCCAACCCCCTGGGAATGGTGAACTGTGATATTGGACAACCATTCGAAAAAGGGCTCCCGGTGGGCGTCGCTTCGCTCGCCACGCTTCCTGAGGGTGCTGGTTATATTTGGGTGAGGGAGTTGATGGGCTGGAAGGCACATAAGCCCTCACAAAATAATCCGCAGGAACGAGGACATTTTTGGGAGGGCTTATGTGCCTTCCAGCCCATCCACCCGCTTACCCAACAGCTTAACCAGCGCCCGCAGGGACCGCGCGGTCCGGGTGCCATACCAGGAAAGCAGCTTCCCATCCATGACCAGCGCCTGACGGCGGGAGGCCACGACACCGGCCGCGGCCATCGACCAGGAGGCGTGGTGGGAAAAGGGGAAGGGTTCGTCGGGAAGTAGGACAAGGTCAAGATTGCGGGCGGCCAGATCATCCAATTCCACTTTGAAATAACCCTTACGATCGTCCATGACGTTGACCAGGCCCACTTCCTTCATCACCGCGTCGATGTGGTTGCCGCCACCGGCGGCCATCCAGGGGTTTTTCCAGATCAAGGTGACCGCGCGCAGGGGTCGTCGCAGCGTTTGGCGGAATTCGCCGGCGTGAAGGCGGGCGGCGGTCAGGTCGGCCATGGCGCGGCCGGCCACGATCTGGGCGTCCAGCAAGACGCCGAATTGCCTCAGCAAGGTCGAGACGTCGTCGAGAGTGCGTGGCATGACGGCAAATACGGCCACGCCGCCTTCTTCGATCTCGGCCAGGTGTTCGGGCTTGTTTTCTTCGACGCAGGCCAGGACGAGATCGGGAGCAAGGCTCAGCACCGTATCGATCTGGGGATTTTTGGTCCCGCCGCAGCTGAGAATATCCGACAGCCTGCCCTTGGGCTCGATGCAGTACATGGTCCGCCCCACCAGCCGCCCGTTGGCGCCCAGACCGAACATGGTCTCGGTCAGGCTGGGCACCAGGGAAACCACGCGGCCGTAGGGACCGGGCGGAATTTCCACGCCGCGGGCGTCGGTCTGGGGTTCGGGTTTCGGATTCATGTTCCAGCCTCGGTT
>CBDUDB010000153.1:0-6637 GCA_965365795.1 uncultured bacterium | reverse complement strand
AGAACGGTCTTGTACGCAGGCGTACAGCAATTTGAATCCCGCGTATCCCAAACCAACCCCATTCAACCCTTCCCAGCTATTCCTTCACTGGCACGATCAATGCGATTTTCTGTTTTCGACCCGGTAGCCCGAAAGACGAAACATCAAATCGACTCCGCGGCCCGGAATCATACTTTTTCATCTGATTGAGGAGGAACAATGATGACGGTGGGAAAAATTTTCGTCTTCGGTGCTCTAGTAATCGCCACCTCGTTTATGGCCTGCGGTTCGGCCTGGGCGGCCTTTATCTTGATCGACGACTTTGACGGCCTGGATCTCGGACCCATTGGCGGCCAGAACGAATGGCGCGCTCCCGACTCTTCGAGCGCCGTTGTTCTCGACCCGGATGACCCCGGCAACCAGGTGCTGTCCGTGATCACCGCGTCCACCATTCTTTCCCGTCCCGCCGTCATTCCCGATGGCGAGGCACGGATGCTGTTTCTGCGTTTCCGCTACGAAGACCAACTCAGCGCATCGTTCGGAATGTCCTCTAGCTCCTTCCCCTCCCAATTCGGTGATTTTGATCCCGAGCTCAGCCTGACGAGCACCCGGGACGACCTGCGCATCAACGACGGTGGCACCTATGAAGACCTGACCACCCTCGAGCCGGAGCAATGGTACAACTGCTGGCTCTACGTCGACAACGCGGCCAACGTCACCTCCGTTTGGATCCACGACCGTCCCGAGGAAGCGGCCACCGCCGCGGACCAGCTGGCCATCGACGGCCGGACCGAATTCGAGTTTCGCACCAGTATCTCGAATGACATGAAGAATTTTTTCATCAAGACCGGCGGGGGCGACGGTGTGGCCGGCCCTCTTCTTCTTGATAAAATCTGTCTCCAGGACCAAGACGGCATCGATCTTTCCTATCCCACCGTGACGGTAGCCGCCGTGGCGACCTCGCCCGGACGGATGCACCTGGGCGGGGCCTGGCCCAACCCCTTCAATCCGCGAACGAACATCTCCTTCACACTGGATGAGTCCCAGTCTGTAGAATTGGCGGTGTACGACGTGAGCGGTCGGCTTGTGCGACTTCTCGACGCGGGTGTGCGGAATGCCGGGCCCCACACCATCCTCTGGGATGGACGCGACCATGCCGGATTCAATGTGTCTTCCGGGGTTTACCTGGTTCGGTTGACCGGGCGGCAGGAGGCCCTTACGGGGAAACTTGTTCTGGCCCGATAGGCGCGGAGATTGTCAGAGCGGAGCGGAATCGAAACCCCGGTGGCTTGGCTACCGGGGTTTCGAGCTTCAAACGACGCCCGCTATTTGATCAATGTCATTCTCTTCATGTCGGTCCATTGCCCCATAACGAGGCGATAGAAATAGACACCCGCGGCGACTTCCCGACCTGTATCATCCCTACTGTTCCAGACGGCCTCGTGGCGACCCTCCTCAACAATTTCGTGGTCCATCAACACCCTCACCAATCGACCTGATACATCGAAAACAAGCAAGCTCACCTTAGCCTGCTCTTGAATTTCGAAAGCGACGGTAGTTTGAGGATTGAAGGGATTCGGAACATTTTGCAGAAGCCTTGCTCCGGTGACAGGGATGTTGATGTCCTCGGGGGTTCCCGATTGGTCAAGACAACCGTCAGTCTCTGAATTGGCGATGTGGACAGAACCTGGCGGGTCCTGGCCGCCAATGGTCACCGACAAGTGCCAATCACGCCAGCCCCACGGCTCATCATCAAACCATCGGTAGACAACCTGCCACTCGCCCGGGGAAAGGCCTTCGACTTCCGCAGAAAGGTTGAAGCAGCACATGCAGTCACAAGGAGAGGTGAGATTCTCCGTTTCCGTAACGTACAAACTGTCGTTGGAAACGGTCACGGTGAAACTGAAGGAATCGGGGCAACAGTTGTAGGTGGCATTATCGTGGTGAAGAATCAGGCGATCGCCTTCAACCTCGGCAAATACATCATCCATTGTCGAGCACCAGGGATAGTCCCGGGCTGTTCCGATCTCTGCGAATAGCCACAACAAACAAGTGGTTGTAAATAGCAGGATGCGCATGATGAACCCCCTTGGCGATCCCAAAATTCATCAGCTTTCAACAAGGGGTTTGTTTGTCGTCCAAATCAGGCCCCTCGCCTTTCAATATATAGCCAATCTCCAGGTCTCGCCGCCCTTGATCGGTTGGCGCAGTCAGCCCCGATTTCTTATCATTGTGTGGTAACAACAAATTGAAGGCACCTTTCCAGCCGGCAACAATTTTCCCTCAACCGGGAGGTGGAGAACCATGTCATCCCGGCAAGTTCTCAGGTCGATTCCGTTACTTTCCATCCTCCTTCTCACTTTCTTATTTGGCTGTTCCGACACGACTGATCCTATCCGGGACCTGGACGACGGTTCAGGCCGGATCGATCCTGACGCCGGGTCCTTCGTCCTGAAATCGGTAGAGGTGACCGCGTATGACGGCCGCCTTGTGCGTCTTGATCTGGTGGGTTCCGATCTCGAGCTCGATGACGACGGCATCCACATCAACCTGACCGTGGCGATAGCCAACGCCACCAACATCCCGCTGCCCGGACCGGTCACCTTGTGGTTAAGTCCTATCGAGCCCTCTTCGGTGTTCGTGGCAAATCCTGACACAAGCCTGCCGGTCAGATCCATTATTCCGGTCGACGGCTTCATTTACGATGCGGAATTCGGCAACGACCACATCCTCGAGCCCGGCGAAACTTCGGAAGGAAAACTGTGGCGATTCAGGACGCCCGCGCAGGACTCCTTTTCTTTCGGCATCCGGGCCGCCTTACCGATTGGTCCCCATGGCTCGGTCATCGCGGGAAATTGCTTCTGGGATCCGAACCGCAACGGTACCCTGGATCCCGGCGAACGTCCCCTGGTGCCCGGCGAGATCCACATCACCGCTCCGGACAGCACGCGGTCCGTCATTCCTGTCGACCCCGAGGGTCGCTACGCCTTCCCGCTGCGGGTAGCCGGATTGCATCGTGTCGAATGTTTTCCACTTATCGACACCACTTTTCCTCTTGTCTTCAGCACGCCCAATCCGCGCCACGTGCTCATCACGTCCGGCCCGGACGGGGTGCTCCGCGGCTTCCGTGACGCCCACTTCGGCGCCTATACGGACCTCCCGACCGGACCTCCGCCTATCCAGTTTACCGAAGCGCCTCTTGATTCCCTGCACCGGGTTTTCTGGAACTTGGTTGGATCCGAAATCAACGATTCCGGGATTCTGGTCTGCGACGTGGGCTATTCCGGTTGCCAACCCGATCATCGCTTTTCTCTGTGGACGGACGGGGCCTTCATGGAGTCGCTGCCGGTTCAGGTCAACATCGTACTCGTGCACGAGACGTACGAGGATTGCGACGCAGCCTGGCGTAGGGAGTACCCCTTCAACCTTGTTCCCCTGAGGAACCGTTTCCTGGAAGCCTATGGGCCTGGGGTTCTGATCATGAACCTTATCGATTTCCATGGGGAATCGCACCCGATCGAATGGGGGATTTTTCCTCCGGACTAGGCGAAACCGGAATCCCAGAGGAGTGAGACTTCCCTCGAAGACAAATCCCTGGGCAAACCATTACGGTTGATGGTCAAAATTTTTCATTCGACTAATATGTACAGGGAGGACTTCAATCAAGGGGGTGCATTTATCATGCAGGTTGTAACTCAAGGATACCGTGGTATTAGATCATATTCCTCGTCAACCGACCTTCTGGCAATGCTGGTCTTTTTTGTGATCCTGGTTGTGGCCTCATGTGGCAGTGACGATGCCACCACCCCCGCGGGAAATTCGAATACGATCGGGCCTGGCGGAGGCACGGCAACCGACCCGGGCGGCGCCAAGGTCACGATCCCCGCTGGAGCCCTTGCAGCTGGTACCGCGATCGAGGTCGCCACATATTCATCCGGTGATGCCTGCCCCAATCCCACCGGACCGGTTCCCGATTTTTTCGGCGGCGCCATGTTCGGCCCCCCCGGCCTTCAGTTCGCGATTCCCGCAACCGTGACGATTCCCTGCAACCGAGATTTAACGCCGGGCAACCAGTTTCCGCTTTTCGTGTGGGATGATGTCGCATCGGCCTGGGCCCAAACCGATTTCATCGCGACGGTGGCCCCCGACGGAAAATCGTTCAGTGCCCCGGTTACGCATTTTTCCATTTTCGGCGGATTTAGCGACGGCAGCGGTGGGCTGTTCGGTGACATCGACAACCAGCTGTGCGCCAGCGGGGACCCCGCAAGCGTGATGGGCGATTTCATTGACGCGTTCAAGCGCGACATCGCCGACGTGGGCGACAAGGGAATCTACGACCATCAATGCAATGAAGTGACGGGGATTGATTTCGACATCGGCCTCGAAATCGAAGGCAACCGGGTGAACGATTTTGTCCGCGAAGGGGAAACCGCGGACGAATCGATCATGTTCGTGTACACCTCCGACTGCGTCTCCGGAAATTCGGCGGGTGGGTACATCGACGCCACCATTGTGATCTACTACGAATGCACGGCTCCCGAAATCCTGGCCACGGCCGCCCCTTCACAGGTCGAGCAGGGTGGTTCGAGCACCGTGACGGCAACATTGAAGTGTGGAGCAGCCCCGTACCCTGGGCAGACGATACTCTTCGAATGTTCCGGCGACGGCGAAATAAATACCGACCAGGCCACCACCACTTCAGCCGGACATGCCGAAACGACATACCACGCACCGGACTATAACGGAGAAGCCACCGTTACGGCTTACTACGACGCCTGCGATGATGATCCAAACGCGCAAACGGTTCAGGCCAGCACCGAGATCACAGTGGGTAGTTCGTGGACCGGTACGATGACCATCAACTTCAGTCATCCTTTGCCCGATCCTCCGTTGCTCGAGTTTGCCGACGTCCTTACCATCGAGTTCGGTTTTGACATCGACGAGGGAACTATCTCCGGGACCGGCACCGGTACTCACACCATCCAAATTACGCCGGGAGCCCCCTGCGTTCAGACCAGCCTGGTGGCGCCGCCTCATCCGTTCCTGGTCACGGGCACGGCGACCGAACAAACGCTTCAGTTCATGGTGGCCCCTGATGGTCTCATGCCCCTCCAATTTGTTCTTACTTGCTACTGGCCCGACAATCCACCAATCCCTGTCCCGTATCCCCCTTACGGCGCCCTTGAAGGATCGATAATCACCACGCATCTCAATATTTCGGTTCCGCGGGAGAACAACGCCTTCGCTTCTGATTCTGGTAGCGAGGACTGGGGAGAAGGGTTGCCGATGTTCTATTCGTACACGGTGATGGTGGTTGAAGAAGTCGAGTAGGACCAGATCCAATTAACGGAAACGACCCTCTCCCTCCGCCGGGTCCGAAACCATTTCGCCCCGCAAACGTCTACACACCTGCGCTCTTCTTTCCTCCCGACCAACCACGTGACCGCGGCCGTGCGCCCTTTTGGAGGCCCAGCATGAAATCCCAAATGATTCTGATCACCCTTTTGACCTTCCTGCCGTTGTCGGGCCTCGCAAGCGAAGACCCCGTACTCCGCATCATCAACGACGACGGTCCCTCCCTGGGTGTCAAAACCCTGGCTCTTGAGGAACTCTGGCGAGTTGGAGGAGAAGACGAGGATGTGATTTTCGGGCGCATCGTGGACGTGATAAGGCACCCGAACGGAGAAGTCTACATCCTGGACAATCAGATGTGCCAGGTGGTGGTCATCTCCGGCGAGGGCGAACACTTGCGCGACTTAAGCCGCCAGGGAGACGGACCCGGCGAAATTCGCCAACCCATGGGGCTGGTTTTTTTGCCGGACGACGTATTGGGTATCGGCATGGGTTTCCCGGGAAAGATGGTCACCCTCAAGCTGGACGGGACGCCCATCGATTCCCGGTATCCCATCGGTGAGCCCGTGGAAGGAAATGTCGGAGTCATGATCAGCCTCCAGGGCGTCGATGGCATTCTGGTGGCCAGCGGCGGTCGGCTCGTGTTCGCCAACGAGGGCGAAAGTCACACCATGAGATTCCTGTCGGTGACCGATTACCAGGCTGATAACTTCAACCGTATTGTCGAAAGAACGACGCCCTTGGACCCGACGGGCCATCGGTTTGTCGAAGCCGACGCCTATTATATCGATCGCAGCTGGGCCCTCGGACCGCAGGGAAAAATCTATGCTCCCATGAAGAGAGGTGCCTACGAGATTTCGGTTTTCGATAAGACCGGTAAACTCCTGTGTGAATTCGGCCGCAAAAACAAACCCCGCAAGAGAACGCAGGACGATAAAGACGATGTCGGCCCACTCATCAATGTGGCCGGCCGGCCCGAGACCAGAGACTGGGACATATCGGACCACGACGAGTGTGTCTCCCGCATATTGTACAATCACGACCAGGACACGGTCTGGGTCCTGACACCCCACGGCACCAATGATCAGCCGGAGGGAATCCTGGAAACCTGGGACATGTTCGGAACCGATGGCCATTACCTCCAGCAGGTGACCATCCCTCTGGGTAACGAGATGAATGACGGGACCTGTTTCCTGGTCGGAGGCAACAAGCTGGTGGTGGTCAAAGGTACCAGCAGTTCTTTTGACGGCGATAATCCCGAGGATGAAGAAGAGGAAACCGAGGTTGAGCCCCTGGAGGTCATCTG
>CBDUDB010000152.1:0-6696 GCA_965365795.1 uncultured bacterium | reverse complement strand
TTTTTTCCAGCTTGAGAACCACCTTGTTGGTGATTCCGTACAGGGTGACCCGCGCGGTAAGTGAGTCTTTTCGTATGCTGACGACGCGGCCGTGTCGGACGCGATCGCCAACACGTAGGATGTAACCGAAACCTTCTCCATCTTCTACAAGGGCGAACTTGTCGTCCTGGCCCCACATCACGCCCACCAGGTGAGCGCTGTTCATGTCCACCAGTTCCTGGGCGGAACTCTTTTCGAAGTTCCCGGCGACCAGGACCCCGAAAGGATCAGCCTTACCGTAGGACTGGTAGAAAAACTCGTTGGCGCGGATCGCGTTGATCCTGTCCCGCGAGATCTGGGACGGAGAAACCGAACCGGCATCTTGATCACCGCCGGCATCTTCGTCGGCGGCCAGGGCCGGAGCCGCGACCAGCAGTCCCAGTAGGACGGCGAAGGTCAGGGCATCAGGCAACCGGAAATTTTTCCTCATCATGGTTCTAACTCCCTAGTGACTAATGCCGGCCTGATTGGTGACGGCTTCTTCGTTATCAGCCTTGGCGTTCAGCTGGTCGAGAATACCCTCGGAATTCTTGTTCCCCGGACCTTCCACCGGGGCACTGGGCCCCTGCGTATAGGCTGTCAGGGTCAATCCGGTCTCGACGGTGAACGGTGTCTCTTCCTGTTTGGACACGCCATCCATGCTCATGTTGGAGACGTTGACTATCCGGTTGAGATTCGCCAGCCGGCTCAGGAACACACCGGTCTGGTGAAATCCACCCTGGATCCGGACCTCGATAGGATTGTCCGAATAGAAACCCTGGTTGACAGGGGTCTGGGGCTTGAAAAGCTGGAACTCGATTCCGGATTGCTGGCCGGCCGCCGTGACCTTGCGCAGCAGATCCGGCATCTGATTCTGTTCCGGCAGGAGTGTTTGGGCCACGATCCACTGGTCGTGGAGAATGGCGTACTCCTGCTCGACTTTTTCCAGATTCCGCACCAGCAAGCGGGCCCTTTCCAGGTCCCGGCTCAACTGCTGGTGACGGGCATCCAGCTCCGAGATGGTCTCGTTGCGGGCCTGGTAGGTGAAGGGGTAGGAATCCGTCAGGAAATACAACGGGACCACCACCAGCACAATCAGAACCGCGCCGGCCCAGCGGAGTAATTTGGGATCTTTGACGTCGATATCCATTGCGTCCTTCCTAACCTTCGAAGGGGGTCACGGTCGCCTTGCGGACGGCCTTGGCCTCGGCTTTGAATTTGACAACCTTCACGTCCTCGATCTCGCCCTTCTCCGCGACCAGCAGGTCGACTCTGGAAAAATAGGGACTGCTCGTGACGTTCTGGAGGAAATCACTCACGATGAAATTGGAGAAGGTGACGCCTTCGACAGCGTACCTGTCACCTCCGATGTCTTCGAAACGGGTCAGCCAGATGTGGTCAGGCATGGCCCGGTTCAATTCGTCCATCAAGTGCACCCGGAAGTAACGATCGCCGTCCAGGCGGGTAATGACGTCCAGGCGATCATTCAGGTCTTTCCGCTGCTGATTGAGCCTCTTGATCTTGGCGATCTCAGGGGCCAGCCGGCGGGTTTCCGCCTCTTCCTCGACGATGATCTCGTTCAACGCCTTGATCTGGTTGGACTGGTGGATATACACCGCACCGATTCCGATGGCGGCGACAAGCACCAGTACCAGGGGCGCAAAATTTCCGACGTTGGGCAGGCTGATCCTGCTCTGGGCCGGCATTTCATCGCGGGGCAGAAGATTGATGCGAATCATGCTCCCACCGCCTCTCTGAGAGCCAGCCCAACACTCACAGTGAGCAAGGGGCTCAGCTCCTCGGCCTCTCCCTCACCGAACAGGTCAGGGTTGTAATCCAGCCCGGCCAAGGGATCGGCAATCTCGCTGGGTACGTTGTAGGATTCAGCCAGGTATTCCCGCAGGCCCGGCAGATGAGCTCCGCCCCCGCTCAGGACGATCCGGTCGATGCCGTCGGCCTCGCCGGAAGTCTTGAGGTAGGACAGACTGGGCTCCAGCCCCTGGTAGATTTCCGAACCCACCGAGCGCACGATGTCGGTAACGAGCTGGTCGTCAACATCGTCGGTATGACCGCGGGCCACGTCGTGGGCCGTCTCGTAGGTCAGACCGAGTTGTTTCTGGAACTCTTCGATGAAGTGCGCAACCCCGATGGGAAGATCGCGGGTGAAGTACGGCACGCCGTCCTTGACGATGTGCACGTTGGTCACCCCGCCCCCGACATCGAGCAGGGCCACGAATTCATCGGCCAGGGCCTCGGCGGCCTCTTCCTTTTTATCTTCGACGTTCTCCTCGAAGGGATCGAGCTCATCGACCGAATCCTCCGTGCCGCCGGAGTCCGCTTCTTCGATCAACTCGGGAAGTTCATTGGAACCGGTTTGGCTCCTCATGAATTCCCAGGTGTTCTGGTTGGCGAAGGAAGCCACGTCTATGACCAGGGGCCTGAAGCCGGCGTCCCGGATCAATTCGGCATGGCCGAGGACCATGTCCTTCTTGGCGGCCACCAGGAGGAGTTCCATCTGGTCCGCTCCGATATCTTCCTGAAGTATCTGGAAATCGAGTGTGATGTCATCGATGTCGAAGGGTACGTGCTGTTCGGCCTCCCAATAGATGGCCTCCCGCGCGTCCTCATCCGACATCTTGTCCATGACGATCTTCTTTACGATGACCGCCCGACCCGCCACCGCACTGGCCACGGGCTCATCTGGAATGCCGGCCTTTTCGGCTGCGCTCCGGATGGCCTCGATCACCAGCTCACGGTCCATGATCTCCCCGTCGACAATTGCCTCCGGCGGCAGATCAGCCATCGCGAAATGGGTGATCACCGGTCGATCCGAAGTCAGATCGAGCCGAAGACACTTGACGACATTGGACCCGACGTCCATGCCTATTAGTGATTTCTGTTTCCCTTTAAGGAATCCGAACATGTCAAGCCTGCCTCGCTGTTCGAGCGTTCATGGTGGGGACACCCACTCCCTATTCGGGTATCCCTCGGGCCAACCGCAACATGCGTGCCACAATTCTCATCGGCACGCCTACAGGCGCCTTGAGCCAAAATCCTCGAAAATCTGGAGGGAATCGGGTATCTACGAAAATGAGGTGAAAAATGTGGGGTTCCTCGGCCCTTGGATAAGGATGGAGATTTGCCGCCGGGGATCAGAATCGAGACAGGTACCAGGAAAAAATCTGGCCCCCGAAAAGGAGCACCATGGCTGCGGCGGTGGCCAGGAATGTCCCGAAAGGCAGCTTGGCCGATCCGGAAAGGCGGCCTCGACCGGCGAAAACCGCGTACAGGGTGCCGAACAAGGCCCCGGCGAACAGCACGGCGGGCACCCCCCAGGGGCCCAGGAAGACCCCCACCAGGGCCATCAGCATCACGTCGCCGCCCCCCATGCCGATCACCCCTCTGACCAGCTTGTAGCCGTAGGAGACCGCCAGGATGGCTCCGGCACCGATAACCGCTCCCAAAAGTGCCGATGGCAGCGGGGGATTCCCGAAAAGGGACAAAACCAACCCGATGACCATGCCCCCCACCGTCAGGGTGTGCGGAATGACCATGTGATGCCAATCGATGATTGCAATATTAAGCAGGATGATGAGAAAAAACGATGCAGAAAGCCCTTCAATTGTCCATCCGAAGCGCATGATTCCCACCAGCACGCAGGCTACCCCGGCGAGCTCAACCAGGAGATAGCGAACGGGAACGCCGGCCTTACAGTGACGGCAATGGCCCCGCAACAGCAACCAACTCAACAGGGGGATGTTGTCGTACCAGGCCACGGTTTTCCGGCAGACAGGGCAGAAGGAGCGAGGTCCGACCACGCTCAGGTTTCGGGGCAAACGGTAGATCAGGACATTGGAGAAGCTCCCGAAACAGGCGCCCAGCCAGGCGGCGATAATCACGGGCATAATTCCGAAGGATGCGGTCATCATCTTAAATCTCCGGGATGGGGCCGATGAAATCGTCGCCGTAGAGCTGCTGCTGCTTGATCTTCCGGGTCAGCTTCTCGATCATCTTGACCGCCAGCTCTTTCATGTGCGGGCTGTCGGTGGAATCGTAGAGAGTCTTCCACAATTCCAGAGAAACACGATCGTCCCCCGCTTTGTAACGGGCAAACGCCGCGAAGCGGGACTCCTTGTCCGAAGCGTCCGAACAACGGGAGGCATTCTCGAACCAGTGGGCCGCCCGTAGGTAGTCGTGCTCCATCACATAGTAGATGAAGCCGATCTGGAACGGCAGCTTGGCCGTGTCGGGGTTGGCCAGGATACCGCGTTTGAGCATGTTGATGGAAGCTGCGGTATCGCCGAAGCTGGACCAGAACACCAGGGAGGCGAAATGGTAAGCTTCCACGAACTGGGGATCCAGCTTGGTGATGCTGTCGATCAACAACTCGAAATACCGGAAATCATTGTTCCCCTGGGCGAAGGCGCCGTAGTACTGAACGAAACGGAACCACAGATAGTCGGCCATGACCTCGCGGAAGCCCAGGGTGGATTCCACCAGGAAGTTGCCCGAAGGAAAATAGAGTTTTTCCTGCTGAGCGGCCTTCTCCTCCTGGCCATCGAATACGCGCAAAGTCACCACGATGATCAGGGTCAGGGCCACTACCGCCAGGAGCCGCAGAAAGGTATGTTGGCGCTTGCTCATTCGCCACGCAGCTCCTTGCGCGAGAAAATGGAACCGGCGATCACCAGCAGAATGGCCGTCCAGGCCAAGCTGTAGATCGTGGCCATCACCAGGTGTTCAAAGGGCACGGTCGATCCGTGCACCACCGCGCCCCGCAGGTTAAAAACCTCGAGGTTCGGAGTCAGGTAGTAGACCAGTTCGGAGACCTGCCGCTGGAAGAGGCTGGTCTGCAACTGCCCGAAGTCACGGATCGATTGGCTCAGATGACCCACGGCGAACACTCCCAGAGTGAATACGGCCGCCAGCACCGGCGAAACGCTGGTCGAGAAAAACACGACCACCGCATTGATCAACGTCAGCTCCAGAAAAGCCAGGTAGAAAGCGCCGAGAAAGCGCAGGGAAAACGACCCGGGCGCCAGGAAAAGCATCAACAGGAACACCAGACCCATGACAGCCAGCATCGAGACCAGGGTCAGGTTCAAACCCAGAAACTTCCCGATCAGGTATTCCCGCCGCCCCACCGGTTTGGACAGGATGGTCACGATGGTCCCCTTGTCCAGTTCCTTGCGCAACATGTTGCTGCCCACGAAGACCACGACCAGAAGGCCGAACAGGACCATCGAGGCCAGTCCCACATCGGCCATGATCTTGCCCTGGGCGCCGACCGTCAATGGCGACAGAATGGCCGTGCTGGCCAGCATGATGAAACCGAAAACGGCCACCAGGTAAAAGATCTTATCCCTGACCGTTTCCAGGAAGGTGCTACGGGCGAGGGTCAGGATGTTGCTGTTCATCGGGCGACCTCCAGCTGCGCGGTGGCTCCGGTGTTGATTTCCATGAACATTTCCTCCAGGCAGGATCGGTTGGTGGCCAGGGACACCACGGAAATCGCCTCCCGGTGGCAGTTGTTCAACAGGTCCCTCATTTCCGTCACGCTTTCGATGGGCACCCGGACCCTTCCGTCACCGAGATCCTGGCACCCGTCGGGCAGCCAGGCGGGTTGCGATTCGGAGGATCCGGACAAGGCGAGATCGCCGGTGTAGGAATACCCCCGGTTCAATTCCGTCAGGTCCCGCATGGCCACCAGGCATCCCTGCTTCAGAATGCCCACGGTATCGGCGATCATTTCTACGTCCTGCACGATGTGGCTGGAGAGAATGATGGTCTTGCCGGCGGATTTGAGCCCCATCAATAGCTCCCGGACCTCCCGGCGGCCGATGGGGTCCAGGCCGGACATGGGCTCGTCCAGGATCAACAATTCAGGATCTCCGAGAATGGCCTGGGCCAAGCCGATCCGCTGCAGCATACCTTTGGAATATTTTCGGAGACGGCGGCCCGCGAACTCCAACATGCCCACCATTTGCAAGACCTCGTCGATACGGGCGGCCCGCCGGTCCTTCGACAGGCCGAGTAATTTGGCGTAGAGTTGCAAAAGTTCACGGCCCGAAAGGTGTTCAAAGAAGTAAGGGCGCTCCGGCAGATACCCCACCTGGGCACGGGAAACCGGATCCCGGTGACTTTTGCCCATGATGGATACCTGTCCCCCATCGGCATGCACCAGGTCCAGAATGCAGTTGATGGTGGTGGTCTTGCCCGCGCCGTTGTGACCGATCAGCGCAAACACCGTGCCTCGTTTAACCGAAAACGACACCCCTTCGATACCGGGAATGCGCCGTTTCAGAAACCCCGAACGAAAAGACTTCCGTAAATCCTCGACCTTAATGACCACTTCGGCCCCAAGGTCCGGTCCGCTTCGGTTCCAGGTTGATGGGGTCCGATTTGACCCCAACAGCTCTTTCGGCAAGGAACTAGGGGCCTTCGGCCGCATTGATCTGTTTTTTACCGGCGGTTGAATAATCAACGTCCACCTCCGGCCCAAAAGGCCTGCAAATGCCTCAAACAAAGCTTAATTGGATTGGCGGTGGTGAATTTGCAAAGGGAATGCCAGGAGACCCCGCTTCGGCCGGCCCCGCGGGCCCCGGGCGGGAACACAAAAAAAAGGGCCGCCCCCACTAAAGGGCGGCCCTTGTTTCCTGTCCTGGTTCAGAATTCCTA
>CBDUDB010000151.1:0-6721 GCA_965365795.1 uncultured bacterium | reverse complement strand
CAGCTGATCGAAATCACCGGATTCTGCCGGGCGCGTGATATCGGCGCGGACAATACCATTCTCAGCACCTACATCTCGGACGCCCAGATCGCCTACAACGGTTCAGGCGTGGTCAACGACACGGCTCAGCCGGGCGTCGTGACCCGTGTTCTCAACTGGTTGTTCTAGGAGGAACCCCGTGAACGGAATGTATAACTTCTCACGACTTGGACTTACTGCCTGGGGCCTGTTGCTGGTTTTGGCAGTCTGGGTGAACCCCACCGTGGGACAGGAAACCTCTCGGCTCAAAGACCTGGCCTTTCTGGAGGGAACCACGGACGAGCCTCTGGTGGGCTACGGGTTGGTGGTCGGCCTGAACGGGACCGGCGACAGCTATTCGGTGGAAAACACGGCCAACTCCATCGCCACTTTGCTGGAAAAACTCGATGTCACCATCAGCCCGCGCGATTTGAAAGCCAGAAACGTGGCCGCGGTGATCGTGACCGGAACTCTCGACCCCAACACCAACGTTGGCGGGCGGGTTGACGTCAAGGTCAACTCATTGAACGACGCCACCAGCCTGGAAGGCGGGCACCTGGTCATGACCCCGTTGCGCGCCGCGGACGGCACTCTCTGCGTGCTTGCCCAGGGAAGCGTTTCCATCGGGGGATTCAACGTGAAAGCGGGCCTTGGCAACAGGTACCGGAAAAACCATGCCCAGTCCGGACTGGTTTCCAATGGCGGGTCGGTCAAGGTGGCCCTGGAAGGCAGTTTCATGAGCGAGGGCCGGATGGCCTGGCTTCTCCACAATCCCGATTTCGTCACCGCGGCGGCGGTGGCAGCGTCCATCAATCGAAGTTTCGGAGAGGGCACGGCCCAAGCCCAGGACGCCCAGCGCATCCAGGTGAACATCCCGGTGACAGATAACAGCGATCCGGTGGGATTCATTGCCCGGATGAGTGAACTCGAAGCCCGTAGCGACGCCGTGGCTCGGGTTGTAGTCAATGAACGCACCGGCACCATCATCGTGGGCAAAAATGTGAAATTGAAGGAAGCGGCCGTGGCACACGGCAATCTCAAGGTCATCGTCAATACCTATTACGACGTTTCCCAGCCCAGCTCGTTCAGCCGGCGCGGCGACACCGTGGTCGTACCGGAAACCAGCACCAATGTCGAAGACAATGAGGCCCGTGTCCTGAGGGTTCCAGACACAAGTACGGTGGCCGATGTGGTCGGGGTTCTCAACGACATCGGGGCCAGTCCCCGGGACATCATCGCCATTCTCGAGGCCCTGAAAAGGGCCGGCTCGCTGCAGGCAGAACTGGTCCTGATGTAAAGGCCAAAGGAGTCGTCGGTGGAAATTCCGGGATTGCAATCATGGGGCCGCCTGGTATCCGAAGCCGGTGAACAGGCCGAACAGGTGCGCCTGCGTCGGTCCCTTGATGTGGCCGCAAATTCCCCAGGCGATCAGCAAGAACTTGAAAAATCCGCCAAGGAATTCGAAGGCGTTTTCTTGAACACCCTGCTCAAGGCCATGCGCCAAACGGTTCCGGAAAATGACCTTTTCAACGGCGGCGGCGCTACGAAATTTTACCGGGAGATGCACGATGCCGAGATCGCCAAGACCCTGGCCACGGGCCATTCGGGTATGGGCATTGCCGACATGATCGTCAGACAACTATCGCGAAACAGGCAAGCGGAGGCGATCCCAACTGCCACCGGACCGGAGGTTCTGGGACCGCCAGCGCCCAAGGTTTTGGCGCGATACCGGGAAATGATTCCCCGGGAATCGGACTTGGTGGCGCGCACCAGGTTGACCCAGCTGGCCGCCAGGCAGGGGAGCGCCGTGGCGGACACCCTGGGACGGTTCCAGGGGGAAATTGAGACGGTCGCCCGCGGTACCGGTTTGGACCCCGCCCTCATCCTTTCGGTGGTGATGGAGGAATCCGGCGGTGATCCCGGTGCCCGCTCGGCCAAGGGCGCTGTGGGCCTGATGCAATTGATGCCCGACACGGCCAGGGATCTGGGTGTGGCCGACCGCACCGACGCGGCACAGAACCTGCAAGGTGGAGCCAGTTATCTGGCGGACATGTTGAAGAAATTCGCCGGGCAGTTGGATGTGGCTCTGGCCGCCTACAACGCCGGCCCCGGCACAGTGGACCGTCTGGGCGGCAAAGTCCCGGACTTTCCTGAAACCAGGCGCTATGTGCGCCGGGTCCTGGAAAGATACGAACAACTGGGCGGTGGCATGCCTTTGGCGTCCGGTAAACCCTAGAACTGGGACAGGACACGATTTCCTGGAGGAGCACCCGAAATGCAAAATGACGTCACCAGGTTGGAAGAAGAGGATTGCCGCCGATTGGGGGCCGTACTGGACTTGGAAGACAAGAATTACCGACGGTTGCTGAGGTTGGCCTGGCGTCAGAATTCTTACATGCAACGTCAAGATGTGGACCGGCTCCAGGGCAATGCCCGGGAATGGGCCCGTTATCTTCCCGAAGCCAATGAGGCCAGGATCGCCCGGGAAAGGTTTATTGGGGGACTGGCCGACAAAAGTGGATTGACCATCCCGCCGGACCGGGTGGAGGACCTTCTGGACTACACGGACCTCGACACCAAGAGGAAAGTGGCCGGTGCCTTGAACAGCGTTCGCCGCGTGGCCGCGAAGCTGGCCCGGCAAAACGAATTGAATCGCCTGCTCGCCGAATTCTGCCTGGATCTGGTCCATGAAGAGGCGGAAATATTCACCAGCTCGGTACTCGAGAACCCTGCCGGATGTTACGACAAGGAAGCCCAGAACCGGGACCGCGGACCCGGCGGCGTGATCGTACGGAAGGCCTGAAAGGACCACTCATGTCCGGACTGAATGCAATCATGGACAACAGCCTGTCGGCACTGCTGGCTGCTCAGGCCGGGCTGGCCACCAGCGGACACAACATCGCCAACGCCCACACACCCGGTTTCACCCGCCAGGATGTGATTTTCGGGACCCGGCGCCCGGAAATCATGGCCTATGGGGCCATTGGTCGCGGGGTGGAAGTCATGGGCGTCCGCCGCATTCAGGATGAATTTCTGCTGGGCAACCTGAGGGCCCAGACATCGCGTTTGCATTCTTACGCCGCGGTGGATTCGGCCCTGTACGACGTCGAAGGCATTCTCGGTTCGGTGGACAACGACCACCTGGGCAATGCCCTCAATAATTTTTTCGATGCCTGGAATGATCTGGCCCAGCCGCCATTTAGCGACAGTCTCAAACTCAATGTCGTGTCTCAGGCCGAAACCCTTGTCGCCGATTTTCAGGCCATCGACGAAGCCCTTGGACGCCTCGAGTCCGATCTGGAAATCAGGATCCAGGCCGAGGTGGAAAACCTCAACCGCCTGCTGACGGATATCGGGGAACTCAACCGCCAGGTCATGGCCGCCGAAACCAACGGCCATCCTGCCAACGATCTGCGCGATCAGCGCGATCTGAAAATCACCCAGCTGGCCGAACTGGCCGAGGTTTCGGTGTTGGAGCGCGAAGACGGTTCCAAAGACATCATCCTGGCCGGACGCACCATGGTCGCCCGGGACCGGGTCACCCTGTTCGAGGGAATCTACCGGCCGGGAACGGATGGCTACACCTTCGCCGTGGTCACCGAAGGCAATCAGCAGGATGTGGCTCTTTCACCCGGAATGCTGGAAGGGCTTCTGGCCGCCAGGGACGTACACGTCCGCAGCGTGAGGGAACAACTCGATGCCGTGGCGAGGCAGCTGATCACCGAAGTCAACGACTTGCACACCGCGGGTCTGACTTACGGCGGCCGTGGGGTGATGTTTTTCACCGGTGACAGCATGCACAACATCGGGGTCAACCAGGCCATCCTGGACAATGAAAACCTGGTGGCCACCGGCACGACTGGCAGTTCTGCGGACAACGACATTGCCCTGGCCATCGCCGACTTGGGGCGCAACAGCACCAACGGGCCGGATCGAAAATCGGTAAACGAATCGTACCGGTCGGTGGTCATGGACGTGGCCGGCAGCCTGGGCAGTTTCGAATTCATGGTGGAAAACCAGCAGAGCGTCGTGGCTTCTCTCAATGCCAGAATGGCCAGCGTCAGCGGCGTGAGCCTGGATGAAGAAGGGGCCAACCTGGTCCGCTACCAGAACAGTTACAACGCCGCCGCCAAGGTCATCGCCACCGTGCAGGAAATGTACGACACCCTGCTGAATATGGTTTAGGGGAAAGGTAAGGCATGAGCATCCGCATCACTGACAGTTACCTTTCGGCGATTCTCGTCGGGGACTTGAACCGCAGTCTCAGCAGCCTGCTCGAGCAGCAGCGAATGGCTGGCAGTCTACAGCGGGTCAATTCTTACGCCGACGACCCGCGCTCGGTCAGCCTCATTCAGCGTTTCAATTCCCTGATCAGCCAGAATGAAAGCTACCTTAGCAATGTCGGTCGCAGCCGGACCCTGTTGGACGGCACTGACATCGCCCTGCAGGATCTGAGCGAGATCCTGGCCGACGCCCGGGTGATCGCTCTGCGGGAATCCTCGTCGCTGGCCAATTCCGACACCATGACCAATTCAGCCTTCGAGATCGAAAACCTCGTCGGGCGGATGCTGGAAGTTTTGAACACCTCGATCGAGGGCCACTACCTCTTTGCCGGTCGGGAAACGAACACCGCGCCCTTTATCCTCAATGGCGGGACTGTCAGTTACCTGGGGGACGACGGAGTGATCAACGGTCGCACCGGTCCCCATTCCATCATGGCGCTGAACATTCCGGGGGACATTTTCATGGGCAGCCAGGCGGCCAGTCTGGCTGGGGACGTTCACCTGGGACCATTCCTGCGCGACACCACCCTTCTTTCGGATTTGAACCAGGGAGACGGCTGGAGTCCCGGCAGCATCACCATCACCGCAGGCAACACGACCAGCTACCGGATCGACCTGAACGATGCAGCCACCGTCGGCGATGTGCTGAGCCGGATCCAGACCGGAACCCGAGGTGCGATTACCGCCGCAATTTCCGCCGATGGCCAAGGAATCACCCTGACCGGGGCGGCACCTCTGGCTGTGAGCGAAGCCGACGGGGGGACCACGGCCATTTCTTTGGGACTGAACACCCTTACCGACGGCGGATCCTTGCGTGGTTCCGATATCCGACCCGCCCCGGCTCTGGACACTCTGCTCAACGACATCCCGGCCTTGGCTCCCCGCTTGCCCCTGGGCACCCTGGAAGTGACCTGGGAAGCGGGAACCGCCACGGTCGATCTTTCCTCGGCCCGAACGCTGGGAGATATCCAGGACCTTTTCCAGGCCCAGGTTCCCGGCATGGAAATGACACTTGAGGAAGGCTATCTGCAGATAGTGGGCTCCAGTTCGGACACCTTTTCAATAACGGACACCGACGGCAGCGGAACTGCCTCACTCCTGGGGATAGATGGACAGGGCGCTCCGGTCCGGTTTTTTGGAGTGATGGAAGATTTGCAAGCCGCAATGAGGGCGGGGGATAAGGCGGCGGTCAATGGGGCCGTCACTGAACTTATGGCCTTGAGCCAAACGGTGACCGGATTACTGGTTACAACAGGCGGCCGCCAGAACGATCTGGACTGGGCCGAAAACACCCTTTTGCACCGGGACGAAAGGTTGCGCGCCAACCTGTCGCTCGAACGTGATGTCGATGTGGCCCAGGTGGCCACGGACCTGAGCAGGGCGCAAGCCAGTTATCAGGCGAGTTTGCTGGTGACCAGCAAACTTTTTGAAAACAACCTGATAGCCTATCTGCGTTAACAAGTGGAGTGAGCCGGATTAGGCCGGTTGCCACCAACAAGGAGCTTACGATGCCTAAGATCCAAACCTTGCGCTTGGGAAAGCTGGAATACCGGGAAGAGGATGTTGTCCATCTGCCCGAGGGACTGGTGGGCATGCCCGACCTGTGCCGCTGGCTGGTCCTGGAAATGGGGGAAAACATTCCCATGAAGTGGTTCCAGTCCCTGGACCGGGGCGATTTCGGCTTTCCGGTGAGCCAACCGGCTTTTTTCACGGACACCTACGATGTAGATATCCCTCCGGGCTCCGCTTCCATCCTCAAAGGGGAAGAAGGAGAATGGATAGCGATTCTCATCATCACCACTGTTCAGGACGGTGGGACAAAGATCACCGGTAACTTGTTGGCCCCATTGGTGGTTAACGTTGATACACGGCAGGGTCTCCAGCTGGTGATGAGCGACCCGGCCTGGGGCGTTCAGCATGAGATCAATTACTTGAAATTTGGGCTTGCCGTAGATGCCCAAGCGTCGGAGAATGGGTCCACGACCATGGACGGGAAGAATCTTGTGCAGGATTTGCTTGATTCCTCAACCGAAAGCGGTCAGTCTCAGGTCCGACCCGAGGTGGATACGCCCGAGCCCGCCGAGGTCTAGCCCAGGCCCGGCATGCGCCGTGAGGCATTCCGGAGACAGGACAGGGAGGTCCCGTGCTCATACTCAGCCGAAAGCGCAATGAGAAGATAATGATCGGAGATAACATCTCCATCATGATCGTCGACATCCGTGGTGATCAGGTCCAGATCGGCATCGACGCACCCCGCTCCATCCCCGTACACCGGCATGAGATATACGAGGAAATTAAGAGTTCGATGTTGGGTGCGGCTGATTCCCAGAAGGTCGATATGGATGGGATCCGCAAGAAACTCAAAGATGACAATGGTGATGATGATCCACTGAAGGGACGTGGGCAAGGAAGCGGTTGAT
>CBDUDB010000150.1:0-6787 GCA_965365795.1 uncultured bacterium | reverse complement strand
GCGGTAACCAGATCGGTAGGGCAGTCCGCACAGCCCGTGCGCTGGGCATCGTGACCCGTCATGGGCCATTCAGTGGCCGGCGAGCCGGGGGCGGTTCGCACGCCAACGACCAACAGAGATGCGCTGGTCAAATGGACAACATCATTGTATCCGTCCTGATCAAGATCACCAATGACAGGTGCATGATCGCTGCTGGAAAAGAGCGCCAGGGGCCAACCCCCGACATCCGCGCCGGTTTCATCCCAGGCAAACCCATAATATTCGAGCGAACTGACCAGAATATCAGAACCGGCACCTTCAATCGCCGCGATGACCGGCCCGCGGCGCAAGGACAAGAACGGGTTGGGGTTCAAAGGGTAGCCGGCCAGCGGACTGCCACTGCCGTCGACCAGATAGACGTTTGAATTGCCGTCGCCGAACGCTATTTCGGGTTCGGCGGATCCCTGAACGTCCGCCCAAGCAGCGCTACGCATGCCCGTCGGTATTGCGGCGGTGACGGGCCAGCCCGGCCGACCAACACCGGTGTGTTCAAGCAAGTGCATGGCCCCGCCTTCCAAGGGCACGGCGATCTCCAGGTCGCCGTCCAGGTCAATATCGCCCAGGGTGATTGCGTCCGATATACGTGCGCCCATAGGCAGCACGATAATGTCGCCCGGAACGTCACGTTTAAAGATGAACACGAGATCTTCGAAAGGGTACACAACTTCTGTTACGCCATCGTTATCGAGGTCGCCAATAGCTGCCGGGCCGCGGGCCTCGCCGACGGGAAGATTGCGGTCGACGGCGCCGGGCGGTGTGCGTCCGGCATAGTCCAAAAAGACGAGGCGCTGCCCCGAGGCCACGACCACGGTCCGGGGAAATGGTCCGCCCAAGGCTCCGATGGAAACGTAGACAGGCAATTCGGTCCCCATATCCACGGGCCAGCCCGGCACCACGGCGCCATCAGGGTCCAAGGCTACCACACGGCCGTCATAGGTGCCGACCACCACGCTAAGCTCATCGCTTAGGGAGAGGCGTCCCACGGCGATCGGGCCTTCCGAAATCAAGTCGCCAGCGACCGGCCAGCCGGGCAAATTCGTTCCGTCATCGCGAATCGCCCACACATCTCCGTTGTCATCCCCGTAGATGATCTCCAGGTGGCCGTCGCCGTCCAGGTCGGCCAGAGCCGGGTCGGTAGTCGGTCGCGCCGGCAGGGCGATCGGAAAGCCAGCTCTTTGAATGGGCGAGCCCGGGTCCGACAGCCATTCGGCGTCGACCATGATCACCTCGATATCCGAGGGGAGGATTCGCGCCGCGGTAACCGCCAAGCGGTTGCCGCGCGTCGGGTCGTATGCCAATCGGCCGGAATAGATGCGGAAAGTGCCGAAATTTGGCTCGCGCAAGAACATCCCCCGCTCCGTCCAGGAGGCCGGTGCGGATTGCGGCGCCGAATAGATCGTATTCTCGACTACACCCAATGCCACGGAGAAGGATCCGTCAGCCGGTGAATACACAAGGTCGGTGATGTTCTCTCCCTCTGTCCCCAACTCGATCGCGGGGCTGGCGGCAAAGCCCGCCGTACCCAGGTCCGTTGCGGCTCGAACCACTGGGGGTTCGGTATCAAGAGTCGGGCCCGTATCAATGAAGCGGTTGTACGCCAACACGATGTTGGAGCCGTCATGAGCAGACACGATGCGGGGGCTTCTGTCTTCGACCCCGTCGTTGGTTGGCGTCACGGCAAAAGTGGTCCCCCAATCGGTCAATCCACTGAGGGCGTCATTGGAGGCCCTTCGGTAAAGAATTGCCGCATCGAGACCTTCGTCCGTCGGACCGAATTGCCAGGTCGCATGGACGAGGGAACCAAAGCTGTGACTGACCGAAGGTTCCCGGTAGTCGCCCTCGACTGCTGTGGTCTGGCCGATTTGATAGGGGACGTCCCATGAACCGCCAAAGTCAATGCTGTTGGTGAACCAAATATCTCTGCCGTCGGCGTCGAATCCTTCGGCAACCAGGTAGAGGAAGAAATCGGCAAAGGCGTCATCGTCCGCCACCATATCCACAGATGAGAAACTATTGCTGGTATTGCTCAAAGGCACAGTTCGCTCAGCAAAGTCAGCGCTCGGAGACGACAGATCTTCCCAGGCCACGACAATTTCCGTGTTTGCGCCCGGCCTGACGTGGGAGAACGCAACATAACAACGGCTCTCGAGGCCCTCGGCCACAACGAGATCAAGGCCATAGACCCGTTCGCCTGCGGCCGGATACCTGATTTCACCCCACGAACTGAAAGTCGCGCCACCGTCGGTGGAGCGACGCACGGCTATGGACGTTCCGTCGGTTGGGTGAGGATACTCGTACGCGAGATAGATGTGGCCTTGTGAATCAATGTCCATCGCTTCATTCCGCGAATCCACCTCCGTCACCGCGATTCGGTCGTCGCCGCCCAGGATATCACCGGGTACGCGCAGCGTGGCGGCCTCCTCCAGCCTGACAAAATCCGGTGGCGTGGCGGCCAGCGCAACGGTCCCCAAAAGACAATGGAATAATACGAAAGTCGTGAAGCGGCGGATATTCATGATCCCCTCCTAGCGAGGCAATGATGGGTATGATTAACGTAAACACTTTTGGGCATCATAGTTACCGGAGTCTCCCGAGCCTCCGGGCCCAATACAAGACTACTATAGTATTGTTATATATGCCATACTTCATTCCGAGGGGATCAGGCTGCGGTCCACAGCGCACGTATGCGGGAATAGTACGTTTTCGGGTTCTTACTGCCAGGGCCCTTGGTTCGTAAAATTGACAAAAAATTCCCCATCAAAGCGATAGAGTCCTAAATAACCACCACACCAAAGCCGGCCTTCTCTATCTTCATAGGTGCATTGTATTGCCTGACTGGCAAGGCCATCCTTCTTGGAGAAATTGGTAAATGATTTACCGTCGTATCGGTACACTCCAAAACCTTCAACAGGAAACCAGATGTTTCCTGAACGATCTTCATAGAGATCCCACGCCTCAGTGCCATTTACTCCATCCTGTGTGGTTACATGGGTGAATGATGATCCATCCCAACGACAGACCCCGGCATGATGAGTAGCGAACCAAAAATGACCATCTTTATCTTCCAGAGTACAATTCACAGCATTACTGCACAGGCCATCTTTCTCTGAAATATTGGACAACGATTTTCCGTCGTAGACATAGACCCCACCATTGGTGCCAAACCACATCCTTCCTTTACTGTCTTCCATGATGCTGTGGACTATCCTGGCGCTTGTCACACCTCTTGAATAATCCGGCTCGGTTTCTGGAAGGTCAAAAGGAGTGAACACTTCTCCATCGAAACGACTTACTCCCTGCAATGTACCGATCCAGATCATCCCCTTGCTGTCTATGACTATGCTCCAAACATCATTGTGAATCAGGCCATCCTGCTCGGTAAAATTGGTAAATGATTCCCCATCATATCTGGTGACCCCTCCAGAAGTACCGAACCAAACATTGCCTTCTTTGTCCCCTACAATTCCTCTCACCGCATAACCACCGAAGCCCTCATTGATTGAGAAAGAATCGAGAGAACCTCCATCGAAGCGGATGACCCCATCGCCATTCGTCCCGAACCATAAATTTCCACTTTCATCTTGAAATATCCTGCGTACAAAATCGCTTATCTGTATGTCAATGCTGGGATTGTCTTCCTGTGCGTACGCGCCGGGAATTGTGCAAAAACACACCATCATGCATATCAAACCAAGAGTCTTTCTCACGTCGTTCCTTTCGGTCACGCTGCAGTCCACTGACACGTCACTGGGGATTTCTGGAACAGGGGATCATATCCAGAATAACTCGTCTTGTACATCGTGCCAGCCAAGCCGTTCTTGCATTGTTCGAATCCCTATGCGAGCATTTCCCCGACGTCCGAAACCCAACCGAACGAATGAGCTGACCATGCCCAAGAAGAGCGCGAACATCTTGCTGCTGGGTCTCGGCGGCGTCGGCTACCATCTCGCCAAGCGTCTGACGCACGAGGGACATGCCCTGACGGCCATCGAAACCAATCCCGACCTGATCAGGCGGGCCGACGGCGAAATCGACGCCCGGTTGATCAGGGGCGACGGCATGAGCTTCGCCTCCTGGGAAGAAGCCGGGGCCCAGGACATGGACTACCTCATCGCCGTCACCGACAACGATGCGTTGAACATCCTCGCCTCCCTGCTGGCCGACCGATACGGAATCCCGCAGAAAATCGCTCGAGTCCGTTCACTCGACGTGCTGAAGCCCGACGCTCTGTTGACGGCGGCCGATCTGAAGCTTGATCTCGTCATCCGCCCCGAGGAACTGGTCGCCAAGGAGATCGCCCGGTTGCTGAAGCTGCAGAGGGGCAACGCCGTCATCGACATCGCGGACGGCCGGATGCAGGTCACCGCCGCGCGGGTCCACTCCGGCAGCGCCCTGGCCGGCACCAAGCTCAAGGACGTCTCGCACAAGTACGCCGATTTCTACTTCCGGGTCGTGTCCATCGCGCGTGGCATCAACACCATCATTCCGGGCGGCGAGGACGAGATCCTGCCGGGCGACCATATCTTCATCCTGGCCTACACCCGGGACCAGCCCCGGCTGCTGGACCTGATCGGCGAACCCCGGGAACGACGACACAGGATCATGATCATCGGCGGCGGGCACGTGGGCCTTCGAGTCGCGGAGTTGCTGGAAAATTCGTTCCCGATCAAGCTGGTCGAAAGGGACGCACGCCGAGCCGAAGAACTGTCCTACCTCCTGGACCGCACGGAGATCCTGCAAGGCGACGGTTCCCATATCGACACGCTGATGCGGGCCGGATTGCAGGACATGGATATCATCATCACGGCCACAGGCGACAACGAGACGAACATCATGACCAGTGTTCTGGCCAAGCACCTGATCCAGGATGGTTCTCAAGGCCACGGGGCAAGCAAGGCCCTCACCATCGCGTTGGTGCAACGTGAGGCCTACCTGGTGCTGGCGTCGACCATGGGCGCGGACATCGTCCTGAACAAGAAGGTCCTGGCCGGGAATGAGATCCTGAGGTACATCCGTCGCGGTCAGCTGCTGTCGGTAGCCCAGTTGTACGGCTGCGACACCGAGGTGGTCGAGCTCATCGCGGAGGAGGGTGCGCCGATCACCCACAAGGCGCTGTACGAAGTCGGTGGGATGCAGGGCAAGATCATCATCGGCGCCGTCGGCCGGAGCGGTGACTGGGAAATCGCTACCGGCGACTCGCACGTCCAGGCCGGCGACAAGATCATCGGCATCTGCAAATCGAAAAACCTCCGAGATCTCCAGGCGCTGATCCTGTCATGAATCCCCGCGCCATCGCCCATGTCATGGGAACATTGCTGCTGGTGACCGCCGGAGCGCTGGTGCCGCCGGTCATCTGCTCGTTGCTGTACGGCCGCGAGGGTGACCTGACCGCCCTGCTGGTCTCGGCCTTCATTGCCGCGGCGGCCGGTTTGCCCCTCTGGTTCTACTTCCGCGGCAGCCAGGAACTTGACATAAAGGACGCGTTCGCCATCGCCGCCTTCGGCTGGGGCCTGATCTCTGCGGTCTCGGCTCTGCCCTTCATGATCCACGGTTCGATCCCGTCGTTTACCGACGCCTTCTTCGAGATGATGTCGGGCTACACCACCACGGGCGCAACTATCCTCACCGACATCGAGGTCGTGCCCCACGGCCTGCTCTTCTGGCGCAGTGAAACCCACTTGCTCGGAGGCATGGGCTTCCTGACCCTGACCATCATCTTCCTGCCCCACGGCATGGGAGGACTGCGGATTTTCCGGGCGGAGTCGAGCCCCGGCCAGACCATCACCAAGGAGCGGTTCGTGGCCCGCAATCGCGATGCCATCACGGTGCTGTGGATCATCTATCTGGCGCTGAACGCCGCCCAGGTGGGCTTGATGTGCGCCGGCGGCATGTCGCTTTTCGACTCGCTGTGCCACGCCTTCGGCACGGTCTCGACCTCGGGCTACTCGCCTTACAACGCCAGCATCGGCCACTACGACAACGCCTACTTCGACTGGATCATCATCCTGTTCATGTTCCTGGGCGGCGTCACGTTCATGCTCTTCTATCACGCGGCCCGGCGCCAGTGGCGTGTCCTGCGCACCAACACCGAGTTCAAGTGGTACATCGGGTTCGTGTCGATTTTCTGCGGGGCCACGGCGCTGGTCCTGTGGCTCAAGGGCACCTACGGCTTCTGGGATTCGTTGCGACACGGCAGTTTCCAGGTGATGTCCCTGCTGACGACGACCGGCTTCACGACCCAGAACTACGAGCTGTGGCCCCAGGCGGCCCAGATGTTCCTCTTCGCCGTGTGTTTCGTGGGAGCCTGCGCCGGCTCGACCACCAGCGGCATCAAGGTCATCCACTACGTCATCATCTGGAAGTTCATGGTCGGCGCGATCAAGCGAATCTTCCTGCAGCCGCTGGCGGTGGTCTCGGTTAGGATCAACAATCGCGCCATCGATCAGTCGATCGTCGATCTGGCCGTCTGTTACTTCATCGTCAATATCTTCCTGGTTCTGGGCGGCGGATGCTTCATGGTGCTCGTCGACGACATGGACTACCTGACCGCCATGAGCTCTGTCATCGCAGCCCTGATGAACATCGGGCCGGGCTTCGGCGACGTCGGACCTTCGGAGAACTACGCTTTCATTTCGGACATCGGGAAGTGGTTCCTTGCCTGGAACATGCTCGTCGGCCGTTTGGAGATGTTCTCCGCGCTGGTGATATTCTATCCTTCGTTCTGGCGCAAGTAAAACGGGGGCCCGGC
>CBDUDB010000149.1:0-6797 GCA_965365795.1 uncultured bacterium | reverse complement strand
GCGCCATGTCCTGGGCCAGCTTGGCGTTGTAGAGCATCACCGGCACGATGGGGCTTTCGCCGGCCTTGATATCCAACCCTATCTTTTCCAGACCCTCGCGCCAGAATTTTGTATTCCACTCCAGCTTGTCGCGCCGTTCAGTGGTGGCCGAAACCAGGTCCAGGACCTTGATGGCGCCCGAAACGATGACCGGGGCCACGGTGTTGGAGAAGAGGTAGGGACGCGCCTTTTGCCGGCACAGTTCGACCAACTCCTTACGACCGCTCACGCAGCCGCCCGAGGCGCCGCCCAGGGCCTTGCCCAGGGTGGTGGTGACGATGTCGATCTGCCCCAGCACACCGCAATGCTCGTGGGTGCCCCGGCCCGTCCTGCCGATGAATCCCGAGGCGTGCGAATCGTCCACGAACACCATGGCGTCGTATTTATCGGCCAGAGCCACGATCTCGTCCAGCTTGGCTAGGTCGCCGTCCATGGAGAATACGCCGTCGGTGATGATCAGCCGGGCCCGTTTGTCCTGATGATCCTGCAGCTTCTCTTCGAGATGCTCCATGTTCGAATGTTTGTAGGTGTCGCGCATGGCCTTGCACAGCCGCATGCCGTCCACGATCGAAGCGTGCACCAGGCGGTCGGCGATCATGACGTCCTGCTCGTTCAGAACGGCCTCGAACACACCCGCGTTGGCATCCATGCAGGACGGAAACAGCAGGGTGTCCTCGGTGCCCAGGAACTCGGTGAGCCGGTGTTCCAGATGACCGTGAATATCCTGGGTGCCGCAGATGAAACGAACCGACGACAGCCCGTAACCCCGGGTCCCCAGTCCAATGCGGGCGGCCTCCACCACGTCCGGGTGGCTGGACAGCCCGAGATAGTTGTTGGCGCAGAAGTTGATGACCTTCTTGCATTCGGCGCCCGCGGGGTATTCGACCTCGATATCGGCCGCCTGCGGGCTCTTGATCCAGCGTTCCTCCTTGAACAGACCCGCCTCGCGGATTCCGTCCAGTTCCGAGCTGAATGTTTCACGCAACGCCTTCGAATATGCCATGTCGTCCCTTTCCTAACTGAACCCGAGGGGTCAGGCCTGCTTGAACCGGTCCACCAGGTCCGCGATGCTGTTAACGGTGTCGAAAGCCTCCGGACTGGCGTCCGCGTCGGGAATCTGGATCTCGTATTTGTTTTCCAGGAACCGCTTGAGCGAAACCATGGAAAACGAGTCGACGATGCCGCCGGTGATCAGCTCGGTATCGAAGGTGATCTCCTCATCCTCGTCGTCCTCCAGGTATTCCTTGATCACGTAGTCGAGGATCGTCTGCTTGTATTCTTCCATTTGATTCTCCTGTTGAATTGAGTTGGTCCCGACGCCTATTCCTTCATGAGCGTCGAAAGATCTCCTACCGGTTCTCCGAATTCCTGCGCGCGCAGGATGCGGCGAATGATCTTGCCGCTGCGGGTCTTGGGCAGTTCCTCGGTGAACTCGATTTCCTGCGGCATGGCCAGCGGCGACAGTTTTTTGCGGATGAAGTTCATGATCTCAAGATCCAGGTCCGCGCTCGGCTCGAAACCGGGTTTGAGCGTCACGAAGGCCTTTACCACTTCCATGTTGACCGGGTCGGGCTTGGCCACCGCGGCCGATTCGGCTACCGCCGGATGTTCCAGCAAGGCCGATTCGATCTCGAACGGGCCCACCAGGTGTCCCCCGGTGTTGATGACGTCGTCGTCGCGACCGACGAACCAGAAATACCCGTCGGCGTCGATGGTGGCCTGGTCGCCGCAAACGAACCAGCCGTTCTTGAACTTGCCCTGGTAACCTTCCTCGTTGTTCCAGTAGGTCCGGATCAACGAGGGCCAGTCCGGGCGCAGGGCGATCACGCCCACGCCGCCCTGCTGTTCCACGGGCGTGAATTTCTCCGGATCCAGCACCGTGGCGGTGATCCCCGGAAACGGTTTCCCCATGGACCCGGGTTTGACCCGCATCCCGGGAAAATTGGTGATGACCATGCAGCCTGTTTCGGTCTGCCAGAAGGTGTCGTGGAAGGGTTTGCCGAAAGCTTCCTCGGACCAGACCACGGCCTCGGCGTTGAGCGGTTCCCCCACACTGCACAGATGGCGTAGGCAGTTGAGGTCGAACTTCTGGACCAGCTCGGTGCCCTCTTTCATCAGCAGCCGGATGGCCGTCGGAGCCGAGTACCAGACCGTGATCTGATTGCGGGCGATGAAGTCGTACCACTTTTCGGCCTTGAAGCCGGCGTCCAGGACCGCCTGGGTGACCCCGTTGGCCCAGGGCCCGATGATCCCGTAGGAAGTACCTGTCACCCAGCCCGGGTCGGCATTGCACCAGTAGATGTCGTCCGGACCCAGATCAAGCACCCACTTGGCGGTGATGTACTGGGAAATCAGGGAATAGTGAACGTGTTGCGCCCCTTTGGGTTGCCCAGTAGTCCCGGAAGTGTAGTGAAGGATCGAGGGGGATTCCTTGGTCGTCGGATGGACGACAAAATCCTTGGCCGCCGGCAGGTCGTGAAGGGCCAAAGCCACTTCCGGATCCTTGAGCTTGAACCCCTCGGCATCCACCACCACCACGTGTTTCAGTTCGGGCAGCCGGTCAACGATTTTGCGAACCTTCTTGGCGTGTTTGCGCTGGGTGATGACCACCGAAGTGCCCGCGTTATCCAGCCGGGTCCAGAGGGATTCATCGCCGAAAGCCGAAAACAGGGGCTGGGCGATGCAGCCCATCTTCAGGACGGCCAGCACGCCGAAGTAAAGCTCGGGCAGCCGGTCCATGAACAGGCAGACCCGTTCGCCGGGCTTGACGCCGAGATCCTGGAGCCAGGCGGCGAAGGTGTCGGTCAGCACCCGCATTTCGTCGAAGGTGTAGGTCCGCTTGTCGCCCTTGAACCCTTCCCAGAGGAGGGCCGGCTTGTCGGCCAGTCCCATCTCGCAGATCCGGTCGGTGCAGTACCAACCGATGTTGATGTTGTCCCCGTCCCGGTAGCCGAGTTCCTTTTCCGCCATGGCCCATTCGAAACCCTGGCGCGCATCTTCGTACTTCGGTGTAGTGCTCATCATTTCTCCTGATCTCTGTTGAGGCTTGCCGGTGGGACCGGACCTCAACCCTCCAGGACCACCGTGGCGGCGGCCATATCACGGGTGTGGGTCAGACTCACAAGAACACGGCGGACACCCAGGGCATCCGCCATTTCCAACGCGCGGCCGTGCAGTCTGACCGCCGGCCTTCCGTCCTGTTCATTACTGATTTCGATGTCACGCCAGAAAGAACCCTGGCCCCCGGTATCGGCGAGAGCCTTGAGCACCGCTTCCTTGGCAGCGAAGCGGGCTGCGAAATGCTCGGCAGGGTGGCGCTTGGCCTCGCAATAGGAAATTTCCCCGGGCAGAAAGACCTGGGCCACAAAATCCTCCGCCGCAGCCAGTACCTTGGCCTGCATGCGGGGAACTTCGCAGAGATCAATGCCCGTCCCGAGGATCATGGGGTAATGTTCCGCCTATCCATGAAGAATACCAGAGCCGTCCTGTTAATTTTTGAACAAGTCAAATATAGTCATTTTCTGCGGATTACAAGGACCATTTTCGGACCGGATTTTCGACCTGCGCTCTCCGGAAAAGGGTTGCCATGAGGGGCTGTGAGGGCGTTCTTCAATCCTTCATCAGGTTGTTCCCGGAATGAATTCCGCCACCTTCCATGGACTGGATCCGGCTTTGAATCCCTCCTTCCCTTTTTACGGCGAAATCATGGCTTTGGTGGCCGCCCTGATTTTTTCCTGGACCAGCGTATTCTTCACCACCGCGGGTCAGAGGCTGGGCGTGACCACGGTCAACCTCCTACGTCTGCCCGGCGCGGCGTTATGCCTGGGCATCATGCACTTGATCTTGCACGGCGGTATCTGGCCGGCGAACCTCGCCTGGCAGGATCAACTGTGGATCGGCCTGAGCGGCGTCGTGGGACTGGCCATCGGCGACTCTGCCCTTTTCAAGGCCTTCACCCTGATCGGGCCCCGGCGCAGCATGACCCTGATGGCCCTGGCCCCGGTCTTCACCACCATCATCGCCTGGGGCGTGCTGGGCGAACATTTGAACTGGATGGCCCTGCTGGGGATCGTCGTGGTCATCGCCGGCGTGATGACCGCAACCGTGGGCCGGGACCGGGGAACCGGCGAATTCGGCGGGCTAACGCGACAGGTTTTGCGCACCGGCCTGCTGATGGCTTTGATCGGATCCCTCGGCCAGGGTGTGGGCAGCGTGCTGGCCAAGCTGGGCATGACCGGCATCACAGGTGGCGCCGGAGTGGAACCGTTGGCCGCGACACTCGTCCGCCTGACCTGGGCCACGGTATTCTACTGGCTGGTGATCATTCCACGCCTCGATTTCCGCAAAACCCTGCGCGGCTTGCGCGACCGGCGGGGCGTCACCGCCCTGGGTGTGGCCATCCTCATGGGTCCGTTCATCTCGGTGTGGATTTCGCTGGTGGCCATCAAGAACACCGAAGCCGGCATCGCCCAGGTGCTGCTGGGTATGGTGCCGATCTTCGTGATCCTGCCCGCCTGGCTGGTGTATCGCGACCGGCCCTCCGCGTTGAGCCTGTTCGGAATCACCATCGCCGTTGGCGGTGGGGCCCTGCTGTTTTTGCGCTGAATTATTCCGACGCAGCCAGCCCGGTGCATCCCCCGGCGGCGATACCCGCGGCGGCTTCACGAGAGGCGGTCGTACCATGGGCCTGAAGTTTGAAGATCCTGTCCAGCATGAATGAACCTTCCGGCTGGCCCCTACTTTCCCCAAAGCCCTTTGAGTTTGTCTTCCAGCTCGTCCGTCAGATCTTCTTGGAGCTGGGACTTGAGATTGTCGGTCAATTCGCTGTAATCGAGGTCCATCTTCGGACTGTCCATGGTTCCATTCACGGTAAGGGGCAGGCTCAATCGTTCGGCCTCGTCGCCGAACAGGTTGGCCACGCTGCCGACCAGACCACCGGTGGCGTAGAGCCGGGCCGTCTGATCCTCGGTCAGAAGAAGGGCCCCTCGGTAATCCAGGTCCCCCCCGGCAAATCCATAGGACCCGGAGAGTGTAAGGTCGCCGAAGGAACCGAGTTTGGTCTGGAACTGATCCATGCCGACCCTGCCGCCTTCAACCTTGATCAGGGTGGTCAAATCCTTCAGCGCCTGTTCCTTGTCCAGACTCTGGCCGACCCCGGCCGCCAGAGTACTCAAGGCCGAATTAACGAACTGGCCCGGAACCACTTTGCCGCTGGTCAAGGCGGCAATCGAATCCATGGTCAAGGTGCTTTTTATCCGGTCGGGGGCACGACCCCGGGCACCGAAACTCCCGGATAGACCGGCCTTCCCGGATACCACTTGCCTCAGGTCAATGAACCGGGTCAGAAAGTTGTCCGCTTCGATGTTGACGGCCTCGAAATCCCCGCCGTACCCCGGGTCGTTCAGGTCGTTCAAATCAATGGTCACCTGGCCGGTCACACCCCCACCGTACACTCCGGCAGACATGTCATAACACTTCAGGATGCGATCCTGGAGACGGACACTGCCCGTGACCATCGTGAAGGGAACCCGGCTGTAGATCAGGGTATCGGCCTTGATCGTACCCTGACCCAGAAGGTCGGGGATGGTGGCCAAGGACAGGGTGTCAGGAACCACGGCGCGGTCGCCGGGAACCGAAGCCCCCGGTGCCGCGGGCGGATAGAGCCGGTCGATGTCGATCCGATTCGAATGGGCCACAAAGGTAAAGGTGGGCTTTTTCAGAGTGTCGCGGTTGTCCTTCTCCGCAGGCAGAAAATAGGGCAGATGGTCCACCATTTTTCCGGTCAGGGTCACGTCTCCCCCCCCGAACAGGGCGGTGGCTTTTTCCACCACCACGGAATCCTGGTCGAAACTCACCGTCCCGTTCAATTTTTCCAGGGTGTCCGGAAGTGTCTTGTCGGCGTAGGAAAGATCCGTGAACACGGCACGGCCGGCATAGTCCATCCCGGCGGGGTTATCCGTCCTACCGGAGAACGAGCCCGCGAGGCGGCAACCGCCGGACAGGGCCGCCTCTTTTTCAGGAGGAAGGAATCGCTCCACCAAAGCCAGATCAAAGGTCCCGTCCACCGACCCGGTGACCCGTGGATCCCGGAATTCCTCCACCGTCAGGTTCAGGACCAAGGGCTTATCAGCGAAGACCCCGCCCTCACTGGCGACTTCCAGCTTGTCGGATTGGAATTTCAGGAGGACTTCCCTGGCGGTCAACTCACCTTCGATATCGCGGCTGGTCGCGGTAAGCCCGGTGACCTTCGCTTGGCCATCGTAGGATACTCGTGGATCCCTGGTCATGTCGAAAGACCAATCCGTATTCAGGGACACTTCCCCAGCCAAGGTGAAAGGCTCCAAATGGGCTTTTTGCTCGGGGGTGAGCCAGGCCAATATATCGTCCAGGTCAAGACCGTCGGCTTGCACCTGGCCGGCGCCGCGCAAACTGTCGGGCCAGGAATTCAGATTTCCCTGCAAGGCACAAGGTAGGCCGTTGATTTCCAGGTCCCCCCGCGTCAATTTCATTACCCGGCCGGAGGTGTCAAAAGACAGATCGTAGTCCAAATGGGTGGCCACGGTCGGCAGTGGTTTTTCACCGCTCACCAGCAGGGAGTCCACCTCTAGCAGGCCCGACGATTGGAACAAACCCGGCCCCGGATTGGTCAGGGTCGCGGCCAGATCCAGTCCGGCCAGTTCCACTTTTTGACCGGTGTTCTGGTCATGATAATCCAGCCGGCCACCGTGGATTTCCAAGCGGTCGAAACTCACCGCCAC
>CBDUDB010000148.1:0-6817 GCA_965365795.1 uncultured bacterium | reverse complement strand
TCTTAGACTTGAAGTCGTGACAGGCCAAATATCTCCGTAACCAACAAAAACAAAACCGATTACAATGATCTAGAGAACAAACAACCGGACACTAGTGCCCCCGGGGGACCCTGTTTTTCACTTGTGGTCAGGTTGTGACCGATTATTTCCTCCTGGTGAGAGCTGACGCGTTCCGGCCAAATTTCCGAGGCCAAACGTAAAATACATGGCTATCTGGAAGAAGCTATTCATCCTCGCCGGGCTTGACTTTCGTCGCGGGCCCTGACCACCTTTCGAATACCGGACACGAGGAGGGTTTCTCCTGGTGACCCTGGTTATCGCAGGCGGGAATTCAAAGTCCCAAACGGTCTTAATAGAGGCTATCCAAATGAGTGACCAAGGCCGATTGTTATCTGAATTCGAGGCACCCAATCTCGAACAATGGCGGACCGAGGTCGAGCGCCTTCTGAAAGGCGCCCCCTTTGCCAAGAAAATGTTTACCCTGACTCTCGAGGGCATCCAGGTGGGATCCATGGCCACGGGTGCCGATCGGCCCGATCCCGACTGGACCGACACCCTTCCCGGGCAGGCCCCCTTCCTTCGCGGATCCCTGCCTGACCGAGGAGCCTGGCTTGTGTCCCAGGAACTGCCTCTTCCCAACGCGAACGATTTCAATGAAGCGCTTCGGCATGATCTCGAGCGGGGGCAGACTGCCGTCAATCTGATCCTCACGGAAGCTGGGCCTCACGGTACCTCTATCTCCGGAATGGCGGACCTACGCACCGCTCTTGCCGGTGTCGACTTGGCGGAAGTGCCCATTTTGATCCAGGCGGGAGCCGACCATTTCCAAGTCGCCCAAAACCTGCTTGCGCTGGTTGAAGAGCTGGGTAAAAAATCCTCGGTTCTTCAAGGCCGGGTGGGCTGCGATCCCGTGGCCGGCCTTGCGAGCGAAGGCGCCCTGACGGTTCCCGCGGTCAAGCTCTACGACGAGCTGGCGGAAATTTCCCGCCTGGCCGCGGATCGGGCGCCAGGATTGAAGACCCTGCCGGTATTCGAGGATCCCTGGCATGACGGCGGCGCCGACGGCGCTCTGGGCCTGGGCCTGGTTCTGGCCACGGCGGTCCACGTTCTGCGGGAAATGGAATCACGGGGCCTGACGGTGGAAGAGGCGGCCGCCCGGGTTCATTTCAACCTCTGCGTGGGTTCCGATTTCTTCATGGAGATTTCCCGTTTGCGAGCCTTGCGCGTGTTGTGGTCCAGGATTCTCACCGCCTCCGGGGTGGATCCCGCGGCGGCGCCCATCTGCATCCACGCGCGCACCAGCCGCCGCACGGGCACCGTTCTGGATCCCCACGTGAACATGCTGCGGGCCACCACCCAGGCCATGTCTGCGGTGCTGGGAGGGGTGGACAGCCTGCACGTGGCGGCCTTCGATGAAGCCATTCGCCCTGCGGACGAATTCAGCCGGCGCATCGCACGCAACGTCCAGCTGGTTCTGGCGCACGAATGCCATCTCGACCAGGTGGCCGATCCGGCCGGCGGATCCTGGTACGTGGAAAAGCTGACGGCGGATCTGGCGGACCGGGCCTGGGAACGGTTCCTGGAAGTGGAGGCCGCCGGCGGAGCCATGGCCGCGGTGGAATCCGGTCTGGCCCAGCAGTGGGTGGCCGACGCGGCAGCAGATCGGGCCGCCCGCCTGGCTGTCCGTCGCGAAGTGCTGGTGGGAACCAACCAGTATCCTGACCCCGAACCACTGCGGAAGGCCGCGGTCCCCGAGGATTCCGCAGGTCTGGCGATTCCCCTGCGGCGCGATGGTGAGCCTTTTGAAGTTCTCCGCGCCAGCGTGGAAACCCTGAGCCGGACCGATGCGGCCGCCGGCCGGGTCTTCTGCGCCAACCTGGGCGATGTGGCCCGCTACATGCCGCGCCTTGAGTTCACCCGGAGGTTTTTCCGGGTGGGCGGTTTTGAATTGAGTGAAGATGGTTTTGCCCTGACCGCCGCCGAAGCGGCCGCCAAGGCTCGCGCCGACGGGGCCCGGACCGTGGTTCTGGTGGGGCTCGATGATACCTACGCCGGGCTGGCCGTTGCCGTGGCGACCGCCCTGAAAAAGGAACCTGATCCACCGGTGGTGCTGCTGGCCGGCGCGGCGATCGAAAGTGAAGACATCGACGAATGCATCAACTTGAAGAGTAACGTACTGGAAGTTTTGACCCGGCTGGCCCAGAAGGTGGGAGGTGCGTCATGAGCCGCATCCCCGATTTCACCAAGGTGGATCTGAACGCCATATCGGCCGGGCCTGAGCCCAAGGCCAAGGCTATCGATTCAGTGTGGCAGACCAACGAACAGATCCCGGTCAAGAGTTTGTACACGGCCGCCGACACGGCGGAGCTGGAACACACGGATTTCGTGGCGGGGCTGCCGCCGTTCCTGCGCGGTCCTTACGCCACGATGTACGTGACCCGTCCCTGGACGGTCCGACAGTACGCCGGTTTTTCCACGGCCGAGGAAAGCAACGCCTTCTACCGACGAAACCTGGCCGCGGGTCAGAAGGGCCTTTCGGTGGCCTTCGACCTGGCCACGCATCGCGGTTACGACAGCGACCATCCCCGCGTGGTCGGGGACGTGGGCAAGGCCGGGGTGGCCATCGATTCTATCGAGGACATGAAGGTTCTCTTTTCCGACATCCCCCTGGATGAGATGTCGGTTTCGATGACCATGAACGGGGCCGTGCTGCCGATCATGGCTTTCTACATTGTGGCGGCCCAAGAACAGGGCGCTTCGGTGGACAAGCTGGCGGGTACCATCCAGAACGACATCCTCAAGGAGTACATGGTTCGTAACACGTATATCTACGGCCCTGAATTCAGCATGAGGATCATCGCCGATATCTTCGCCTACACGGCGCAGAACATGCCCAAGTTCAACAGCATCTCCATCAGCGGTTACCACATGCAGGAGGCCGGTGCGACCGCTGACCTGGAACTGGCCTACACCCTGGCCGATGGCCTCGAATACGTGAGGACGGGACTTGCGACGGGGCTGGACATCGACGCCTTCGCACCGCGGCTGTCCTTCTTCTGGGCCGAGGGCACCAACTACTTCATGGAGATGGCCAAGCTCAGGGCCGGTCGGCTGCTGTGGGCCAAGATCATCAAGGGGTTCAATCCGAAGAACCCCAAGTCGATGGCCTTGCGCACTCACTCGCAGACCTCGGGCTGGTCGCTGGCCGAGCAGGATCCCTTCAACAACGTGGCGCGCACCTGCGTCGAGGCCATGGCCGCCGTCCTGGGTGGAACCCAGTCCCTGCACACCAACGCTCTGGACGAGGCCATCGCTCTGCCGACGGATTTTTCGGCGCGCATCGCCCGCAACACCCAGCTCTTCCTTCAGGAGGAGACGGGAATCTGCCGCACGGTCGACCCGTGGGGCGGTTCCTGGTATCTTGAGAGCCTGACCGACGCGCTCATGCACAAGGCCTGGGACCACATCCAGGAAGTGGAGGAGCACGGGGGCATGGCCGCGGCCATCGGCGCCGGCCTTCCCAAGATGAGGATCGAGGAGGCGGCCGCGCGCCGCCAGGCCCACATCGATTCGGGCAAGGAGATCATCGTCGGGGTAAACAAGTACCGGTTGGCAAAGGAGGATCCCCTGGAGATCCTCGAGGTCGACAACACCGAAGTTCGCCGGCAGCAAGTCGCACGCCTGGAAAAATTGAAGAAGGAGCGCGACGCCCAGGCTGTCACCTCAGCCCTCGTTGCGCTGACCAAGTGCGCGGAAACAGGTGAGGGCAACCTGCTGGCCCTATCGGTTACTGCGGCCCAGTGCCGGGCCACCCTGGGCGAGATTTCCGACGCCCTGGAAAAGGTAGTCGGCCGTCACCAGGCGGTCATCCGCACCATCAGCGGGGTCTATTCGGCCGAATACGGAAAGGACGAAACCATCGACACCGTCGAGAGAATCAGCGCCATGATCAAGGCGTTCGAAAAGAACGAGGGCCGTCGGCCGCGTATTCTGGTGGCCAAGATGGGGCAGGACGGACACGACCGCGGCGCCAAGGTTGTGGCCACCGCGTTCGCCGACCTGGGCTTCGACGTGGACGTGGGGCCGCTGTTCCAGACCCCCGAAGAAACCGCCCGTCAGGCGGTGGAAAATGACGTGCACATCGTGGGCATGAGCAGCCTGGCGGCGGGTCACAAGACCCTGCTGCCGCAGCTGGTGGCCGAACTGAAGAATCTGGGCCGTGAGGATATTCTGGTGGCCTGCGGCGGCGTCATTCCCGCCCAGGATTACGAGTTCCTTCGCGAAAACGGAGCCGCAGCTATCTTCGGTCCTGGCACGGTGATACCGGTGGCGGCGGAGAAATTGCTCGAAGAGCTAAATCGGCGTCTGGGGTACTAGAGCCAACCCGTCCTGACCAGCGAAAATATAGAAACCGGCGTCCCTGTGGAGGGGACGCCGGTCCTTTTCTGGCAGGGTCGGAATCAGCCTTCATCGGGCGTTGCGACCTCGACCTTGCTGACGTCAACAGTGATCTCGTCCAGGCGCGCCTGGGTCTCAGGCAGGACATCCTCCTGCACGCGTCCATGGAGGTGCTTGGCCAGGAATCGTTCCATGGCCACGGCCAGAGCCTTGCGGTTGTTGGGCGCGCGGAAACCATGTCCCTCGTCCGGGGCCACCACGTATTCCACCGGCTTGTCCTTCTGACGCAGTGCCACCACGATCTGATCGGATTCATGCTGCTTGACCCTCGGGTCGTTGGCGCCGTGGACCACAAGCAATGGGGCCTTGATCTGATCGCAGTGGAACAGGGGAGAGCGGGCGATCAGATCCTGGCGGTCGGTTTCGACCTCGGGGTTGCCTACACGCTTGTACCATGATCCTTCGAGGAAAGGCTTCCAGTATTCAGGGAAACTCTCGACCAGGGTGATCAGATTCGACGGGCCGACGTAGGGTACGCCGCAGGCGTACAGATCGGGAGTGAAGGTCACTCCGGCCAGGGTAGCGTAACCGCCGTAGCTGCCTCCGAAAATCCCCACCCGTGCGGGATCGGCATAACCCTCGTCGATGAGCCACTTCACGGCGTCGCTCACGTCGTGCTGCATGGATCCGATGCCCCATTCCTTGTTGCCGGCATTCATGTAGTTCTTGCCGTAACCGGTGGAGCTCCGGTAATTGACCTGCATCACGGCGTAGCCGCGGTTGGCAAAGAACTGGGCGTAGGGATCGTAACCCCAGTAGTCGCGCGCCCAGGGCCCACCGTGGATGTACATGACCACGGGCATGTTCTTGTGCTCGATACCCTGGGGCAGGGTCAGGTAACCGTGGATGGTCATGCCGTCGCGGGCTTCATAGCTGACCGGCTTCATGTGGGCGAGGTGTTCGCTGGGAAGTTCGGGCCGTGAGTTGTACTGCAGTTCGGCCTTGCCGGTTTTCGTGTCGAAGAGGTAGACCGAGCCGGGGTCCACGTCGCTGGAGACGGACACCAGCATGCGGCTCATGTCCCGGGCCATGCTGTTGACGCCGATCTCCCCGTTAGGGAGGGCTTTCATGAGGTCGCCCCAGAGTTTCCTCGCTTCCTCGGTCTTGGGGTAGACCCTCACACGGTCTCCCACATAGGCGGTGGCGATCAGCTGGTCCGTGTCGGGGTGGAAAACGACATTGGCGATGTCGACTTCGTTTTTGGGATCCTTTTCGATGAATTCCAGCTTGCCTGTTTCCACGTCCATCAGCATGAGCTCGCTCAGGTCGCGATCGCCCTTGTTGGTTTGCAGGTACACGTGGCGGCGATCCTTGTGGAATCCGACCGGCGTGATGTCTTCCTCGTAGGTGCAGGTGAGGATCTGTTCCAGTCCTTTCATATCGACCCGCAGCAGTTCGGTGCCGCCGCCGGGCAGCTGTCGGTAGGCCAGGCGCAGTTCGCCCTCGAGATCGAAGATCCAATAACCGACACCTTCGTCGTTCTGCTTCACCAGCACCCGTTCGCCGGTGGCGATGTCGACCTTGTAGATGTCATGGTAGGCGGGGTCGCGGTCGTTCATGCCGACCAGCATGATGTCCGGAGCGTTCTTGGGGACGGAATAGATCTGGGCGCGGACGCCGTCGACGGGCGTCAGGTTGCGCGCGGCCGGCACGCCGTCATCGCCGACTGTCCCGGAAGGATCGACGGCCCACACGTGGAAGTTCTCGTCGCCGTCCTTGTCCTGGACGTACAGGACGTACTTGCTGTCGCGGCTCCAGAAGTAGCCGGGCACGGGGCGTTCGTCCGCTGTCACCGGTTTGGCGCTTTCGAAGGGCGCGTCGGCGGCCTTGACCCAGATATTGCGGGCGCCCTGATAGGGTTTGATGAAACTCATCCACTGGCCGTCGGGCGAGAGCTGGGAGCCGGAAATCTCGGGGTCGCCGAAGAAGAGTTCACGGTCCAGCAAGGGGGCCTGTTCCAGGGCCACCTCCGCGGCTTTTTCCTGATCGCCGCCGCAGCCGGCAACTGCCAGCAGGGCAAAGCCAAGTACGAATGGGGTCAATCGCTTCATGGGATGGTCTCCTTGAGGGAATGAACTGAAAGGAACTTCCCGAACCCCTACGCGCCCGGGCGGAAAATGTTCTGTCTCAAACTACCGGTCCGGGGTGGCGGCGAGGACCTCGTCGGTTTCAGGTATTTCATCGGTGCCGACCCGCTTTGCCTGGGTAAATCGCGCCAGCAGCGAATAGACCACCGGCACCAGCAGCAGGGTCAAAAACGTCGAAAACAGGACCCCTCCCACCACGACGATGCCCAAAGGCCGCCGCGATTCGGCGCCCGCGCCGAAACCGATGGCGATGGGCAGGATTCCGAACACCG
>CBDUDB010000147.1:0-6888 GCA_965365795.1 uncultured bacterium | reverse complement strand
GGTTTTGTCCTGAAGGTCATGGCCGCCGTGGAGGTGGAAGGATTTCTGAATCTCAGCCTGGTGACCGATCAACCCGTGGATGATCAATGATGCTGAGCCGTGGGCTCCCGTATTCTGTTCTCGTGCACGCCATCGCGCTGGTGGTGGTGTTCATGTTCGGGAATCACGTGGCCCGCAATCCCATCCAGCCGGCCCATTCGATCAAGGTCAAGATGGTCCATCTGCCTCAGCAACAAACACAGCCCCGGGAAATCCCAGCCGAACCGGTCGTGCAGCCGGAACCCCAGAAAGAAATCAAACCGGAATTGCCGGCCAAGGAACTGCCCAAGCCCAAACCGGTAGATCCCCCCAAGGAAGAGAAAAAGCCGCAGGAAAAAGTCGAGGTTGAGGATCCTCCGGTAGAACCGGTCGAGACTCCGGATAAACCAGCGGACCAGGTGGCCAAACCCGTGATCAGCGGACCCAGTGTGGGAAACACGGATTCCGATTTTCCCTTCGCCTGGTATCTGTCCCGGGTCGAGGGACTTATCGCCCGCAACTGGAAACCCCGGCAAGTAGGGTTTGGAAAAAATGCCGTGGTGTCGTGCGCGATCCATTTTCAGATCGGCCGCAACGGAGCCGTTTCCCAGGTCACCCTGGTTCGCAACAGCGGCGTCGGGGTGTTCGATCGGGAATCCTTGCGCGCGGTCCAGACCACCAAGCTGCCGCCCCTGCCGCCTCAATTCACAAATTCGTCACTCGGCGTGACGTTCATTTTCAACCTGGAGCCCGGAACCTGATGACAAGAATCAGTGGAATCATTCTCACCTTCGCTTTTTTGCTGACCTGTTTTTCCGGTGAGGCTACGGCCCAAGGCCGCAAAAGCGAGGTCATCATCGAGCACACGGGCACGGCCTTCATCAAAACCGATGTCCTGATCAACGAGCTCGATGTCCTGGCCGGGGGCGTGCCTTCGTCCGAGGCCGCCGACCTGATGGCGTCGGTCGTGGCCAATGATCTGCGCCTGAGTGGACTGTTCCGGGTGGGGCTGTCCGAAAGCGATGCCGACAGTCTGCAACTGGAGTTCGCCATCGAGGGAACGGTTGAGGGGCCGTTGCGGGACGCCGAATTGACCGGGGAAAAGGCCCCGATCACCATTTCGTTGAACTTGCTGTCCTTTCCCCAGCGGCAGCTCTTGATGAACAAACGTTACCGGCCCTTGCCGTCGCAGTTGCGCGCCACGGCCCATCATTTCGCCAACGAGGTGATCCACTGGCTCAGCGGCGAACCGGGCATGTGTCTGTCCCGGATCGTCTTTTCCCGGGGAACCGGAGGCCGGCGTGATCTGTACGTTGTGGACTACGACGGCGAGGGGGTGCTGCGCCTGACCGCCAACCGGGAGTTGAATCTTTGCCCCAGCTGGTCGCCCGACGGCGGTCAGATCGCCTTTACCAGCTACCGGGACGGTCAGCAGGGGCTTTTCAGCCTGGATACCCGCAACGGGAAGGTCAGGTCGGTGGTCGCCCTGGAGGGCCTTAACTACGGGGCCGATTGGCATCCCGAAGGGAAAGAACTGGTGTTGTCCATGTCCAAGAGCGGCGATATGGAAATTTACCGGATTTCTCCCGAAGGCAAGATCATCAAGCGGCTGACGGTCGCCAAATCGATCGAAATCAGTCCCAGCTGGGCCCCGGGCGGCCGGGATCTGGTTTTTACAAGTGACAGGACGGGTACCCCTCAGTTATATATCATCGACAGTGAGGGTGCCGGCAGGCGCCGGCTTACCTTCGAGGGTACGTACAATGATTCGGCGGTGTGGTCGCCAAGCGGGGATCAAATCGTCTACGTCTCACGAATGGGCAATTACTCCCATATCGTGTTGATGAAATCCACCGGCGAGGACAGGCGCATCCTGACCGATAGCCGGTGGCGCGACAGTGAAGACCCGAGCTGGGCGCCCGATGGGAGGCACATCGTGTTCGCCTCGAAACGGACCGGGGTCTACAAGTTGTTTGTTTACGACGTTGTTGAAGATAGTTTCCGTCAATTGACGTTCGGCGATGACCCGGACATCACCCCAGCCTGGTCCCAGTAGGGGCAGGCCGATTTTCATCGTTTCTAAGGAGCGTAAGGCATGAACAGAGGATGGATTTCCCGCAGTGTGCTGCTGGCCCTGGGCCTGGTTCTCGTGGTGGCCCTGATTTCCCTGACCGGTTGCGGCAAAAAGGCCGAAGTCGAAACCGATCCCACCGTCGGTTCCGGCATCGGGGAGGAAACGGAAGTCATTCCGGAGCCCCCGGTGGCTGAGGAAATTGAAACAGTGGTTGATGAAGGACCCGATTATTTCAACCTGGACCCCGCCGACTACGGCGTGGGTGATGTTTTCTTCGCCTTTGACCAGTATGACCTGGACACCGAGGGCATGGGCCTTCTTTCGAGCAACGCCCGGATCATGAAGGAAGCCGGTGTGACCATCCTCATCTCGGGCCATTGCGACGAGCGCGGCACCATCGAATACAACCTGGCGCTGGGCGAGAAGAGGGCCCGGGCTGTCCGCGACTACCTTGTCAGTCTCGGGGTGCCTACCAGTCAGTTGCGGATCACCAGTTATGGCGAGAGCAAACCTTTTTCCATGGGCAGCAACGAGAATGCCTGGGCCAATAACCGGCGCGCGCATTTCGAGCGCCCCTAGGGACGGCTGAACATGTGGAAATTTGCGCCGCCCCGCCGGATTTGTTACTTGCCGGTGGTGGCCCTGGTCCTGATGGCGGGGTGCGCCCCGCAACTGGACCGCATCGAGATTTCGGTGCAGGAAAACCGGGACGAAATATCCCACCTGCAAACCGAAAACATGAAGTTGCTCCAGGAGATGGAGGCCCTCGGCCAGCTGTTGCGGATGGATCGTGACGCCGGGGACGAATCCTCGGCGATGCGTCTGGCCAAGCTGTCCATGGTGTCCACGCGGTTGGACCAGTTGATGCAAAAGCTGGACGACAACGCCGAATACATGCGGAACCTTTCGGCGCGGGTCGATTTGCTGGCCACTCGGCAGGGAATTCCCACCCTGGGAGAATACAAGCCGCCGGCTGCCAGCAGCGTGGGGACCGAGACCCTGCCCGAGGAAGGTCGCTCCATCTTTGAAATGGCCGAACTGGACCGTAACCGTGGAAATATGGACCTGGCCAAGGCAGGATTCGAAGAGTTCCTTTTCAAGTACAAGGAATCCGAACTCTCGGACGACGCCCTCTACTGGCTGGGAGATATTTCCTACGGCGAGGGTGATGATGCGGCCGCTTTGAGTTATTTTGAAGACATGCTGGAACGTTTCCCCGCCAGCGAAAAGGCGCCGGCGGCACTTTACAAAGGGCGGTCGTGTCTGCTGAATCTCGGACGCCCGGACGATGCTGAAGCCATGGGCCAAGCTCTGGTGAATACTTATCCTACTTCGAACGAAGCCGCCCTGCTGCAGGCGGAAAAACAAGAGTGATCCCGCGCGGCCTCAGGCCGCGCACGTCAAGGAGTTTCAGAGGTGCCGAAGTTTCCCGTTTTGAAAATGGCCCGCGGGCTTTCGCAGGTGTTCCGTCCTGTTGAAGTGACCAACATCGATGATAATTATCACGCGTTCATTGTGCGGTACAGTGGGGACTATCTGGTCCACACTCACGAGAAGGATGAATTCGTGTATATCCTCGAGGGTTCCCTGATCGTGGAGATGGAGGGAAAGGAAGTCGAGGTTCGCCAGGGCGAGGCCTTCGTGGTTCCGGCCGGCACACCTCACCGCCCCCGTTGCCGGAACAATGCGCTGGGCCTGGTGGTAGAAACCCGGGGTTTGCAGAAACAGATGGATCCTCAGGTCTGACCGGTCCTGTCAGTATCGAATAAAGGGCGGCCTAGTGGCTGCCCTTTATTTCCCCCCGATTTTAATCCCAATGCCCTTTAGATATTGGAACTTCCCTTGCAGAGCATGGTCTCGATCCACATGACATCCCCGCGACTGCCTATGTAAAGCGGAACCCGCATGTGCAGGTTGTCGGGAACAACATCCAGGATGGGGCGAAATCCGTCGCTGGCGTATCCGCCGGCATTTTCGGCGATCATGGCCAGGGGAGCGGCTTCACACATCAGGCGGAGTTTCCCGTCCGCGTGGTCGGTGGTGGGTGGGTACAGAAAGACCCCCCCGTAAAGAAGATTGCGGTGGAAGTCGGCCACCAGGGAACCGATATACCGCGAGGACATGCCGGCCCCGTCGGTGGGCGCATCTTTGCGGGAAGTTTTTTCAGAATTTTTCCCGTACTTGAGCTGCCGCAGGACCTCCCGCACTTCCGGACTCCATTTGGGCTCATAGGCCTCGTTCACCGAATAGATCTCTCCGGTAAACGGGGTCATGATATTTTCGTGGCTGAGCAGGAACTCGCCGATAGAGGGGTCGAGGGTGAAACCGTGCACGCCGTTGCCGGCCGTGTACACGAACATGGTGCTGGATCCGTAGATGATGTACCCGGCGCCCACGAGTTGCGAACCCGGCTGCAGAAGATCATCCTCGTTGACCTGGGCCAGGCGGGATTGCCTTTTCCAGATGCCGAAGATGGTACCCACCGAAACATTGGCGTCGATGTTGGAACTGCCGTCCAGGGGATCAAAAACCACGATGTACTTGCCCGTGCCCTTGCTGGTGTCGGCAAAAACGGGGTCTTCCAGTTCTTCGCTGCCCATGATGCAGACCTGGCCTCGACGGCCCAGGCACTTCAAGAAGACGTTGTTGGCGAAACTGTCGAGCTTCTGGACCACCTCGCCCTGGATATTTTCTTCGTCAGTGGCGCCGAGGATGTCTTCGACCAGGCCGGCCTTGGTGACATCCCGGCTGACGACCTTGGCCGCAAAGGAGATGTCGTTGAGCAGGCTGGTAAAATCACCGCTGGCGCTGGGGTGGAGCCGCTGGAGATCCAGAACGTGGGATTCGATGGTCTGCAAGTTTTTGGGAGCCATTGTCATTTTCGGGCCACCTTGGCGACGCCCCGGAGGGCGCGGACGGGGTCAATTCAAAGGGTTTCAGTCCTAATAGTAACAGCCTGAGCCATCCTCACAACGATTCTCTTGCCTTGACGGAATTTGTTTGCCATCGTGGCGCCAGAAAATGCTTTCCCAACGGTCCGTATCCGTGCTTTCAGGAAGGAAATTCCATGTCCGAAGCCATGTTCGAGGTGCCGTTCCCGGAGAACGAGCCCATCAAGGGGTATATGGAGGGATCGGTCGAGAAGAAGGAATTGAAGGCCGCGCTCAAGAAGATGGCCGGCGAAAAGATCGACATTCCCATGGTCATTGGCGGCGAAGAAGTTCGCACCGGTAAACTGTCCGACTGCGTCATGCCCCACAAGCACAGCCACAAGCTGGGCCAATATCACAAGGGTGGGGAAAAAGAAGTCAAGCTGGCCATCAAGGCCGCGCAAAAAGCCAAGAAGGGCTGGGCGGCCACTCCGTTCCAGCACCGGGCGGCCATTCTCTTGAAAGCCGCCGAACTGCTGGCCGGTCGTCATCGCCAGGTACTCAATGCGGCCACCATGCTCGGCCAGAGTAAAAACGCCTACCAGGCCGAGATCGACGCCGCCTGCGAACTGATCGATTTCTGGCGTTTCAATCCCGCCTACGGCGCCCAGATTCTGAGTGAGCAACCCGACAGCGCCCCTGGCATGTGGAACATGCTGGAGCAGCGTCCCCTGGACGGATTCGTATTTGCCGTGAGCCCCTTCAACTTCACCAGCATCGCCGGCAACCTGACCACGGCGCCGGCCTTGATGGGCAACACGGTCGTCTGGAAACCCGCTTCCAGTTCCGTGTTTTCCGGCCATTACATCATGCAGATTCTCAAGGAAGCCGGCATGCCCGACGGTGTGATCAATTTTGTTCCCGGCAGCGGGGGACAGATCGGCGATCCGGTCATGGCCAGCACGGACCTGGCGGGTGTGCACTTCACCGGCAGCACGGCCGTATTCCAGGGCATGTGGAAACAGATCGGCACCAACATCCACAACTACGGTTGTTACCCGCGGATCGTGGGGGAGACCGGCGGCAAGGACTTCATCTTCGCCCACCCAAGCGCCGATGTGGACGCCCTGGTGACCGCCATGGTCCGGGGGGCCTTCGAGTATCAGGGGCAGAAGTGCAGTGCCGCCAGCCGCGCCTACATTCCCGAGAACCTGTGGAAAGAGGTCCGCAAGAAGTTGCTGGACATGATCGCGAACATCAAGATTGGCGATGTCGCCGATTTCCGGACCTTCATGGGCGCGGTGATCGATCAGGCGGCCTTCGACAGCATCAAGGGGTACATCACCCGGGCCCGCGGCAAGGCGGCCAAGGGCAAGGCCAAGGTCATCGCCGGGGCCGGCTGTGACGACTCCAAGGGCTTCTTCATCGAGCCCACTGTCATTGAAGCGACCGATCCGATGTACGAGTCCATGGTAGAGGAGATCTTCGGCCCGGTGCTGTCGGTCCACGTCTACAAGGAGAAGGACCTGCTGAAGACCCTGCGTCTGTGCGACCGTTCTTCGGCCTACGCCCTGACCGGGGCCATCTTCGGACAGGACCGGATGGCCCTGATCCAGATGAAGGAAGAGCTCGAAGGAACGGCGGGGAACTTCTACATCAACGACAAGCCCACCGGCGCGGTGGTCGGCCAGCAGCCCTTCGGCGGCAGCCGGGCATCGGGGACCAACGACAAGGCCGGCAGCTACCTGAATCTGATCCGCTGGACGAGCCCGCGGACGGTGAAGGAGACATTTGACCCGCCACGGAATTATCCGTACCCATATATGTCCAACCGATGAGGATGCAAGGGGAGAAATCTCCTGACCTTACGGATGGGTGAGCAAGGAGAGGGACGGCAGGAGTGTCGTCCCTCAATTTTTTTGTCTT
>CBDUDB010000146.1:0-6936 GCA_965365795.1 uncultured bacterium | reverse complement strand
TTTTTCACCGACCCGAAAAGGTAAACGGCTTCGACACCAAAACGGGGCGCCTCCATGGCCCGGATCATCCTCTCGGCCATGCGGAATCTCCAGCGCCAGAACTGAAGGGGCTCGTATTCACCCGCGTTGGCCGTGGGCGCCGGAGCGGAACGCTCCTCACCGCCTTCGTCCAGCAGAGCCACCGCTTTGTCCTGGTCCGAGTTCATGAAAACCCGCAGCACCTGCCCTCCGGTCACCGCCGGCACATCGATGACCCGTACGCAATTCGCAAGATCCGCATTTTCCGGCAGCAGTTCGGCCAGCAGGTTGTCGCTGTTCAGCAGGAAATCCTCACTGAAAGCAACGTCCTCTTCATCGGGATACAAGGGCAGATACCGAATCTGGGCTTCGACCAGGTCCTGGAAAAAATGGGTGCCGAACGAAAGATCGGGTACGTAGTTGCCCGTGCGACGGGCAATTTCGATCAACATGGCGGTGTTGTTGATATCCGAGTAGGAAATGCTCACGCCCAGCTTGATGTCTCCGCGGCTACCCCAGCGACCCGGTCCCATGAGAATGAATTTGCGTTTGGGCAACGTGGCGTTGAGCCGGCCCACGACCCGGCCCACTTCCTTCATCTGTTCGGCCGTGGCCAGCTTGCCGTATTCCTCCGGAACCACATAGACGATGTGGGAAATGTCGGGCACCCACCCGTTGGACACATACTTCCGGGCCGTAAAAACGACCTTATCCTGATCGATGTCACGGGGAATGGGGGCCGGAGCCGCCTCGCCGGTCATGGCCTGGGGACGGCACTGGAGCAGATAGAAGTCCTCGCCGTCGTGGGCGAATTCGATGTCCACGGGCGTGCCCAGGTATCTTGCCAGGGTGGTCATGAGAGCGTGCATCTTGGAAATCAGTTCGGTGTCCGACAGCAGCCCCTCCATGTCCGCCACCAGGTCGTCCTGGGTGGGGTCCATCATGAAACGGGAAGTCTTTTGCAGCATCCCTTCCTTGAATACGGAGAAGATCTTGTCCACCAGCGGGTAGTCGTCGCCGGCTTCGTGAAGCAGGTCCTCCAGTTGGACCGACTCGAAACAATTGGTCTCCAGATTGAGAACGTCGGCCACCCGGGGGCTGTAGCGCAGGACTTCGTCGACGGTGGCGCTGGCCCGAAGTCCCGGCTGGCCGGGCACCGCCAGGATGGGGAAATCGTCTCCCACCCGGTCCACGGCCCTGGTGCCCAGGCCGGGCACGATGCGGATCAGCCCGTCCTCGCGTTCGATGCGCGGGGACCAGCGGAATTCGTTGAGACTGAAGGCCACTCCCGCGAACGCCGGCAGCCACCAACGGCCGACCCGCTTGCCCACCACCTCCTGGATCAGGATGCCCATTTCCTCGACAAACTCGGTCAATCCCCTTTCGCGCCGATACTCGATGGGATCCGGTCCCAGGATCGAAGCCCACACCTCGGCCACCGCGTCCTCCAGGGCTTCGAGCCTTTCGGTCACCGGACCCTGGTTGGCCAGGAACAGGCTCTTGTACTTTCCGGAAAAAGCGGTCCCGAACCGGTCTTCCAGCAAGCTCGAGCTGCGAATGATCAGAGGGGCTTCCCCGAAATATTCAAGAGCCCTGCCCAGACCCTCGCTGATTTCCGGAGGAAAGGTGCTGTTCTTGAACAGCTGGATCATGTTGGGATATTCGCGGCGGACCTGGGAGATCTCCTTGAACTTCTGGTCCATCACGTCATCCAGCTCATTGAGCTTGATGAAATCCATGACCCCGTCCGAAAGGATGGACCAGGCGCGGGGGGTCTTCACTTCGCCGATGCCGCGTTCGGCAACTTCGGGCTGCTGCAGGATCCAGCGGGCCAGCAAAAGGCCCGCCGCCTTGCCTCCCAGCTTGCCGTGGCTGTCGGTGGTCATGATCACGTGGTCGAGAAGGTCGTGAAAATCCGTGATGCGGACCACTTCCTTGGCCACGTTGATGTAGTCGAGCTGTTCGGTCAAAAAGCGCTGGATCAGGGATACCCGCAGACTCTTGAGGGTGCTCAGGGGAAGACCGCTTCGCCCGCGCAAAACGTCATTGTAGCGCCTGACCGCCGCGGCGATTTCCGGCATGGTGCGGCGAGGATCCCCAACCACGGTGCTGAAAAAACTGGCCTGATCCTCCTTGATCCACTTGTGCATCCGTTCGGTGATCTCCTCGTCCCCGAGGAATTCAACCGCCAGCTCGAACGGAGCGCCCGTCATCAGCGGCGAGTTTTCCAGCTTGACCCGCGCCCCGGGAACGTTGCCCCCCCAGGTTGCCGCCGGCCCTCCCGGACCGGAGGGGCCCTCGACTTCGGCCAGCATCTTCTGCGCCCCCGTCAAGCCCACCGAACACAGGTGGTTGAGCATCTTGCGCGATACCCGCAGAAACTGGCTGGGGTGGGTTTTCCGCATCTGATCGATCATCCGCCGCCATTCGGGAACCTGGTCGCCGGAAGCGGCGTGCAGGGGACCGTTTTTGGCGGAACCGGTCATCTACTACACCCATCCCCTGTCACGACAAGCAGCAGCTACTCTATTTATCGCAACAACATAGGCCGCATCTCTCATGTACATCTTCTGTTTGAGGGACAGGTCGTGAATGGAGTGGTAGGCGGCCCTCATCTTCTTGTCCAGCCGTGACAAAACGTCATCCCGTTCCCAGAAGTAGTTCATGTTGCACTGCACCTGCTCGAAGTAGCTGCAGGTCACGCCGCCGGCGTTGGCCAGGAAATCGGGAATCATGAAGATACCGCGTTCCTGGATCACGGCGTCCGCTTCGGGGGTCGTGGGACCGTTGGCGCCCTCGGCGATGATCTTCACCCGGTCAGAGATCCGGCCGACATTTTTGTCCGTAATCTGGTTCTCCAGAGCCGCGGGAATCAGGAAGTCCACCTCCCGGTCGATCCAGTCGTCGCCCGGTATCACTTCATATCCAAGATCCGCGGCCTTCTCCTTGTCGATCCCTCCGAAGCGGTTGGTGATTCCTCTCAGCTCGGCCAGGTCAATGCCGGTGGCCTTATAGAAGGCGAAGGTGGTCTGTTCCTCCTGGTCCCAGCTCGAAACGCAGAGAACCGCTCCGCCCAGCTGAGTGAAAAGCTCGATGGCATACTGGGCCACGTTGCCGAAACCCTGCACGCTCGCGGTGGTGTCCTGCACCCTAAGCCCCATGCCGAACATGGCCTCGCGCAGGCAGTAGACCACGCCGTAACCGGTGGCCTCGGTCCGGCCCCGCGAACCGCCCATGCCCACCGGCTTGCCCGTGATCATCCCGGGATAGTGGGCGCCGGCCATCTGTTCATACTCGTCGAGCATCCACAGCATGTGCTGGGGACTGGTCATGACATCGGGAGCCGGGACATCCATCACGGGCCCGACGTTGCGGGCCAGCTGCCTGACATATCCCCTGCAGATTCTCTCCTGCTCCCGGGAGCTCAGGTTGTGGGGATCACAGATCACGCCGCCCTTGGCACCGCCCAGGGGAATGTCCGCCACGGCGCACTTCCAGGTCATCCACATGGCCAGGGCCCTCACCGTGTCGACGGTTTCCTGGGGATGAAACCGAATACCGCCCTTGCCCGGTCCCCGACAATCGTTGTGCTGCACCCGATAGCCCTGGAAAACCTGGACAGCCCCGTCATCCATGCGCACTGGAATACTGAAGTGGTACTCGCGCAGCGGACTGCGCAGAAGATCGCGGGTACCCTGGTCCAGGCCGATGACGTCGGCGATTTTGTCGAACTGGGAGCGAGCCATCTCGAATGGGTTAAAAGATTCGTCGTGGTTCATGGGAATTTATCCCCCTGTGGAAAGAAGGTTATGGCCTGGTTTGAGGACCACTCCCCTGTGGGTGCGGCCGTCGATCAAAACGGTCAGGGGTTCGTCGAGGCGAAGGTGCCTCAAGTACTCCCCTTCCTGCTGGGCGGGTTGGTCGGCCAGCCAATCCCAGTCGAGATTGCTTTCGCCTTTACCCGCGTTCACGGTCAGATAACCGACCTGGAAACTGGTCAGGTTCTGGAAAAAATGGGTGCCCTGGCTGGGGGTCACCTTGAAATCCTCCAGATCCGTCTCCACGATAACCCGGGCCCCTGAAATCTGGTCCCACCGGACCGGAATGCCAAGCCAGCGGTCTGCAGATCCCCACCGCCCGGGCCCCAGCAGCAAGTAAGGCACCGCTCCATTCACAAAACCGCGGTTGAACCGTTCGATTTCCTGGGCGATGGCCTCGGTGGCGCCGCGGTCGAATTTCCTGCGTGGTACGTAGAGGATATCCTGGATCTTGTCCATACGCCCGTTGCCCAAGGCCACGTTGGTTGCTACCAGGGTATTTTCGGAATCGAGCAGACCGTCGGGAATATCCGGCGCCTGATATCCCGCGGCCAAAGGGCGGATTTGCAGGAATCCGAACTGGTGCGGGTTGAGATTGCCATCCCCCAGCACCACGGCGAATTCGATTTCCACTTCCGCACTCATGGTACGCCGGCCCAGCTCCAGAAGCAGCTTCAGGATTTCCGCCAAAGGGAACAGATCGGATTTCAGCACGTGGGCAAAGGAGACCAGCCGGGTCCCGGGGCGGTGAATCCCGTCGTAGATGGCATTGTTCTCCGGCGAATAGACCGAGCCGATGGGCTCCAGGGTGCCGTGACGTTCGGCGTCCTCCAGGTCGAGCAGAGCCAGGTTGAAATCGTCGTGGTCGGTGGGATAGGCGTCGGGATCGCTGACGTCCACGGCGTAGAAATTCCGCTGACTAACTTTGAGCCAATCATCGACCGTGCCGAATTGCGGAAGGACCCTGGGCTGGGCCGGGCTGAACCGCAGAGACTGCCCGCCCTCGACCACCATCCGTCCCAGACCCAGGGCCACCGCGGCCACTCCGTCCTTGGGCTCCATGCCCTCGCTCGGATAGAAATTGGAGGAATGGGCCACCCCCGATATGTGCGGGTAGTCGTAGGATTCGTACCTCTGCCCCACCATCTGCTGGATGATGACGGCCATCTTCTCCTCTTCGATCCGGTTGCTGGTGGCCTCGATGTAGTTCTTGGCGGCCCGCGAGTAGGCCGAGGCGTAGACCAGCTTGATGGCGTCGCAAAGCTGGTCCAGGCGGACACTCAGATCCTCGTGATTGTTGGCCAGCATGTAGGTCGCATACACCCCGGCGAAGGGCTGGAATTGGCTGTCTTCCAAAAGACTCGACGAGCGAACAGCCAGCGGATACCTGACCTGATCGAGAAATGCTTCAAGATCCCCGTAAATGGCCGGGGGCAGCTTGGCCTCCAGGATCTGGGCGACGATATCCGCATCATCGGCCTCGCCCAGAGCGATCTCGCGTAGATCACCCTGCCTCATGAATTTGTCAAATACGTTGGTGCCCACCACCGCGGTCGGGGGCACCTGGATCAAGGTGCTCGGAAAGCGGTTGTTCATGCCGTAGCGGTAAAGTAAAGAGTTCATGAAGGCCAGGCCGCGACCCTTGCCCCCCAGGGACCCGCCGCCGATGCGCACGAAAGCGCTGCTGGTATCGAAATGCCGCCGGGAAAAATCGGCGACCACACCGCGTTGGCTCTCGGCGCGGAAAGTGCTGATGGACTGGACCAGGTATTCTCGCAGTTCTTCGTGATCCTTGAACTCGGACACCTTGCGCGGTCGCAGCGATGCGGCCAGACCAAATTCCGTTCGCGCCCGAAGCCAGTTGGAGAAATGGTCGTTGCTGGCATGGTGGTGGATGGACACGGCCGGAACCGTCCGCAAGAGTCGCAGAAGCGCCTTCATATCGGGCGCTCTTCCGATTTCGCGACCGCTGGGCATGCGGAACACGAAATCCCCGAAACCGAAGTTATCCAACATGAACTGGCGCAGTTCCTTGAGCAGCTTGCGGGAGTGCTTGTGAATGAAGCCGGCGCCTATTTCCTTCGCGATTTCCTCCAGGTCCTTGTTGGTCGACTGGAGCACGGCAGGAGTGTGCGCATCGACGTACTTAACCCGCTTGATGAACTCGATCCCCGCATCTTCCCGGTCCACCTTTTTCCAGGGAAAGCGGCCGTCGGATATGACACCCAGCAGGGAGTCCTTGTAGTCCTTGTAGTATTCCCAGGCTTCCTCATAGGTGGTGGCCAGCAGGATCTTGGGGCGCGCCCTCAGCCGCAGCAGGCGGTGGCTCAGGTTGATACCCTCGACCATCAGCGACTGGGTCTGCTCCAGAACCTCAGTGTAGAGCATGGGCAGGTAAGATGAATAGAAGCGGACCGAATCCTCGATCAAAAGGATGCAGCGGACATCTCCATACTGGGTGTCGGGGCCCACGTTCAGGATGTCTTCACTGTACTTGATGATCGCCAGCAGAAGGCGAACATCGCCCGTCCACAGGAAAAATCGATCGATATGTCCTTCGCTGTCAAGATCGCGAAGATGCTGCAATTCCCTGGGGTTGAAGGCCAGGTTGAAGATGGGCACCTCGGGAGCTTCATCCTTCAGCTGGCGAGCCAGATCAGGGGCCTCCATATCGCCCAGCCGGGACATGGTGATCACCATGTCGAAACTGCGGGCCTCGGTCAGCTTGAGGGCTTCCTCGCCGGTCGAGGCGCGGGTCACCCGGGGAGGGAAACTGAGATTCAGTTCGCGGTACTCGCTCAGCAGCAACTCGGTCAGACGGCCACCCTCCTCCAGGGTGAAGGCATCATACATGCTGGCCACCAGCAGGATCTCCTGCATACGGTGGGGCATCAGGTGCTGAAAACCCGTGAATTGGCCGCCCCCGCTCAGCGAGGGGGTTTGGTTACTTGGAGTTGCCATTCCGGAAGGCTAATTCATCGGACCGGGTTCGGCCAGCGGAAACCGTGAGCGGTCCCCATCAGAAGCCAAAAGATAAGCCCACTGTCATGGATTTTCGTGATTTTCCGGTTCCACCCGGCGTGTCGGTCTCGATTTCATG
>CBDUDB010000145.1:0-6950 GCA_965365795.1 uncultured bacterium | reverse complement strand
TGTCGGCGGCGATACCTCCTGGAGGACGACGTTTCTTCGTGACGGTGGACGTCCCGATGACGGCGACGCCCGCACGGGACATACGCCTGGAACTGCCCACTGAACTCGGCAGCGCGGTCATCATGGCCAGTGGAAACGACGGTCCGTTGGATCTGCCGCTGGTCAACCGGGGCGTGCTCGGCATCACCGTGGCGGACCGATTGATCCTGACCACCGAAGTGATCGATCCCGGACTGACACGGCCCGGCGCCGGCCCCGTGCCGTTGCTGACGATCAACCTGGCCAATACTTACGCCGTTGAGCAGCGATTGCAGTCCCTGACGGTTCGGAACGGAACCGTGACCGACCCAACCGCCACGCCGGCTGAACGTGACGCCGTCATCGGTCAAGTGGTCCTGCGCTTCGACGGCGATGGTGACGGGGTGGTCGACGACTTCCTGACCGATCCCGCTCTGGGTTCCGGCTCCTTCACCGACAGCCTGGTTACTTTCTCAGGCCTTGATCTCCCGCTGATCGCCGGTGGCCTGGAAAGGATCTTCGTAACGGCCGATGTCGGAATTGGCACCGTTGCCGACGGAGACCTGCTGGGCGCCCTGGTGGAGTCCGCGAATGATGTCTGGGTCCCGGGGGGCGCCCTGGTTGGCGTTTGGCCTCTGGACTCGGGGGCCAGTTGGCAAGTGGACGGCATGATCGCCGCCCAGGTCACCAGCGCCATTGTGCCCGGCCGAACCCTGGGACCTGGAGACGGTCCCGAAGCGGCCCTGGATCTGGTCATTCCCTCCAACGGTTATCTTCCCGATCGCCTGTTGGGGCTGGCGGTGGAAAACGAGGGGACCGCGGTTGCGGCTGATTTGTCCCAGGTTCGCCTGTGGGCCGATCAGGGTGACGGCGTCTTCGAAAGCGCCACGGATATTCCTCTGGGCGTGATGAACATGTTCAATGGCCGTTGGCTATCACCGGTTCTCAGCCGCGATATCCCGGTTGGCGGAGCGCGGTTCTTCGTCACCGTCGATGTGGCGGCCATTCCGACCGATTCGGCGACCCTCAAACTCAAGGTACCGGTGGACGGTATCGTGATGGAGTCGGGGAATTCCGGCCCCATCGACACTGATGTTCCGGCCGGCGGAACCCTGGTGCTCAGTACCTCGGCTTTGGTCTCCTGGATCGAATTCGATGTTACCGGAACCACGGTCGGCCAGACAGGCACCCTGCGCATGACCGTTCGCAACGTTGGTGGGGAAACCGTCACCGGAATCCTGCCCAATATTGCCGTTGCCGAAGGGGACGCGGGTCTCGTTTTCGATCCTCCCACACCCGCAAATCTGGATCTGATCCCGGATGAGACGAGTGAGTTCGTCTGGACCTATACCGCCACAACTCCCGGGACCATCGTGATGACCGGAAGCGCCTCGGGTGTGGGTGACGTGACCGGGCTGGATCACCCTTCAGCGCCGTCGCCCTCGTCGCAGCACCGGGTCCACTCCGCCGTGCCGCGCCTGGACAGCTATCCGACCGTCAATCTGCCGGAGAGTGTATCCCGCGGTCAGACGGAATTGGCCCCCATAACCCTGACCCTGATCAATCCCGGGGGCGAGGACGTCGGGGCCGCTCGTCTGGACAGTCTGCGCATCAGGTTGGCCGAAACCGCCACCGGGCCTCCGATCGTACCGGAGGAACTGATCGACCGGATCACACTCAGCGAGGGCAGCAATATCTATGTGGTGCAGGAAATTCTGCCGGCAGTTGGCGATGAAATCAGCCTCCTGCTTTCCCCGCCGGCCCTGATCACCGGAAGCGAACCGCTCACGCTGGGTTTGCGCATCGACTTGAAGCCGGACAGCACCGTGCCTTCGTTCATGATGTTCATCGACGGCAGCGCGTCCTTCGATGTGGTGGATCAAGTCAGCGGCCTGCCCGTTCCCGTCGTCATGGGTGATGGATCGTTCCCCATCGTGACCAGACAGGCGAACCTGGTATCGCCCGCCGGTGCTTTGGCGGTCAGTAGTGGACCAGGGTCGGACCTGGCGACTCAACCGGGACAGACAGACGTGAGTCTTGGCATGCTGTCCGTACTGAACGACACCGTCGATCCTACCGCTTCGGAAATTCGAGTCCAGGCCCTGGGTTTCGTGCCCCGGGATGGCGCCGGTGCGGTTTTGGCCGACCCGTCTTCTCTGTTCGATGGTCTGCGCATTTCCAGCCCGTCGCAAACCCACTTCCTGGGCCAGCCGCAGTACCAGGATTCCCTGGTCGTGGCGCTCCTGTCGGAACCCCTGGTGGTTTCGGTGGGTGAGAATGTCACACTGGACCTGACGGGAGACCTCAAGTTCGACGCGCCCACCGGTCCGGTTGTCTTCGACTTCATCGACATCGGTCAGTGGCTTGCCGAGGACAACGGGAATGGCCAAAGCGTGCCGGTCATCGTCACTCCGCCCACTCCGGTGGCAGGTTTCACCATTGTCTCCCCGGTAACTGAATTGCTGGTGGAAGGCTCAGGGTTGCTTCCCACGTCGGTCAATCTGGGAGTGCGGGATCTCCCTGCTTTGGAATTGACGCTTATCCACCCCGCCGGTCCCGAATCGGCGACCGCCGCCTGGGACAGCTTGATCCTGAAATTCATCGACGAGACCCGTGATCCAATGAATCCGGTAGGACTACTTGACCGGGTGAGCGTCTTTGAGAGCGGCACTCCAGTGGGTGCTTTGATCGATCCGGCGGCGGCGGACGGTTTGCTGGCCATCAGCCTGGCCGCTCTGTCGCTTGCTCCCGGAGATTCCCTTGTTTTGGAAGTGCGCCTTGATGTGCGTTCGGACGCCCCTTTGACCTCGTTTGAAATCATGGCCGAAAGGGCGGGCATTGTTACCCGGGATACTGTAAGTGGAGTTCAGCCCGATCTTACCCCCTTGGGCACCTGGCCAGTCTGGTCGGGATTGACTTCCGTCATGGTCCCGGCCGAGGAATTGCTGGTTGGGGGCGGGAGCCTCATGCCGCCCCTCCTGGCTGCGCAAGATAGCCTGGAGCCGGTCCTGCGTCTGGTTCTGGAGAATAATGCCGCACCGCAATCCGGCAGTCTGGCCGTGGGAGCGATCACCCTGGAGCCCGCGGACACGGACAACGATTTTGCCTTGCCTGGCGCGGTTGTCGCAACCATTGCCGCCAGTAGCGGAGGGGACGAACTGGGCCGTGAAGATGCAGTTCCTTCCGATGCCGCGAATCTGACGGTGATATTTGACGAACCTCTAGTTCTGGCCGCCGGCGAGTCGAAGGAGATCGAACTTCTGGTCGGAATCCGTCCCGCCGCCCCGGTGGGCCGGTTACGGCTGCGCCTGGACGCGGACGGGGTGGCGGTTGGTCCACCAGGTGAGCCGATCGGTGGAATCCGCATCCTTCCAGCCGAGGGCCAGTCCCTGCCGTTGCATACCGATATCGGCAATGTCGGCTCGGCAAACCTCACGGATAGTTATATCAACTTCCCCAACCCCTTCGCTGCGGGCAGTGAAACAACAACCTTCGCCTTTTTCCTGCGCGGATCTGCGAGGGTGCACCTGCGCCTGCTGACACCTCATGGAGACAAAGTTGCGACTCTTCTAGACGGGTCCCCCCATAACGGCGGCCTGCATCAGGAAGCCATCTGGACCGGATTGAATGGTCGGGGCCTGGTGGTTCGCAATGGAGTCTACATCGCGGAACTGGTTGTCGAATTCGACGATGGTACCCGAGAGCGCGTGCTGCGGAAAGTGGCGGTGGTACGATGAAGACCCGCCAGACAATCATTTGTAGCTGTGTCCTGCTTGCGATCGCATTTTCGGCCGGTGGTTCCTGGGCCTCGGACGACGGCGGGGTGCGCTCCGTTTTCGCCCGCGGCGCCGGAGAACGGGCCCTTGGTCTCGGGGGAGCTTACGGGGCCATCAGCGGCGACCCCACTACTCTATACTGGAATCCGGCCGGCCTGGCGGGGCTTGAAAGATCCAGCCTTGCGGCCGCTCACACGAACCTGATCGGCATGGGATTCCACGAACAGTTCGGAACCCTGGCCTATCCGAGCTGGCGTCTGGGCACCTTTGCGCTGTCCCTCAGGCGGTACGGAACCGACGGTATCGAGGAACGGGACGACAGGGGCACCCTTCTGTCCGATAACCTCAAAAACTCCGAAAGCGAACTGACCCTGGGGTACGGTCGTGCCCTGGGAGAGGCGTGGCAGGTGGGGGCTGCCTTCAAGCTCCAGCAACAGGACCTCGCCGAACAGTCCGGCAGTGGTCTGGGCCTGGATGCGGGATTCATAGTTCGGCCCGGCGTGGCCCTGGGAGGTCAGTCCGAATGGGCTCGGCGAACCAGCTTGGGAGTCACTTTCCGGAACATAATTGAACCGGTCATTCGACTCGCCCACGACGACGTTCGAGATCCCTCGGCGATAAGAATCGGTGGCGCGGTGGAGAAATCCCTGGGATCACAGCTTGACGCTCTGATCGCCCTGGACATCGAAAAGACGAAGGACATGGACTCCCGCCTGCACGCTGGGGTGGAGGTTTCATTGCTCAAGGTGCTTGCTCTTCGGGTCGGAACCAACAACGGGAGACTGTCCGCGGGCTTTGGGGCCGCGTGGCGAGGTCTCGATTTCCAGTACGCTTTCGAGGACAACCTGATTGAGCCGGTGCATCGCTTCGGGTTTGGCCTGGCGTACGGCCATACGGTTGCCGAACGCCGTCAGGCAGCCCTTGATCAAAGGGAAGCCGACCTGACGGACCAGATCGCCAAGGCCTTCGCTGAAGATCAGAAACAGCGGGTGGCCACTGCGGTCCAGGCCGTGCGGACAGCCCTGGCCGACGAAAATTATGAAGATGCACTGGAGCAGGTCCGGGCCCTTGAGGTGATCGATCCGGACAGTCCCTCATTGACGGAGCTGAAAGGGGCCGCCCACTTCGGGTTGGGACGCACAGCCGAAGAGGCCGGCGAACTGACGGCCTCAGTGATCGCTTACCAGGATTGTCTGAGTGTTGAACCCGGGCATGAAGCGGCAAGGACGCGTTTGGCTTCAGTCAGAGTCGAAATCGAAAACCGGACCCAGCGGGATGAGCGAATCAAGGGACTCTACCGCGACGCGATGGACGCTTTCGCGGCCGGTGAACTGGAAACTGCCCGGGATCTGTTCGGTCAGGGACTCGAGTTGGCGCCCGGGGACACCGAAATGAGAGAACTGGCCGGGCATGTCGAGGACGCGATCAGGATGCGCACCGACGTGGCCGAGGCCAAGGCTGCGGCTCGAACCGCGGTGGAAGCGGCCGAAGCAGCCTCCACGGCCAGGATGGTTTCGGGCACGGTCGCGGTAGCTCAAGACGGCAATTCGGCGGTGGGGAAAACCAAAGCCACTCAGGTCGCAGTCCCCTCCTACTCAACCCTCCCGGAATCTCGGCGTCGGGAAATCGCCAACCTTTACGAACAGGGTGTCGAGGCAGCGGCCTCGGGTCGACGTGACGATGCCATTCGATACTGGGAACTGGTTTCCGCTTCGGCGCCGGATTACCAGCAGGTTTCTGCCCATCTGAAGAAGGAATACCAGATGCGCGGCATGGAAGTGTTTGCCAAGGGCAAACTCGATCGGGCCATCGAGATTTGGGAGCAGGCACTGGCCATGGATCCGGACGACCCCCGGACCCAGAGTTATCTCCAGCGGGTCTATGAGCAACGTTCACGCCTCGACAAAATCGGGAGTATTGATCAGTGACAGATACGCTGACAAACACTGGGGAAAATGGCCGTGTCAAAATGCGAGTCAGTTTTCGCACGCTCACCGCGGCGGTGACCACCGCCCTGGTGGCTGTGTCGATTCTGGCGGTTTCGCAATCGAGTGAAAAGTACCTGAGGGAAACCCTCAGCACCGATGCGAAGACACAGCTCCTTTTGGAAGCACGCAACCTGGCCATGCTCAGCAGTGATGCCCTGCTCAGCGATTTTCCTGAACTTACCCTGGTGCCGATAATTCTGGAGATTGACAATTCCCGCCCCGAGCTTGACGGGATCGTGGTGCTGGACCACAAGGGAATAATCCGGGGTCATGCCGACGCCCGCCAGGTTGGCCAACCCTGGACGTCGAGTTCCGATCCCGGGAAAGCCATTGATCACGAATTTCTCAAACCCGATGAGAGCATGCTCCTGGATCCGCTCCGAATCGAGGTCCGCACACCGGTTCGCCAATTGGGCAAAGGTATGATCGGCAACGTGGTGATCGGTCTCGACAGGTCCTACGTCGAAGCCAGGATTCGCAAGGCGCGCGAACCCCTGGTAAAGATCGCGGCCGTTCTTCTGGTGCTGTCCATCAGTCTGGTGACAGGGATGCTCTCGTTACTGTTCCGTCCGGTCAAGGCTATCGAGGCGGGACTGGTCCGTATCGGTAAAGGTGTTCTCGACCATCCTTTGCCGGTCCGCGGGCCGGCGGAATGGGGGCGATTGGCGCTGACACTCAACGACATGGCTTCCGAACTCTTGAAATCTCGTGCCCTGGCCGAGGCCAGGGAACAGGAAATCGTCGATACCCAGCGTGAGGTCATCACGACCCTGGGCGAAGTGGTGGAAAGTCGTTCCCACGAGACCGCCAACCATACCCGAAGGGTGGGGGCGATGGCCGAGGTGTTGGGGGAACTGGCCGGGCTGGACGAAATTTCGACCGAACTTCTGCTTCATGCTTCACCCATGCATGATGTGGGCAAGATCGGTATCCCGGACCGTATCTTGAACAAGCCGGGCAAGCTGACCCCGGATGAATACAAGCTCATGCAGACCCACGCGATCATCGGGTACAACATCCTCAAGGGTTCGAAACGCGAGATCCTGAAGGCGGCCGCGGTGATCGCCCGGGACCATCATGAGTATTGGGACGGAAATGGTTATCCCCACCGTAAGGCGGGGGAGGACATCCACATCTACGGCCGGATAACCGCCCTGGTGGATGTTTT
>CBDUDB010000144.1:0-7007 GCA_965365795.1 uncultured bacterium | reverse complement strand
CCTGGTCCCTTCCCGGAGTTGAAGGCGATCACACCGTGTATGGTGAATTCCGGGACGGCATCCTCCAGGTTATGCCGGTTACCGACGACATTGAACTCGACGTCACCCCCCCGGGGAATATCACCTTGTTGACCACCCTTCCCGGCCACGAAAAAGTTCTTTTGAACTGGACCAGTCCCGCCGATCCGGATTTCCATCGGGTGGAGGTCTGGCGAGGATTGCTCCATGACGGGTCAGGCGGATCCGCCTATCCAACCTACGCCGGCGGTACCGTGCCCACTCCGCCGGCCGATCGCGCCGGCGCCTTGGCCAGTCCCGAATGGGAACTGGCCGGACTTTCCGATATCGGGGCTTCTTCCTTCGAAGATTCGGTGGTAGATCGGGGCATTTACTACTACGTGGCGTTTGCCATGGACGAAGCCACCAACTTCAGCGGCCACGGCGGCTTTCTTTCCCGGTCCACCAATTACATTCTGGGGGATATCGCCCAACCCTATGACGGCTTGGTCAAGGCCGAAGACCTCACGATCCTGGGAGCGGCCTACAACGTGACCGTGCCGGACCCGTTTTTTATCGCCGAAGCCGATGTCGGTCCCACGGACGATACTTTGGGCACGGGAATTCCCGAACCGGACGAAAGTATCAATTTCGAGGACGAGATGATCTTTTCCATGAACTATTCGCCCTCGGCCAAGAGCCTGGATGGCGCCGGCCATCTGCCCCAGACCCCAGCCCCGGTATCGGTGGCCTGGCGGCCTGTCGATGACCACACCTGGGTTCTGGACCTGGTCGCCCCTTGCCCCAGTCTGAAGGGCGTGAGGTTATCCGCCGCCCTTCCGGCAGGAGTGATTCCGCTGGTATCGGCCGGCGAGGCCCTTGCCTCACAGGCGGGACCGCATTTCTTAAAAAACAGCGATCACCGCGGCCTGGATGCCGGCCTGGTGGTCTTGGGGGCGGGCCTTGGCGTGACTGGAACGGGCCCACTCTTGACGGTGGAGATTCCCCTTGGTGTCCAACCGCCCGCCCTGTTCGCCGGAAATATTTCCCTCGATCTGAGGGACGTGAACAACCAGCCCCTCGAATTTGATCTCCAGGGCAAATCCGACGCCTCGATTCCGGCGGTCTTTTCCCTGGGCGAGGCCTATCCGAACCCCTTCAATCCGGCCACGACCATCAGCTTCAGCATTCCCGGCGAAATGCCCGTGCGCCTGGAGATTTACGGGATGGATGGACGTCGCATAGCCGTTCTGGTCGACGAGACCTTGAGCGCCGGACTCCATGAAACCGTCTGGCTGGGCCGCGACGACACCGGGCGCCAGGTCGCCTCGGGCGTTTACTTTTCAAAGCTTCTGGCCGGCTCGCAGAGCCAGGTCCGGAAATTGACCCTCATGAAGTAGGTTGAACGGTGAATAAAAAAATCAAATATCATCTTTTCCTGGTGGCGGGCATGATCCTGTCGGTTTTCGCGGGCCCGGCCGCGGCTCAGATAGATCTGCGCTTCGACCCGCCCGACACGACCTTCGAACCCGGTGCCAGCATGTTCATGTCGGTCATTTTGGATGATCCTATCTTTATCCGCACCATCGAACTGACCGTACAGTACGACCCCACCTATATCACCTCCGTTAGCGGCGGCCAGGGCTCTCTATTCAGCGACAGCAGCTTCCTGGTCCCTGATTCCTTCGAGGAAGCCGTACCCGGTCTATGGCACGGATGGGCCATCATTCTGGGAGCGGCCGATTCCCTGTCCGGCCCCGGCCAACTATTTGTATGGGAGATTCAGGGCCTGATCGAAGGTGGCCCCATCCCGATCACCGCTCTCGAAGCCAAACTCTATGAACCCAACGCCATGCTCATTCCCGATGTAACCCTGGACCCCACCACGGTCAGGGTGCGCTGGGCGCCCACCGGGGTGGAATACCTGCCGGCCTTCCAGGCCGGATTGGAGATCTATCCCAACCCGTTCAATCCCTCCACCCGGATCGGCTTCGATCTTCCGGTCAGCGGCCAGGTCCTGCTGTCGGTGTTCGACTCCCGGGGCCGGCGGATCACCACCCTTTTTGAAGGTCCCGCCGGGGCCGGGCCCCTTCATTTCGATTGGGACGGTCGCGATGACCGAGGTCTGGTGCAGCCGGGAGGGGTATATCTGTTCCGCCTCGATTCGCGGCAGGGCGGCTTGACCCACTCGGCCACGACCAAGGGTATCCTGCTAAAATAAATTCGGGGATATTCAGGCTTCAGAGGCGAGACTGGGACGACCCGGAAGCGGTTGCTCGCGGTCCTTTTCCGCCATCATCCTGTTCAGGTTCTGGAACAGCACCAGCCGGTGCTGCCGTCGGTGTTTCAGGGGAATCCAGAAATCGTGGCGTTCCCGGTCGGTAAGATCGTCCCAGTGGTTCTTGATGAAATCGGTCATGGCCCCGGCCGCCTCCAGATACCGGGCCAGCACTTCCCCGAAGGGCAATCTGCTGAATTCCTTCATGGCCTCACGGCTGAGCTTCTCGAAATCCTGGGGAGGCTGAGGCGAACAGGAGCCCCGGTCGATCTTGCGGAAAAAGAAACTGACGGTGAAATCTTCCCAGAAGGCGATGTGGGCCAGCGTTTCCTTGAAACTGAGGGTTCCATCGAGACCACGGCACTCACGGAACACCCGTGGGCATTCCGCTAACCGGTGACGCAAAAGGCGATCCTCCTCCGTGAAGGCGTCGACCAGCGATTTCCATTGACCCAACGTGTCTGTCACTTTCCGGCGAGAATTGGATCTGCAGACCATCTTGGGACCCCATCGTCATATCATACGACCGCCGGGCTGGCAATACTTCAATATAGGGAAAATGGTAGGGTCTAAGAAACAACCAGGATGTGGTGATGGCGCTTTTTACCCACCTGAAGGGCGATTTTCCCCTCCTGGATGTGCCCCGTGGTCAACTGCAGGGTTTCGTCGGTGATCAGGTCCCCGCCCACCCGGATCGCTTTCTGGCGGATCATGCGCCGGGCCTCGCCCTTGCTTTTCATCAGGCCGACTTCGACCAGGGCGTCCAGCAGGCTCAAGCCCTCGCCGGCGAAATCGGCGGCGCTTCTTTCACTCGAAGGCACCGTGCTGTCGTCACCGGCGCCCGAAAAAAGGGCGGCTGCGGCCTTGGCGGCTGAGGCGGCTTCTTCGGAACCGTGAACCAGGGTGGTCACCTCGTGGGCCAGCACTTTTTTGGCGTCGCGAAGGTCGGCCCCCTGGAGTGCCTCCAGTTTTTCGATTTCCGCCGGCGCCAGCAGGGTGTAAAGGCGCAAAAAGCGGGACACATCCCGGTCGTCGACATTCACCCAGTACTGGAAAAAATCGTAGGGCGACGTGCGGCCGCCGTCGAGCCAGACGGCACCCTCGGCGGACTTGCCCATCTTGGCCCCGCTGGCGGTGGCCAGCAGCGGGAAGGTCAGGCCGAAGGTTTCGGCCTTGTTGAACCGGCGGCACAGATCGATGCCCGAACAGATGTTGCCCCACTGGTCATTGCCGCCCATCTGCAGCCGGCAGCCGTGGTCCCGGTTCAGCACCATGAAATCGTAGGCCTGCAGGATCATGTAGTTGAACTCGATGAAGGACAGGCCGGTCTCCATGCGCGTCTTCACCGAATCGCGGGTCAACATCTGATTGACGCTGAAATACTTGCCCACATCCCGTAGGAAATCCAGGTAGCCATAGTCCTTCAGCCAGTCCGCGTTGTTGAGCATCATGCCGTCATTCGGACCGGTTCCGAAGCGGATGAAGCGGGCCAGCTGGCCCTTGATGCCTGCGAGGTTGGTTTCGATGGTCTCGAGGGTCATCATGTTGCGCAGTTCGGTCCGACCGGAAGGATCGCCCACCATGGCCGTGGCCCCCCCCACTATGGCGATGGGCTTGTGGCCGTGATTCTGCAGATGCACCAGCCCCATGATGGGCAAGAGGCTGCCCACGTGAAGGCTGTCGGCCGTGGGATCAAAACCGATATACCCGGTGGTGGTCTCACCGGCCAGCAGCTCGGTCAGCCCTTCCTCGTCGGTGCATTGTTCGAAAAATCCACGCCACTTCATCTCCTCGATGAAGGACCCGAAGGCAGGTGCCTTTTCGTTTGCCGTGCTCATGGGTTTCGCCGCCCGTCGCGTTGAATATCATCGGCGCCGTCCTCGAGGCCGCCCGCCCTCGCGGTGGTCCTGACAAGACACGACCCGAAAGCCGGCCTTCCACCATTGAACGGACGGTCTCCAGAACGGCGCCTGAAAACCTTTTGACTACAGGACCCAATCGTTCGGGTCACAGCAACTTTTCGAGAGACTGGAAAAAGTAAGGATAGGATACGGCGACACAGACGTCTTCGTCCAGTGCGGTTTCACCTTTTGTGACCAGTGCGGCGATGGCCATCGCCATCGCGACCCGATGATCACCCGCCGTTTTCAGCACGAGCGGCCGGCCTGATTCCCCACCGACCAGAGGTGTCGGTCCGGTGATTTTCAATCCATCTTCCCGTTCGACCACGTCCGCGCCGAGTCGTTTTAAATTTTCCGCCATCACCGCCAACCGGTCCGATTCCTTCACCCGAAGTTCGGCGGCCCCGGTGATGTTTGTTACCCCAACGGATTGTGTGGCCAGCACTGCCAGAACGGGGATTTCGTCAATCACCGTGGGTATGTCGGGCCCTTCAACCACAAACCCTTGCAACAGGTTATGGGCGACCCGCACATCCCCGCAGGGTTCACCACCCGGCTGGCCGCTTGGCCGTTCGATGCCCACTTTGGCGCCTGCGCGCCGAAGAAAACGCAAGGCTCCGGTCCGGGTGTAGTTGATGGACTGGCCAGGCACAAAAACGTCGGAACCGGGCACGATCGCGGCGGCCACCTGAAAAAACGCTGCCGAAGATGGATCGCCGGGAACCTTGATATCAAAAGCACCACACCGTACCGGGCCGGTGACCAACAACCGTGACTCCACCGGGTCATCCTGGCAATCAACCCCCAGGGTGTGAAAAAAAAGTTCCGTGTGATCCCTGGATCCACCGGCGCCCGCGACCGTGGTCCGACCCCGCGCGAAAAGGCCGGCCAGCAGGAGCGCCGACTTCACCTGGGCCGAAGCGACCGGCAGTTGATGATCGAATCCCACCAGGGGAGCCCCCCGAATTTTCAGGGGTAAATGGCCGTTCGTTTCGAGCCAGGTGATGTCGGCGCCCATGGAGCGCAACGGTTCGACAACTCGATTCATCGGGCGGCGTGACAGGGAGGCATCTCCCACCAGCACAATCTCCGGCCCGCCCTCAGGCAGCCAGCCGGCCAGCAGCCCCGTCAGCAACCGCGCGGTGGTTCCGCTATTTTCGCAATCGATGGTAACCGGATCACCGGGCGGCGCTCCGGGAGGGAGGATTTCCAGAACCCCATCATCAACGGATGCCTGGGCGCCAAGGGCCTGCACCGCGGCCAGGCTCGACCTGGTATCCTGACAATCAAGCCATCCGGTGGCGCGGCTGGGCCCGCCGGCGATCAGCCCGAACAGGGCCGCGCGGTGGGAAATGGATTTGTCCCCGGGAACCGAAACCTTACCCGTCAGGGGACCGTATGCGCGCGAAAGCAGCCTGGTCAGGGTTTCACCTCCGGTCCGCGTGATCAATCCGGATTATCGGGATCGCCTTGATGAGGAAAAGTGATGTCCGTCATGTAGTCCTTCTCCAGCCCGGGCCGAAAAATCTCCGTGGCCGGGCAACCAGTCCTTTGATAGAGACGCCTATAAAGGTAAGTTACCCGAAACCGATGTGAAACCCCTGTATGAAGAAGACCATGGAAAAAGAACCGGCACAGGATTCGCAAATACCCGACCTCCAGCACTCCGACGGCCGGTGGAGTGTTTTCCGGGTGCACCACGGCCGGGAAATTCTGGCCCTGGCCACCCCCACCATTCTGACCATGCTGTCCCAGACGTTGATGTGGACGGTGGACACCGCCCTTTTGGGCCGGGTCAACAGCGTGTCCCTGGCCGCGGCGGGCCTGGGCGGAATGCTGACCTGGGCAACCTACTCGCTGTTCAACAACCTCAGCCGGATTACCGGCACTTTCGTCTCCCAGGCCCACGGCCGCGATGACCACGAAAGCGTCGCCCACTACGCCTGGCAGGGGGTTTATATCGCCCTGTTCACCGGGGCCATCCTCCAGGCGTTGGGCTACTACAGCTACACCGTCCTGCCCTGGACGCGCAATCCGGTCGATGTCCAGGAGCTGACCTACGTCTACATCAAATGGCGCAGCATGAGCGCGATCTTTACCCAGCTCACTTTCGCCATGATGGGTTTTTTCCAGGGCCGTAGGGACGTGAAGGTGCCGATGTACGCGGGGATCATCGCCAACGCGGTGAACTTGGTGCTGGATGTGTGGCTGATCTTCGGCTGGGGTGGGTTCGAAATGGCCGGCCGGACCTGGCTGGCCGTGCCGGCGATGGGCGTCAAGGGCGCGGCGATCGGCACCAGCGTGGGCACCTTTCTCAACGCCGTGGCCCTGATCTGGTGGGCCATGGCGCCGCGGCTGCGGCAGAAGTATCAGATCCACCGGATCCGCCGGCCCGAGTGGCGGGCCATCGGCAACATGGTCCGGGTAGGGCTGCCGTCCGCCTGGGAAGGGTTCATCGACATGGGCGGCTTTTTGATGTTCACGATCTTCGTGGGCACCACCGGCGCGGTGCAGTTGGCGGCCAGCCAGATCACCATCCAGCTGCTCTCCTTCAGCTTCATGCCGCTGTGGGGATTGACCACCGCGGCCAGCGTCTTGACCGGCAACTGGATCGGCGCCGGCCAGCCCGATACCGCCGCCCATTACGGCCGGCAGACTTACAAGCTGGGCACCTACTACTCGTTGCTTCTGGCGTTGGTGATCATTCTGTTGCGGCATGAACTTTTCAAGGTCTTCACCAACGATCCGGAGATTCTGGCCCTGGGCGCCGGCCTGGCGGTGTCCGCGGCCATCTTCCAGTATTTCGACGGCATCCGCATGCTCAGCAGCGG
>CBDUDB010000143.1:0-7104 GCA_965365795.1 uncultured bacterium | reverse complement strand
CGACCACCTGCTCCTTGATCTGCTGGTAGATCTTGTAGTGCACCAGGGCGGCGCCGGGATCGTTCATGTCGTAACAGATTTCCGACAGGACCATGTGAGCCTGGAAAATCCGTGGCTTGGCCTTGATCTCCTCGGCTATATCCAGGGCCCGCAGCACCTGGTCCAACGCTTCTTCGGGCTTGCCCTCGGCCACCAGCAGCTTGCCCAGGTTGATCAGGCTGGTCGAGACCGCCTGCAGATTACCGAATCGTTCCCGCAGCTTGAGAGCCCGCAGGTGATGCTCCCGCGATTTTTCGAATTCCCCTTTTTCCTGGAGAATCACGCCGATGTCGTTGAGGGCCCGCGATTCGCCCAGATCATTGCCAGCCTTACTAAAAATTTCGAGGCTTTGACGATGGTACTCCAGGGCTTTGTCGTATTCCTTCAAGGCCTGATGCACCGTGCCCATGCCGGTAAACGCCCGGGCCCGGCCGACGTCCAGATCCAGTTCCTCGAACACCTTCAGCGATTCCTCGTGGTATTGCAGGGCCCGGGGAAAATCCCCCATCTCGTGGTACCCGCCGCCGATACCGTGGAGCAGCCAACCCTCGTTGACCCGGTCCCCGGTCCGGCGGTGGACTTTCAACCCCTCGAAGGAACAGGCCAGGGCCTTTTCGTAGTCCCCCAGGCTCAGAGACACACCCGCCATCACGCCGTGAATCAACCCCAGACCGTTTTCCTCGTTCAGGGATTTCATCATCTGCTCGGCTTCAAGCAGCAGGGCCGTGGCCTTCTCCAGATCCGACCGCAGGTACTCACCGAACCCCATGTAATACAGGCTGTAAGCAATTCCTTTTTCGTAGCCCAACCGCCGGGACATCTCGAGGGCTTCCTGATTGGCCGTCCGAGCCTTGGGCGGATCGTCGATGTAAACCGCCCGGGCAAACTGCGCCAGCAGATCCGCCCGCTCGGGACTGTCCTCGGTGCCAAGGGATTCGAGTTGGGCTTCCAGTTCCTGTGCGTCTTGATTCAAGTCAGGTCCCATCCTTTTCGGAATATTGGCGAATACAAGGTGACCCGATTATGATAGGATAGAAAACTATTTTCATCCTGTTTTGATTTCCAGGGTCGGTGCCTACAAGATCATACTAAATCCACCGACCGCCTGCCTGTGTTCAGGTCCAGTGAGATCATGGCCGAGATGAGAATTATGTTGATGCCACTTTCAATCCGGGGAGAAAATTCCAATGAAAAATCGAGTAATGATCGGAATCATGATGATGGTCGTTCTGGCGATGTTCCCTGTTCTGGCCGGCGCCGGCGACCATCCAACGCCTTCGGCCCAGGAGCAGATGACAGGGCTGGTCGGAATGTGTGAAGCCTCGGCCGAGGCCCGCACCACCCGCCAGGAGACCAAGCCCCTGTACGAGCGACTGGGCGGCTACGAGGGCATTCACGCCCTGACCGACGAGATCGTCCGTCTCCATAATATCAATCCGGATTTCCGTCTGATGATGAAGTACGTGGACAGCGAACACCTGGCCAAACAGGTGGCCGATTTCATGGCCGCCGGCACCGGCGGCACTGAAACATACAAGGGCCGCAACATGCATGACGCCCATTCCCATCTGGAATTGACCACCGCCGATTTCCTGTCCGCCGGCAGCGATGTGGGCAAGGCCATGAAAAACCTCGGCTATGGCGAGGAAGAGACCCAAGAGGTGCTTTGCATTCTGGTTTCCATGAGTGACCAAGTGATCCTTAAGTAGAGGGTGCGTCGACCGCCGAGGGGGTGGGTCGTGTTTGGATTGGCTCGGCTTAGGGGCGGACGCCCATGCACCTCGCTCAATCCAAACACGACCCACCCCCTCGGTGGTCGATGCATCCTCCACTCAAAGACGCCCGCCCCGTAAGTGTGCCCCCTCGAAGGTACGGCCGTCACCAAGGAGTGAGGGCTGGTTGGCCTGAATGAGGCGCATTGGACATGTTCCGCAACGAAAAGGCCCGGCTATTGCCGGGCCTTTTCATTGAGGGACATATCCGCTAAGCCGAATCAGGCCAACCAGCCCTCACTCCTTGGTGACGGTCGCACCCTCGATGATGGCGTCATACTTGTATCCGGCTCCGAAGTCTTTGTTGATGGTCAGGGCCCCTTCCACGACCACCAGGTCGCCGGCGGCAACCTCGTCGTTGGTGGTCACGGTCAGGTCGGCGGTTGGGCCGCTGCCGGTGCCGTCCTGGATATGCACCCAGTTGGTGCCCATGATGTTGGGAGTGAACTTGACGACCTGGCCACGAACCTTAACCGTCTGGCCGCTCAGCGCGGCGCCCTGGGTGAAGATCTCTTCGACGGTGAATCCGCCGGCGGCTTTGGCGACGTCCTTGACGTCGGTCTTTTCCACCACGTTGCGCGCATCGCCCATGCCACCAATGGTCCCATGTGGACTACTGGTGGCCGCCGCTTCGGCGGACTTTGCATCCGTGATCGCCCCCACGAAGTAGATAACTTCGAAGGTGCGGTCCAGGGTCTTGGCGTGGAATTGGGACATGGCCATGCCCTTGTCCATGACCACCTCCTGGCCCACAGCGACCTCGGCTTCAGGACCAGCGGCCCAGATCTTATCCTTGCCAGTGTCGAGCAAGACGTAGGTGTAGCCACCGGAATTCATGGTTTCGACGATCTTACCCTGCCAGGTATTGGGATCGGCGGCGGGCGCCTGGGCCACTGGCGCCGCATCGCTGGCCGAAGGCGCGTTATCGGCGGTTTCATTCTTCTCGCCGCAGCCGGCGGCCGCGATCATCATCACAGCGGCCAGCAAGGTGAAGACAAGGGCTGACTTCTTCACGGATTTCTCCTCATTTGGGGGGAAACAGCGGGGCACCGGAATCCGGCCCCAGGAATTCTCACATCAGGGGACAAAAATATGGCTTCGCCGGTGCGAGATCAAACCGGATATCCGCACCGGACCCACGGAATCAGGGTTTTCCCAGCAGGCGGAACATCTCTTTCTTGTAGGTTTCCACGCCTGGCTGGTCGAAGGGATTGACCCCCAGCATCAAACCGCTGACCCCCACGGCCTTTTCAAAAAGGTAGATCAGTCCGCCCACCGTCTCGGGCGTCAGGGCCTCCAGCTCGAAACTGAAACAGGGCACCCCGCCGGTCATGTGGGCCTGCTTGGTCCCCTGGTAAGCCTTCCAGTTGATTTCGTCCAGACTGGTGCCGCCCAGGTAATTCAGACCATCCAGGTTGCGGGGATCGTCGCCGGGAACCCTCAATTCACTTTCGGCGTAGCGCACGCACAGAAAAGTTTCCTGAATATCGCGGCGCCCGTCCTGGATGTACTGGCCCAGGCTGTGAAGGTCCGTGGTGAACACGGTCGATGCCGGGAAAATCCCCAGCCCATTCTTGCCTTCACTCTCGCCGTAAAGCTGCTTCCACCATTCCTGGAGCATCTGCAGATCCCCGTGGAAAGTGCTCATGATCTCGGTCGTGAAACCCTTTTCATAGAGAAGATGCCGACAAGCGGCATAGAGGTGGGCGGGGTTCGCGGTCAGGTCATCGTTGAGGCAGGCCTCGCGTGTGGCTCGTGCCCCGCCGACCAGGCCCCGGATATTCACGCCCGCCGCAGCCAGAGGCACCAGGCCCACGGGAGTCAGAACCGAAAAGCGTCCGCCCACGTCGTCGGGGATGACGTAGGTCTCGTAACCCTCGGCGTCGGCCAGCTCGCGCAGGGCGCCGCGGCCGGAATCCGTCACCGCGGTGATACGCTTGGCCGCCCCTTCGCGGCCATATTTTTTCTCCAGTTCGCCGCGCAGCAGACGGAAGGCCACCGCCGGCTCCAGGGTAGTGCCGGACTTGGAGATCACGCACAACCGGAAGTCCCGGTCCTGGATCCGGGCCAGCACCCGGGCCAGGGTGGCCGAACACAGCCCGGTCCCGGCGAACAGGATTTCCGGATGACCCTCGGCCTTGCCCCCCAGCGCTTCCAGAACCGCCCGCGCGCCCAGATAGGACCCGCCGATGCCGATCACCACGTAACATTCGGAATCCTCGGCGGCCTTGGCGCCGGAGGCCTCGATTTGGGCGAACTGGTCTTCGGTGATCCTCGTCGGTAAATCCATCCAGCCGAGGTAATCCGCCCCCCGGCAGGTGCCGAACCCCAGTTCCTTGGCGGCCATCGACACCCGGCCGGCCATGCCCTCTATTTCCTCGAACGGGAGGAAGTCTTCCAGGCCCGAAAGATCCAGCTTGATGTTCACGGAATCGCTCATCGTTTTTTTCCTTTGCTTTCCCTTGGCCGGCGGTGGGCCGGACATCTTGTCGTGCAAGTGATCTTGCGCCCGGTACCACTCCTGTTAGATTCTGACTGACAGATACTGAAATAATACAGACAGCAGGATACATGGATCCCCTGCATAATCAACCCTGCGGAGTCAACATGGCCCAGGCCACCCCCATCATCGCCTGCACCTATGCCGAGATCGCCCTGAAGGGCCGCAACCGCAAGGTTTTTCTGCGCAAGCTGATCAACAACATCACCATCGCGCTAAAGGGCGAGCCGCTCGAAGCGGTCCGGCACGTGGAAAGCCGGCTCATGGTCCACCTGACCGACCCTGGCCGGGCGCTCGAAGTGACCCGCAAGCTGAAAAACGTGTTCGGGCTGCAGTGGATGTCACCGGTGGTGTCGGTGCCACGCGATCAAATCGATGACGAACTGCTCGAGGACCTGGAGGCCGATCGTGAACCCCGGCTGACGGAGATCTGCAAGGTGGCCACCGAACTTTCGGCCGAGAACCGCGGCACCGCCCGGAACTTCAAAGTGGAAACCCGCCGCAGCGACCGCAGCTTCCGCCTGAAATCACCCGAGGTCAGCCGCCTGGTGGGTGGGGCCGTTTTTGAGGCCACCGGGTTGCCGGGGAAAATGTCCCATCCGGAATTCATCGTGAATGTGCTGGTCCTGAAAGAAAACGTGCTGGTCTTCACGGGCAAGGAACCGGCCTGGGGTGGATTGCCCTTCGGTTCGAGCGGACGCTCCATGGTTCTGCTGTCCGGGGGCATCGATTCACCGGTGGCCGCCTGGTTGATGATGCGGCGCGGCAGCCGGCCCGACTTCGTCCATTTCTATTCCGGAAGCAATATCGAAGAAGCGGATGTCGACAAGATCAAGGACCTGGTGAAGATCCTGGCGCGGTTCGCGTCGGTACCCCTGAAGCTGTTCCTGGTGCCGGTGGTGTCCTACGAAATGCGCGCCATCGGCAATATCACCGACAGTTACGACATGGTCATGTTCCGCCGCTTCATGGTCAAGACCGCCGCCCGCCTGGCCTGGCGCAACAGCTGCCTGGGCCTTGTCACCGGCGACAGCCTGGGCCAGGTCGCCAGTCAGACCCTGCACAATCTCGGCGCCATCAGTTCGGATGTGGAGCTGCCGATCCTGCGGCCCTTGATCGGCATGGACAAGATGGAGATCACCGCCTGGTCGAAAAAGATCGGAGCCTTCGCCACCTCGATCCTGCCCTACCGGGATTGCTGTTCCATAAGGTCTCCCAAGCCCGTGCTGACCGCCCGGGCTCGGGATTTGCTTCAGTTTTCCTTGAAGATGGATCTGGAGGGCGCCGTCCGGGAGGCTGTGGACGAAACCGTGATGGTGGCCATCACCAGCGAATGATTTCCAGGTAAGGTTCTGTCCGGGTCAGCTGGCAACCGGCTCCGGTTTACCCTGCAAAATATCCTTGAGGTCGTCGATGGACTCGCCCACCTTTTCGGTCACCTTGTCCTCCACCTCGGAATTGATTCCCAGCCGTTCTCTGGCTTCCTCGTTCAGGCAGTAAAGAGGCCCATCGGTTCCGATGCCCCAGCCAGTCCGGATGCAAAAAATGTCGGCCACATGGACCAGGTCCACGATTTCCTGGTGTTTGTCGTCGGCCTGTTCGGGGTTGTGGTGCCACCGGGCGGCGGCCACCACGTTCTCGGGCAGGTTCCAGTATTTCAGTAGTTCCGCAGCAGCTTCGGCGTGGTCGATGCCAAGTACCTGGCGCTCGGCCTCGTTGAAGGACAGGCCCTGGTTGTTGACCAGATCCTTGATGGGTTCGTCGTCCACTTCCACGAAAGTTCCCAGCAGGACCTTGCCCATGTCGTGCAGCAGGCCCGCGGTGAAGGCTTCTTCAGAGTTGGGGATATCCAGGCGCTTCGCCAGTTGCTCCGCGCAAATGGCCACGGCGATGGAATGGACCCACAGCCCGTTGGATTCCATGTCGTAACCCTTGACCGGCTTGCGTACCAGCGGCGCCACCGACATACACAACACCATCTGGAAAATCCGGTTGGTGCCCAGGCGCGTGATGGCTTCCTTCACCGTCTTGATGCCTCCGGACCAGCCGAAGTAGGCCGAATTGGCCAGCTGCAACAGGTTCGCCGTCAGACCGGGATCGTATTCGATGATCTTCGCCAACTCCTTGAAACTGACGTCGGGGTCACTCAAATATTGCCTCAATTTGACAACAACCGAAGGAATGGAAGGCACGCTCCGGACCTTGGCTAGTATGTCGTTTCGAACAGTCACAATGCGACCTTATCCTTTTTCGGGGTTGACGAAAAATCCTTCAGGTAATTATTCGTCTTAAATGGCCATGGCCTTGAGGTCTTCCTCGCTGTAGAAATTTTCTATTTCCAGGAGAATCACGTCGCGGTCCTCCAGATGGCCCATTCCGTTGATAAAATCCGGTCCTTCCATGCCGCCGGCCCAGGAAGGCGGGTAGCCGATTTCCTTGTCGGAAAGGTTCACCACCTCGCAGACCTCATCCACCGGCAGACCCATGGTCAGCTGGGTGCTCCCCACCGGTATTTCGGCGATGATGACACAGCTCTTTTCGGTTTCCTGCACCGGCTGCAGCCCGAAAAGGCCCCGCAAGTGGACCACCGGGACGTTCCGGCCGCGCAGTCGGATCGAACCCCGGACATGTTCGGCCCCCAGAGGAAGCGGGGAAATGCCCGTGGTGCCGACGATTTCCTGAACCTTGAGGATTTCCAGCCCGTACTCTTCGTTATCCAGCTTGAACGAAAGGTACTTGCCTGCCTGGGCCATATTCGCCACTGCGCCTTCGGGAGTCATTGTCATCCTCCGT
>CBDUDB010000142.1:0-7120 GCA_965365795.1 uncultured bacterium | reverse complement strand
GCGTCATTCGTATTTTTCTTCAAGACGATCAACCGCAAGCTGCTCGATGCCATGCTGGGATTCGCGGCCGGAGTCATGATCGCCGCCAGTTTCTGGTCCCTGCTGGCCCCGGCCATCGAAATGGTCGAGGCCGAGGGCGGCCGGCCCTGGGTTCCGGCGGTCATCGGCTTTTTGTCCGGCGGGGCTTTCTTGTGGATCGTCGACAAGATTTTGCCGCACTTGCACCTGGGTTTCCCCACCGAGGAGGCCGAAGGCATCAAGACCAGCTGGCACCGGTCGGTGCTGCTGGTGCTGGCCATCACGCTTCACAACATTCCGGAAGGACTGGCCGTGGGCGTGGCGTTCGGAGCCGTGGCTGCGGGGGTGGATTCGGCGACCCTGGGCGCCGCGGTGGCCCTGGCCCTGGGTATCGGCATCCAGAATTTTCCGGAAGGACTGGCGGTGGCCGCGCCTTTGCGCCGGGAAGGCTGGACTCGCCGCAAGAGTTTCGCCTACGGCCAGGCCTCCGGTTTTGTCGAGCCCATTGCCGGAGTGATCGGCGCGGCGGCCGTGTTGATGATGCGGCCTCTTCTGCCCTACGCCCTGGCCTTTGCGGCCGGCGCCATGATCTATGTGGTAGTCGAGGAACTGATCCCCGAATCCCAGCTGGAGAAGAACACCGACATCGCCACTGTCGGCACCATGCTCGGTTTTGCGGTGATGATGGCCCTGGATGTTGCGCTGGGTTGACGGCGATCTCGGCCCCCAACCCCGGCTTTGTGCCGCTACTGGGCAGATGTCAATATATGTATTCCGAAGGTTTTTCCTCGGGAGTGGCAGGCGCCTCGTAAAGGTATTTGGGCTGCAGATCCAGCTGGTGCAAACCGGTCGGGGGGCCCTGGGGAAATCGCGCATACATTTTGAGTTCGCTCCAGGGCAAATCGGGGTAGTTTTCAAGGGGCATGTGGGATTGGCTACCGGCCATGGCGCTTCCCATGATCATCCATAACGGAATCGAAATGGCCGCGGCCAAACCGTGGGAAAGGGAGACCAAGCTGCCCATGGCCACCATTCCCACCGCCTTGCCCGTCTCGGGGTCAAAGGACGCTATTTTAGCTTTTTTTACGGCCTCGAGGGGGATGCCTCTTACCGGGTCGCCCGATCTGGAGTAGGGGGTCAGGACGTAGAGGCTGTCGTCATCCACGGCCAGGAATTCTCCCCCCAGATAGTCTTCCTGAATCTCATCTTGGAAATCGACCGTGATCCAGGATCCGAAAGGGTCACGCGGCGCTTCTTCGGCCACGGGCAGCCAGTCGTCCGGGGCTCCGGTGCTGGCGCATCCGGACATGACCAGACAGATCAGAAGGATGGGCCAGCCCTGGTTGGTATATTTATTGAGGTGCATAGCGGCTGCTCCAGAAATGGGCTTCCATATCCGGCTCGAGTTCTTTGAACTTCGGGGCCAGGTAACTCAGGGCCAGGGCGGGGTAACGGAACATCAAGGCCGCTTTGAGGGGATCCTCTTCGGCCATCCATTCCTTTCGCATCCATTCCAGGTAATAGCCGCGGCTCTCCAGGAAGACCTCATATTCGACGCCGTCGGTCGGTAATCGGTAGACCAGATCGAACCGATCGCCGGGCATGCTGATGAGGGTGCGCTGGTCCGAAAGTAGAGCTTCGAGGGCCTCAGGATCGGCAACCCCGTCCCGCAATACGAATGCGGGGGACAGGCGCACCGGTGTGACTTCTTTCTCTAGAACGGCCAGCGCCGCATAGTCGAGTCTCCAGTTGCCCCGGGTTAATTTCAGCCGCAATCGCGGGTCGGCGGGATTCAATTTCGGCAGACGCAGCATGTGGGTATTGATGGCAAGCGGTCCGGTTTCTCCTGTAGTTCCGGTCGTTATCCAGGCACCATCGGGTCCGGGAACCTGGACTTCGATCTTGCCCAAGAGGTCCCCCAGATTTTTGCTGCCCTGTGGGGATTCTTCCGACGGGCCGAGTCGTACCAGGGCCGGCGCGGCGTTTTCTCCGAGATAGGCCAGACCCTGGTAGAAGAGATAAGTGCTCAGCAGTGAGTGTCTCGAAGCGATCACCAGGCCCAGGTCCCCGTCCGGAATGTGGTCAAAATCCAGTTCCAGGAATTCCTTGGCTCCCAGGAACAGGGAATCGGCCAGACTGTACCGTTCGGTTCCGTCGCACTCGCTCAGCAACTCGGTACAATCCCCTTCCGGCCCAAGGCAGCGCTCAGCCGGCATCAGGTATTTGGCCTGCCACCAGGTACCGTCCTGGGCAGCCAGGACCCTTCGATTCTCCGGTCTGGGAGCCACCCACAGGTCGGTGTGCCGGACTACGTGGGTTTCCAGGGCTTCGTTGGTCATGGTCAGGGTGAATTCCCCGCCAGCCGGCCGGGCGCGAAACAGGGCATCCAGATCGGAATCTTCCAGGGTGGGCGATACGCTGGCGGAAAAACCTTCGGCCATCATCAGAGTCTGGCCGGTTTCATCTTCGGCGTAGAAAGTGGGGCAGGATCCGAAACAGGCCTTGGGGTTGGCGATGCAGTAGATGGTCATGCCGACGGTGACCACGCTCATAACAGTCAGCCCGGCGACGGCGGAAGAGGTGCTGACGACATTGGACTCGAAAATGGCGACCGAATCCAGCGGAACAACGAAGGGGCCCGAGGCGATCACGTCCCGCCGGGCATTCATCAAGCTTCCGTTACCCTTGATTATCCTTTGGTCCTCATCAATCTGCCAGTTGGTGAGCAGGTACAGTCCCCCTTCGGGCATATGGGCCTTGAGCCAGGGGGATTTGCCGTCGAGTCCCTGCAGTGATTCCAGGTCGTCGGTTTGGTGGAGTGCTTTGTGCTGAACCTTGAGGGAGCAGCCGGTGCTTTGCCACAACAGGCAGCAGATGGCCGCCAGAAAAATTTGCCGCTGTAATCTTGTTGGCCTTAACACGATCCCCCTCCTGGATTAGTACCATAACATGTCCATATCCAAGTCCCATGCCAGTTAGTCGGCGGTGCCCCCAAAGCGGGTATGTCGACTGTTTCGGACGACTTGAAGGGAGGCGGGGATGAATTTCAAGATCAGTGATGAAAAAAACTGTACTAAATGGAGCAATGGACTGACTGCAAAAGGACACAGCCGCCCCGTCGATCAAGGCAGGGCTTGCTTCGGTGGCGGCAGGCCGTTTATCCTCAAGGCAGGGGGAATGGTACCGGAAAAACGGGAGAATATGTTTTGGGAAAATACAAGGGTCGCCGCGCGGAAACCTTCATCTTCGACCTGGACGGAACCCTCATCGATTCGGGCCTGGACATCGCCCTGTCGGCCAACTTCACCCGGGTTCATTTCGGGATGGAGGAACTGCCCGTCCCGGTGGTGAAAAGTTACGTGGGGGACGGAGTGGCCAGGTTGCTTTCGCGTACCCTGGGTCACGATGTTCGGTCCGGCCAGACCGGCTTGCCCGTCGGCGACCAGATGCACGCCGAGGGCATGAGTGTGTTCGCCGATCACTACGGCCGTCACCTTCTCGACAACACAACACTTTTTCCCGGGGTCCTGGATGTCCTGGCCCGCTTTCAGCGGATTCCCATGCACGTGGCCACCAACAAACCTCGGGCCTTCACGGATCCCATCCTGGAGGGGCTCCACTTGGCCGGGGCTTTCCGGAAAGTGATCTGCGGCGATGAAACGCCGGAGCGTAAGCCGGATCCCGTCCATCTGGAGGTATGTCTGGAAGGTCTGGATTTCGCGCCCACCGAAGTGGTCGTTGTGGGCGACAGTCCCAACGACGTGGACGCCGCCCGGGCCATGGGAGCCGTCTCGGTGGCCTGCACTTTCGGTCTGGTGCCGCCGGGCCTGCTCAAGGCTTCGGCCCCTGATTTCACCATCGACGCCATGAGTGAACTGGCCGGCCTTTTCCCTTCACGATAGGAATACCCTCATGAGTGATCGCGTGCCGCCCCTTTATCCCTGGTCATTGCCATCCCTGCTGAGGCGGGTCGCGGTCGAATGGGAAGACCGGAAGGAGATTTTTGGCCTGGCGGGCCGGCGGTTTTTCAAGGTGGATCCGGACATCGATCTCAGCTGTGAGATTGCCGGTCGACCGGTGGCCACGCCGGTGGGGCCAGCGGCGGGTCCTCACACGCAGATGGCCCAGAATATCGTGCTGTCCTTCCTGGCTGGAGCCCGGACTTTCGAATTGAAGACGGTGCAGATCCTCGACGAGCTGGACATCGAGCGTCCTTGCATCGACATGGAAAACGTGGGCTACAACATCGAGTGGAGCCAGGAGCTGACCCTGGATCAATCTCTCCACGAATACGCCAAATCCGCTTTGATGCTGGAGATCCTGCGGCGATGGGATCCCTTGGCAAAAGCAGTCGGTGATGTGACCGGTCCGGCGGGGGACCACGCCTTCGAACTTTCCGTGGGTTATGATCTGGCGGGAATCCAGTCCGACCGCATGACCGCCTTTGTCGCCGGCATGCTGGACGCCAAGGATGTGATTGACGGCCTCAGGCGCGAGATTCCCGAATCATTCCGGAATCTGCAGGATGTCCCGGTACCTTCCCGTCTCGTGGACCACCTCACTCTCAGCACTTTTCACGGGTGTCCGCCCGATGAGATCGAGGGCATCATCAAACATCTGATGACCGTCCATGATCTGGACGTGACCGTGAAACTGAATCCCACCCTTCTGGGGCCGGACACGGTCCGGGAGATTCTTCACGATCGCCTGGGCTACACCGAGGTGCCGCTGGTGCCGGAGGCTTTCGCCGCGGATCTGAAGTTCGACCGTGCCCTGGAAATGATCACCCGGCTGGAAGAATTCGCCGCGGCCTGTGGCCGGGAATTCGGCATCAAGCTGACCAATACCCTGGTGGTGGGCAATGAGCGCGGGGTCATGCCGGGGAAACAGATGTACCTGAGCGGCAAGCCCCTTCATGTCATGGCCGTCACCCTGCTGGACCGTTTGACCGAAGCCCTACCCGGGACATTTCGCGTGGGGGCCGGCGACGGCCCCGTGCCCGTGGCCTTCAGCGCGGGCATCGACAAGGACAACCTGACCGAGGCGGTGTCCCTGGGCTTGACCCCGGTGACCATTTGCAGCGACCTGCTGAAACCGGGAGGGTACGGCCGCATGGCCCAGGGGTTGCGTAAACTCGTCAAGACCATGAAAGCTGAGGGACTGGCGAATCTGGATCAATTGCGGGAAAATGCCGCAAGCGAAGCCCGCCAGGCCGGCCACCGTGATTCGGTACAGGCGGCTGCCCACCACTTCGCGACGGTGGACGGAGCGGCCCCTTACACCCTGGCGGCCACTGGGAAACCGTTGCGGCAGGTCGACAACAAACTGGAAATGTTCGATTGCGTGGCGTGCACCAATTGCGTCACCGTCTGCCCTAACAACGCCTTTTTTCATGTTCCCTCCAAGGACGTTGAGGGACTGGAGGCCCGGGCCCAGTATCTGGTCCTGGCCGAACTTTGCAACGACTGCGGAAACTGCACCACATTTTGTCCCGAGGAGGGGGCTCCTCACCTGATCAAACCCCGTCTTTACACGGATGCCGTCGCCTGGGAATCGGCTGGGCGCAGGGGATTCCTGTTGAACCGGTCGGCGGACGGCTCGGAAAAAATCGTAGGTGCGGTCGCCAAGGAAGTTGGCCTGGTGCAGACCCTTCTGGAGCGGGAAAAGTGGCTGAGGTCCTTGTGATTTCGCCTCTAGGCGGTTTTCACGAAAATGGCGTGGCCATTGAGATTCTGGATGCAGGCCAGGTCTGAATCGTTTTCCTTTTCATGCACGAGGTGCGCGATTCCATGGGTGCTGGGGAACCCGAAATCATCAAAGACCACCAGGCCGCCGACGGGGAGGCGGGACCAGACCCACTCGAGGGAATCCTTGCCTGACTGGTAGACATCCACATCGATGTGGCAAAACCGAAAAGATCGGTCCTCGATATCGGCCCCGGTATCTTCCGGGAAAAAACCTTTCAATATCTTGAACCGATCGACATCCAGCTTTTCCATCAGGCTGCTTACCACGGGGATGGATGTGTCCGCATGTTCCCCATCCGAATAGTGCTGGTCTAGATCCCCGGACTTGACGACTCCTTCGAACGTATCACAGAGAAAAGTATCCGCACCGAGGCCGAGCAGTTTGGCCCTCAGTCCCAGCAATCCGCCGGTACCGCCTCGCCAAGCTCCCACTTCCAGGATGTCACCCTCGAGGTGCTTGGTCTGGGCCAAAAGATGCCAGAGTTCGTAACAGCGGTAGATGTCCACCAGGGTATTTTCTTTGATGATGGAATGGCATCGAAGGAATTCATCGTCCTGCAACCAGGGGCTGTAGGTGGCCCACGACAAGAGAGTGGAGTCCCTTTCCGGATCCAGGCATTTTTCGACAAATCTCGAACGGGCCTGGAATACGGCTTTTTCCAGCATCCTTTTTCCGGATTTGGCGATTTTCTTCTTGTTCATGGCAGCCTCAAAAACCAGGGGCCTTTTCGAAAGGCCCCTGGTGGAAGTTCAGTTAAGGGTCTATCGGTACAAGGATTTGAGTGAGCCCCAACTTTGGTTTTCCACCACAACGACATCGTCACTGCAGCCAGGAGTCGAATTGGCTCCAATTAAACCACATGGTCCGGTTAGACAAGGAGAGAATTCTGAAACCGAGCAATTGTCTTGGTGGGGATTGCATACCAGGGCGTTGATGTGAGTGTTGTTATCGGCACCGATGGGGTTGCAGAATCCTTCATAGTCCTTTTGGTTGTCCCAGAAGATATTGCAGGAAAAATCCTGGCAATTGGGAGAATAGACGGCTGGTCCGCCGCCCCCGTTATGGGCAAAGAGATTGTTATGCACCAGCACCTGGGTATTCCCGATGGCATTGAGGCACGATCCGCCCGCAGGAGCCAGGTTCCGGATAAAGGTGTTGTTTCGCAGCTCGCCCGTGCCGGAATAGATGTCAATGGTGCCGGCGCCTTCTCCTGACTGGTTTTCCACGATCCGATTCCCCTCGACAACCACACTCGACCGATTGACGCCAATGACGGCGGCATAGATGGTGCTGACATTTCCTTTGAAGAAGTTGTCCTTGATAGTGGCTTCCGCATCTTCAATTACCGTGATGG
>CBDUDB010000141.1:0-7123 GCA_965365795.1 uncultured bacterium | reverse complement strand
GAGCCCTCCGGCCCACGGAACCACTCCTCGCCCAATCTTCCGGTCAGCGAATTTCCGGTCCGCTTGTGCAGCCAGTGGTCCCGGACGCCAGGCACCTCCAGCCATTCCAGGCGCTGCAGACTGTTCTGGGAAAAATCGAAACGGTCGTTGCGGCACTGGTAGACCAGGTCGCCGTCCAGCCGAACCTCGATCAACCAGGGCTCCAGCCTGTGGCCGGCAATGTCGCTGGCGTCGATGATCTTGGCGGCGAAGGCCACCGGGCCGGCTATCTGCAGGACCGGCTGCTCACCGCTCAAACCTGGGGTCCCCTTGACGATCCGGGCCGGGGGTTCGCCATCGATCCGGCTGCGCGCATCAGCAGGAATGGCCCGCACGGCGTAAATCACCGGCGCCAGGGTATCCGGCACGGCGAATCCGTGATGCATGGGATTGACCGGCCGGTTGTCCGGATCCCTCACCTCGAAGTGAAGGTGAGGCCCCCCGGTGCCGCTTTCCCCGGTCAGACCCAGCACCTCCCCTTGCCGCACTTTCATTTCGCCGGGCTCAAAATGAAGCCGTACCCGGTAGTTTCCGGATTTTTCCCGTTTCGTGAGGACCTTGGCTCGAATGGGATCATTGAAACGTGAAAGGTGGGCATAGACATAGGTCCGTCCGGACTCACCCAAAAGGTAGACTGCCCGCCCATAGGCGAAGGGCGTGGCCCTGACCCGCACGATCGAGCCGTCCTCCACCGCTCGTGCGGCGAATCCGGATTTCGACTGGGTCTTCAGATCCAGTCCGGCGTGGAACCGACCGGAACGGTATTCCATGAAATTGCTGGTCAAATATCGAGTGGAAAGATCCAGGGGCCACAGGGGGTCCAGAGCGACCTTCGCCGCCTCAACCCCGCCGGCGGGTAGGGCCCCGGTCGAAACCAGGATCGCCAGGCAGGTGAAAATAACGATCCATCTATTATATCTTTTTCCGAGCCATGGCATTGCGCGTCAACCTCCATGTTGCCGATTTGAAGTATCAATCTACTCTGACAAGTATGGGGCGACAAGGGTTCACTATTTCGGTACTATACCGGCAGGAAGGAACCTACTCACCCTTCGTTCCGGAACGCCCCGTTAGGATCAACGCGAAGAACACCAACGGGCCAACCTCTGGAGGGATACATGGACGTGAACACCGGCCACTGGGTTGATGACCAGGGCAGCATCCCCACCCCCACAGGACGCACTTTCCTCCTCGACACGAATGTTTTACTCCACGACGCCGACAGCTTGTCCGCCTTCGAGGAGCACAATATCGTGTTGACCGTGGACGTGCTCGAAGAACTCGACCGCTTCAAGCGCGGCAACGACGAAAAAGGGCGCAACGCCCGCCGGGTCATCCGGAATATCGACGCCCATCGCGACGGCCAACCGCTGAGCAAAGGCGTGGACCTTCCCGGTGGCGGCAAACTTTACGTCTTCGTCAAGAGCTTCACCGATTTCCTGCCCAAGGGCATGGACCAATCCCAGCCCGACAATCGCATTCTGGCTTCGGCCTGCGCCCTGGTCAAGGCGGGCGCGGATGTGGTTTTTGTCACCAAGGACATCAACGCCCGGGTCAAGGCCGATGCCCTTGGCATCAAGGCCCAGGACTACCTCAACCGGGTCGTTAACTTCGACGAACTGTACACCGGCTGGAGCGAACACGAGGTCTCCGGCGACATCGTCGACCGGTTCTACCAGGGTGAGTCAGTCCAGATCGACGCGCCCCTGTGCCCCAACGAAGGCGTGCTCCTGAAAGCTGACTCGAATCCGAAACACACCGCCCGTGGAATCTTTCGGGCCGACTCGGGATTCGTCGAACCCCTCCAGCACGGCGACAGTCACCCTTGGGGCCTTTCGGCGCGCAATCTGCAGCAGCACTTCGCGCTTGAACTGCTTTTGCGCGAGGACATCCAGCTGGTGACCATGCTCGGTCTGGCGGGCACCGGCAAGACCCTGCTCGCGCTTGCGGTCGGCCTTCAGCTGGTGGCCGAGGAAAAGAAGTACCGACGCATCATGGTATCGAGGCCCATCATGCCGCTGGGCAAGGACATTGGCTACCTACCCGGCAGCAAGGATGAAAAGCTGACCAGCTGGATGCAGCCGGTTTCGGACAACCTCCAGTTCCTGGTCGACCCCAAGCTCGAGCACACCGGCGACAAGGTTCAGTACCTGTATGACACCGGGGTGGTGGAAGCCGAAGCGGTTACCTACATCCGGGGCCGCAGCCTGCCCAAGGTGTTCATCATCATCGACGAGGCCCAGAACCTGACCCCTCACGAGGTCAAGACCGCCGTCAGCCGGGCGGGCGAAGACGCCAAGGTGATCCTCACTGGGGACGCCTACCAGATCGACAACCCCTACCTGGATGCGTCGTCGAACGGGTTGACCTACGTGGTGGAACGGTTCCAGAACGAACCTATCCACGGCCACATCACCCTGGCAAAAAGCGAACGCAGCCAGCTGGCGAGCCTGGCCGCGGAACTGTTGTAACGGAGATTGGCCGGCCTATCAGTCGCCGCCGGCGGCCTCGGACCGGTCGATGAATTCCTGGCGCAGCTGCCCGAGCAGGCAGGCGTTGGCTTTTTTGACCGCCTTGGTCAGATGCTCGTTCACAAGCTCCTGATCCTGCCGCGATGTCGGCGTGATGTACTTCTTGGTATCCAGTTCTCCCAGACAGGTTTTCTGCCAAATCACATTGCCCGTGCGGTCCTTCAGGGATATCCGCACCTCGGCTTCCGCATGATTTTTGGTCGGCACCGGAACCGCCAGCATGCTGATGACACCCAAGGTCACGGCCATCTTCGCTTGATGCGAACTGTCGCCGCCCAGGGCATACCCCAAGCCCGCGCCCAGCGCGCCGGTCAGCAGGAACGAGGCCGCCGAGCGATTCAACCGACAACCCATGGACAGCAGATCCACCGACAGAATGTAATCGGCCTGGGAGTGCAAGGGGACCAGCTCCACCAGGTGGGTCTGTTCGAGATCCTTGGCCAGGGCCTCGGCGTAGACCTGAGTGGCCGGAACCTCCCAGGAATCGTCGGAAGGATAGGTGATCTTGAAAAATTTTCCCTGGCCCTGGCGTTGTTCTATCGGCCGCATGTCCGTGACCGTATCGATGTAGATCGCGGGCATCTTCAGGTTGCGCTGCTGGAAATCCATGGCCTCATCGGGATAGACGAAGGTGACCTTGCCGCTGCCGCAGGACGAAACGCCCAGGATCACGAGCAGGATCGCCAGCAGACCGATCCAGCGGGCCGCATCCACTTGAGGCTGATTAAAACGGGGCATGGACAACTCCTACAGGTAACCCGGTCATCATGGTACGTGGCATAAATCTAGGGTCCCGGCGTTCCGGGAGCCAGCCTTACTGATGGACACTTTTCCCAACCCGCCATACCACCACCGCGACACACCCCATACCGAGCCCCAGAGACAACCACGGCGATACGCCGAATCCAGCCGGAAGGTAACCGAATACCGCGGATATCCCGGCCACCGTCAGCGCGTAGGGCATCTGGGTTTTCACGTGATCCACATGATCGGACCCCGTGGCCAGGGAGGACAGGATGGTGGTGTCCGAGATAGGCGAGCAGTGGTCCCCGAACACCGCGCCCGCCAGCACGGCGCTCACGGCAGCCAGATGAATGTTGACGGCGGTTGTCGCGGCCAGGCCGGCGTCCAGGGGCAGCTGATGTCCGAGGGGATAGACCAGAGGCATCAGGATGGCCATGGTGCCCCAGCTGGTGCCGGTGGCGAAACTCACCGCTGCGGCCAGCACAAAAACCACCAGGGGCAACAGCCGGGCCGACAGGACCTGCCGACTGGCCTCGACCAGGTAGTGCGCGGTCCCCAGGTTGTCGCAGATGGCGCTCAACGACCAGGCCAGCAGCAGGATCGTCACGGCAATGACCATGGCCTTGACGCCGTCCATGAATCCGTCCATGGCGTCCATAAGCGACAGGCGGCGCGAGCCCACGGCCAATCCCACGGCCAGGATCGCTCCGACCAAAGCGGCCCAGGTCAGGACCGCGAAACTGTCAGCGCTGTTCAGGACCTCCCGCAAGGACGGCGAAGCGGTGCCCGCGGCCATGGCCACCTGACGTCCGTGGAAATAGATGCCCAGAGCCGTGGTCAAGATCACCGACAAGATGGGAATCCCCGCCAGCAGTGGGCTCGCCGCTTCCCCCCCGTATCCGGCAACCAGTTCATCGTCGGGCATGGGCGCGTCACTGGCGGGCCGGGCGCCCGGCCGCAACACCTGGCCCTGGTGGAAGGCCCGCAGCTCGGCTTTGCGCATCGGGCCAAAATCACGCCCGGTAATCGAGATCAGGTAAACAAAAAGCAAAGTAAGCAAGGGGTAAAAACTATAGGGAATCGAGCGCAAGAAAAAAGTGTAGGCCTGGCCTCCGAAACCCAGCCGGGCCATGGCTTCCTGGATCAGCCCCACTTCGAATCCCACCCAGGTGGAAATCACCGCCACGGTGGCCACCGGGGCCGCCGTGCTGTCCACGAGGTAGGCCAGCTTTTCGCGGGAAATTTTCAGGCGATCGGTCCAGGGCCGCATGGTCGAACCCACGAGCAGGGTGTTGGCGTAGTCATCGAAAAAGATGACCGTGCCCATCACCGCGGTGGATACCTGTCCGCCGCGGCGGCCGGATACCCGGCCGGTGAGCCAGTGAACCACGCCCTCGGTGGCGCCGCTGCGGGACAAAACACCTACCATGCCCCCGAGAATGCCGGAAAACAGCAGGATCGAGGCGTGGGATTTGTCCGCCAGGGCGCCCACCAGGTAAGTGTCCCCCACCCTGAGGAACGCGGCGCCCGGATTGCCGGTGATGATCAACGATCCGCAATAGACACCCAGAAGCAGGGCCACAACGACCTGGCGTGTCACCAGCGCCATGGCGATGGCCAGAACCGGAGGCACGACCGAAAGCCACCCGAAATCGGGTGGGGAATATTTGTCGCCGGCATCATCGGCGCCAAAAGCCACGCCTATAATCAAGGAAAATGCCACGGCAGCGACCGCGACCGGAAGGATCATGCGCAAGGGCCGCTTCATGGAGTCTTTCCCTGGGCCCAATCCAGGTAGGCCCGATTCACGTTTGGGGCAGGCCAGGAAACGATCTGCGGAACATCATAGGGGTGCTGGAGATTGAGCTCACCGGTAAACAGTTCCAGACGGTCCGGCAGGACCTTGAAGGTAACCGCCACTTCCGTGTCCTCTTTGACCGAGCCCTCCCACCGGAAGAATGAAACCAGATCGGCCCCCACCTGGGCGCAGACGGCCAGGCCTGCGTCGACCATCAGCCGGGCCACTTTTTCTGCGGATTCACGGTCCGGAAAGGTCGTCACCACCACCCAAAGTTCACTACTCATCTGTCACCTCGGTCGCTGAAGAGGCTCCGGCCAAAACGGGCGCCAGGATTTGCCGCATCCGGTCATGCAAGCCGGGAACCGCGGCCAGGATATGCTGGGTGGGTATCATGACGTCATCACCGGAAAAATCCGTGACCAACACTCCGGCCTCCCGGGCGATGAGAGAACCCGCAGCCGTATCCCAGGGCCGCAGACCCCATTCCCAGTAGCCATCCAGTTTGCCGGCGGCAACGTGGGCCAGGTCAATGGCCGCACTGCCGGCCCGCCGCACGCCGTGACACTGGGCTTTCAGAAAATCCCGGACCAGGCCGGTGTTCCTGTCGACGGTTTCGTTTCTCACGTAGGGGAAACCGGTGGCAACAAGCGCCTTTTCCAGGGCCACGGGCCGGCGCGGCGTCAGGTCGCGAACTTCGCCATGACCGGGACGATGGACCTTCGCCCCCTGGCCCGCCTGCCCCAGGTAGAGTTCGTCGAGGTAGGGTGCAAACACGACGCCGCAAAAGAGACCGGACGGGGCCCCGCAGGCGATTGATACGCAGAAGAAAGGATAACCGTGGGCGTAATTGGTCGTGCCGTCCAGCGGATCGATGTACCAGGTGCGTTCCCCGTTTCCCGGGTTGCTGCCGGATTCCTCGGCCAGGATGGCGTCCCCCGGAAACCGTTCCTGGATCCCGGCGATCACCATGTCCTCGACTCGCCGATCCACGTCGGTCACGAATTCCGTGGCTGTTTTCTGTTCTATGGTTGTGATCTTCCCCAGGCTATCCAGCAGGATCGTCCCGGCCTGCAGGGCCAGGTCGCGTGCGGCGGTCAGTTCCGGGGACATTTCCTGTTTCATGGACACGGTCTCCTGTCGCACTCCTGAAGTAAACGCTGCCATCCGGATCAAACAATCTCCGACAGGGTTCAAAGGGGGGATCATAGGCGAGCCGTGGCCCGGGCACAACGGCAAACCCGGGGTTGACATCCGGTGAGGGCGTCTTAGCTTTTCTTATAGCAGCAGACAGGTGTCTGATACGGGTTCGGGCAACCGGCCCGCCGAAAGGAATGACATGAGGGACAAGATTGAAGCCGTGCTGAACGAGATCCGGCCGGCCTTGCAGGCCGACGGCGGCGACGTGGAATTCATCGACTACAACGATGGCATCGTGACTGTGCGCATGAAGGGAGCCTGCGGCAACTGCCCCATGAGCATGATGACCCTGAAGCAGGGCATCGAATCCCGCATGAAAGCCGCCATTCCGGAAGTCCAGGCCGTCGAACAGATCTGACCGGCCACTTGCCAACATCTGTGCGGCGATCACGGGCCGGTTCCGGTCCGCGGTCGCCGTTATTTTCTTTTAAAAATCCCCGTCCGTTCGAAGTACCTCGAGACGCACCTTCACCACGCCCGCGTTGATCATGTCCAGTTCACGGGCCGCCCGGTAGGACAGATCGATGATGCGGCCCTCCACGAAGGGCCCCCGGTCGTTGATCCGGACGACCACGGCTTTCCCGCTAACCATATCCGTAACCCGGACCGTGGTGCCGAAGGCCAGGGTCTTGTGCGCGGCGGTCATCTTGTTCTCGTCGTAGATTTCCCCACTGGCGGTAGTTCGTCCGTGAAACCGGTGGGCGTAGAAAGACGCCAGGCCCTCCTGAACAGAGCCTGGTTGGGTGCTTGGCTCCTTGGACCCACCCGCACAACCGGCCAACCCCAGAATTAGAAAAGACAGCAGCAGGGC
>CBDUDB010000140.1:0-7130 GCA_965365795.1 uncultured bacterium | reverse complement strand
GGCCATGATTTTACAACCGGGCGCAGCGCCGGCAATACCGATTCCGTTGTTGGTGATGGCCGCGGCCACACCAGCGCAGTTGGTGCCGTGGCTTCCCCAATCCATGGGGTCGTTGTCCGGGGTCTGCAAATCCTGGCCGGGAAGGCCGGTGACGCCGGTCACGAAGTCCCAGCCACGGATGTCGTCGATCTTGCCGTTGCTGTCGTCATCGACTCCGGGGGTGCCGTAGTATTCGGTCCAGTTGGTCCAGATGGCGCCGTTGACCTTATCGGGATGGTCCCCGCCCAGGTCGGGGTGGTGCCAGTCGACTCCGGAATCGAGAATGCAGATGACAATATTGGTGTCACCCAAGGTTTCAGTCCAGCCGCCGAGGGCGCGGATGTCTCCGCCTCCGAGGGAAGAGTTCCGCAGGTAATATTGCGAACTGCTGATCCCCGGGTCGTCGGGCAGAAATCCGCCGTAATTTTTGCATATATCGACGGGATGGACTTCTTCGACTTCAGCCAGGGCACCGTAAGCGGCCAGGACATTGTCCAGACCCATCTCGGCGGGAAAATCGACGGCATAAACGCGGTCCAGGACATCGGCGGCCGATTTGTCCTGCATCCTTTCCCTGAGCTTGATGGTCATGTCCCCGTAGAGGGGTTCCATATTGTGGACGGAATACTTGGTGGCCAAAGCGTCGAGGGCGGCGATCCCGACCTGGGGCGTCCCGGAGGATTTGTCCAGAGACAGGGTCATGCCCGCCTTAACGGTGACCAGAATGCGGTCGGGCACCTGGCCCACCACGGAAGAATTCTCAAAGGTCCCCGCTCCGGCTGTTGCCGTCCCGAGAATAAGAGCGATCAGGACGGGAAACAGAATCTTTTTCATGATCAGGATCCTCTCCTCAATGTACCTGGACCAATGGCGCGACCAAAGCGAATCCATACATAACCCCATGGCAACGCATGGTGAGTCGCGTCAAAAAACCGGCGATACTGCTGGCCCAGGGTGAATCTTGGGCGAAATTCAGCTAGATCTTGCAGCAGAATCAATTATAAAGGAAAGGAAACGACGATTCAATACCTCGAATTATTGATCAAATCTGATAATTACTTGTCAGGTCTGCCAATGTTGGTAAGGGGTTGCTGCGGTTGGGAATAAAGAAGGTTGTGTTCATCGAACCCTATGACAGCGGTTCACACCGGGCTTTCCGCCAGGGGCTGGTGGAACGCTCCGGGCACAGCTTCGAAAGCCTGGTTTTACCCGGGAGATTCTGGAAATGGCGCATGAGGGGGGCGGCGGCCTGGTTTGCCGACATCCTGAATCAGGAGCCTTCGTTGGATCCGGATCTCATTTTCATGACGGGATTCATCAACGTCGCCGACCTGCGGGGCCTGCTCGATCCCCCTTTGGATCGTACCCCCATTCTGCTGTACATGCATGAGAATCAGTTGACTTACCCCCTGAGCCCTGAAGAAGAATTTGATTTTCATTTTGGCTTCACCAACATCATCAGCACCCTGGCCGCGGACCGGGTGGTTTTCAATTCCGCCTGGCACCGGGACCTCTTTCTGGACGCTGTGCCCTCCTACCTGAACAGGATGCCCGAAGCGGTGCCCAAGGAAGTGGCGCCCCGCCTTGAAGGACGCTCGGCCGTGCTTGGCGTCGGCCTGGACCGGGCGCCCCTGCCGCCGGATCATTTTTCCCAGTACCGGGGAGGGAAGTGCGACCGGTCAGTCGGTCCGGCCTGGCCCCGGGGGAATCGGCATCTCATCCTCTGGAATCACCGGTGGGAATTCGACAAACGGCCGGACCTGTTCGCCGCGGCGGTGACCCGATTGCTGGACCGGGGATTGGACTTCGACGTGGCTTTGCTGGGTCAGGTCCGCGGCCAGGAAACGGTATTCGCCCCCTTGCGGGAGCGGTTGGGACCCCGGTGTCTGGCGTTCGGCCACCTGCCCGCCCGCGTCGATTACGACAATTATCTGAGGCGGGCGGATATCGTGGTCAGTTGCGCCGAACAGGAGTACTTTGGAATCTCCGTGGCCGAGGCCGTTCATGCCGGCTGTTACCCCGTGCTACCCCGGGCCCAGGTTTATCCTTCGCTGTACGGGACGCGCTGCCAAGGCCGACATTTTTATGATTCCGAGGACGAACTCGTCGCCCTGCTGGCCGACCTGATATCCGGCAGCGATTGCGGCCACGTGTGCTCCCTGGATCGCGACGTGGATGATTTCTGCTGGGATCGCCTGGCCCCGAAATTTGACCGCATGATCACCGAAGTTGCCGAGGCCGGGCGTTTGAAATCCGGAGAAAATTCCGGTGAGTCCTCCGGGACGCGGGGTGGAAAATGAAACGACCAGGTGTCGTGAAAGCCTATCTGATCGATATCGAGGGAGTGCTGGTCAGGGACAAGCGCTACCAGCCGGTTCCCGGGGCCGTGGACTGGATGAACCGACTGGCGGACAGCGGACGGCCCTACTGTCTGGTGAGCAACAACACCACCCATCGGCCCGCGGACCTGATCGGCGATCTGGCCGGATTGGGGTTTCCGGTGACCGAAAACCACCTGGTGGGAGCTCTGTCCCTGGGCATGGGTTGGTTGAGGGAAAGAAATCGACAAAAAATCCGCTGGCTGGGCACGCCGGCTCTGGAGAGTTTCTGGCGGGCCGAGGGTTTTGACCTCGCTCCAGAGGGGGCTTGCGAGGCGGTTGTCCTGGGGGCCAATCCCGAGCTGGAAGTGGCCGCCCTGGACGGTGTATTGGAACCCATCTTGGAGCAAGGTGCGGATCTGCTGTGCCTGCACCGCAACCTGTTCTATCTTGACGGAAGCGGCCGGCGTCGCCTGGGACCGGGGACCTGGGCTGCCGCGCTGGAGGCTCTTCAAGGAGCAGGCCGGGTTGTAACCGTGGGCAAACCCGCCGAGGGAATCTACCTTGAGGGACTGAAAAGGGTTGGCGTCAGTCCGGGGGAAGCCCTATTTATCTCGGATGATCCCATCTCCGATCTCGTCACGGCCGGAAGGCTGGGGATGCACACGGCCTTTGTCCTGTCGGGGAAATATCCCGACCACGGTGTCCTGGCCCGGATGGCCGAAGCCGATTGGCCCGACATCATCTGCTCAAGCATGAGTGATCTCGATATTCAGGAAGAGGAAACAGTTTGAATACCGATGGCCGCAGCAACAACAGGAAAAAACCCAGTAGCCGGGGAAGCGGCGGCCGGGGAGCCAGTTCTCAGGGTCGAAACCCGAAAGGACGACCCGCTCCGCAGCGTGGTCCCAGCCGCGGTAGACCTGCCAGAAGTGGGAAACCCGCGCCCGCGCCGGCGGCCCGTCCTGCGCCCCGCCCTGCGGCCCGCCCTGCGCCCCGCTCTGCCCCCTCGGCGCCGTCGGTGGATCCCGCCTTGGCCCAGACGCAAACCCTGACCCTGTCCGCCTGGGACCTGGCCAGAACGCGAACCCAGGTGCCGGATTCTCCCCGCGGGCACGTCATGACTCTGCGGTCCCATCAGCGCCTGGTCGCCTCCTACGAAAAGGTGCGGAAAATCCCTGACCCCGACCGCAGCGTTTTGCGAGTCAAGGAGGATGCCAAGGGTTCCTGCCTTCTGATCCATGGGGTCTCGTCCCGTCCGGGAGATCTCCATGAACTGGCCGACGTCCTGTTCGAATCCGACTTCAACGTCTATGTCCTGAGGTTGCCGGATTACGGCACGGCCGGGCACACCATCAGTGAGGTGTCCTGGGAATCGGCCCTCTACCAGGCCCAGCAGTGTTTCCAGCTGTTGGCCCGGGGCGGCGGCAAAGTGCATGTGGTGGGCATGGGATTCGGCGCCACCTTGGCCTTGCTGTTGGCCCTCCAGGAAAGCGTTTCCTCCCTGGTGCTGTTGTCACCGGCCATCATGCCGCGGGAATCTTTTCTGCAGCGGTTGGCGGTTCGCCTGAAGCTGCACCGGATGCGCCTGATTCACCGTTGGTTGGGTTGGAACGCGGATTTGATGGAGGGTATGGACAAGGCTCGGGGCAGAATCGGCAAGATCAAGGTGCCCATTTTTGCGGCCCAGTGCGAGGACGATGACCGGGCCTCCCCGACATCCCTGAGGGTTTTGCAGAACAAGGCCCGCAACAAGGCTTCGCGATTCCAGGTCTTTCCCCAGGGGGGACATTCGATTCTCGCGGTTCACGGGAAGGACGTCCTGTTCAACCAGATCCTGGATTTCTGTGGATCTTCCCGGTAACAGGGCCGCCGCTGAGGACTTCAGCCGGCCAGATCGAGTAACCCGGACAGGTCATCGTCACTGAGAACGGCGCCCAGGCCCAATCGGCGGGTGGCCAGTACGCCCAGGACGTGTACGTAATCCTCGAAATGCACCTCGAGTTTTCGCCACACCGGCGCCAGCTGGGCGATGGCACAGGGGCGTCCGGCCAATAGATCGGCGGCCATGCCGTAACAGCTGCGGCCGCAGGACAGGTCGCGACCCCGGGTTTCGGTGGCGGTCATGCCGTAGTGGACCGGTCGCCGACGCAACCCGTCACCTCGATTCATCAATCCCAGAAACAACAGGCGATGGTCCGCGTTCACGCGGTACCACTGGGCCCGCTCCCGGCGGCCGCGGTCGGTGCCTGGCGGTGACAGTACCGGTCCGGATCCCCACTGGACCCGCGCATCGTGGTGGCCGTTCAGGAACCCGGCCAGAAGGTGGCAGAGGTAGACGTTGACGTCTTCATCGGGCCCGGCCCCGTTGGTGGGGAACATTGATTCCCGCCGGGCTTCGAGAATCTGCTCCATCAGAAAATAATTCCAGGGCCGGCGACCTGACCAACCGGGAAAAAGTTCGATATATGGCGTTGTTTCAGCTTTGATGCCCAGTTTCGGCATGAAAAAGTTCCTTCCTGGTTTCGAGGTTCGCGCAAGCAAATGCAGGGACCATGCCGGGAAAAAATATGTGATTACTTTTTAAACTGTTTATTGATAATAGGTTATGAGATACAAGCTGTTTATCGGGGGAGACATTCCCTTTTCGGTGGTGGTTTTTGGACCACGGATGACCCATCTGCTCGGGGTCGACCTGTATTTAGGGCTTTGGTTTCCTTGAAATCCGCCGATTACACACGGGAATATTGCATGGACCTGGGATGGTTCAGGTTGGTCCTTGGGCCGGCTCCAAGATTTCGGAGTCTGGTGTCCAAGGGACTTTCCGACCAACGGGCGCTCCCAAGGGGAAAGGAACGGGGAATGAGCGAGCAGGATCGTTTCGATTGGAATGACGACATGGATACCGAGTCCGAGGGTGAAGTCCTGGAGGGGTTCGACGATTTCGAAGACTCCCTCGACGGTTTCGCCGACTTCGACGACCTGTCTGACTATGAGGACCTTCCCACGGAAGATGCTCCCGCCGCGATGGCAGCCGAGCCAGGGGACAAGGCCGAGGCCGAAGCGTCCGAAATGGTGAAAGAAAACCTGGTTGAAAAGATTCCCGTTGATCCCATGGCTGCAGCTGCCCTGAGAAAGCAGAAACGGAGCCGGGGACTTTCCGCCATGGGTTTGGGATTCCTGTTCACCGCCTCGATCCTGGTCGCAGGTGTGGGCATGGGCGGGGCCATCCTTCTGGCTGAAGGGGTTCACCCAAGTTCGCTGTGGCAACCGCAAAATCTGCTTCAGGTCGATCAGTTGCTGAATTTTGCCGACCACCCCCTGAATGTCTTTTACATGGTCACCATGGGCATCGTTTTCCTGGCTCTGCTCGGCAGTTTCAAGATGTCCAGGGCAGCCATCCAGGCCAATGCGCGGGCACAGGATGCGGAGGAGATGCTGGATCGTCTGACCTCCCTGGATATGGACAAGCAAGAAGAATGGCAAAGCCATGAGTTCGCGGAGTTCCCTCCGGCCGAAGCTTTTGTCATCCGCACGCTCGGAGCTTGGCGCTTGCAGGAGGCCCGCCAGAAAAGACTCATGGGTGTCGAAGGTGAAATGCACCGGCTCGAAAAAGCCCTGAGCACGAATTCCCGGTCTGAGCTGACGGGCCGCTTCGACCACCCTGCAGTGGGACGCCTGGCGGACGAGATGATCCGGTATTTCGATTCCAGGGACACTGCGGTCAACAAGCTCGAGGAATACGAGAACCGGGACGTGGAATCAGGCCAGGAATTCAGCGATACATTGCGGGATTCCCGGCATTGGAATCTGTCCACCCTCGACAAGTTGGGCGTGCAATGCACGGCTCTGGATGAATTGACCAAGCAGATGAACGAACTGGCCGGCCACCTTGAAAAATCCATGGCCGAGTCGGGCTCTACCGATGGCATGACCGACATCATCGAAGCTATTCGGCAAGACATCGCTTCGCACTCCACCGGCGGCATGGCTGCCGATCAGATGGCGGCCGAATTGAACGATCTGGTGGATCGAGGCAGCAAGCTGGCTTTCAAGATCGCCATGGAAGTGGCTCGTCTGGGTCCCCGGGGTGAGCGCCTGCTGCCCATGAGCCAGTCCCTCGAGGATCTGACAACTGGATTCCGCGAGTTGACCGACCGGGTGAACGACCGGGAAATGGGCGGCACGCCGGCTCAGGCCCAGAAAGGCATCCACAAAAAGCTGGAAACCCTGGCCGCTCTGATCACCCAACATGACCGGGGTCCCGAGGATGATATGGCGGAGGAAGTCCAGGACTTCGGCCCCGCGGCAGCCCGGATCTCCAGCGTCCTGGCCGATTTGAGCAAGGAATTCAACGGGCAGGAGGAGCGATTCGTTCACCTCGGGAAATCCAACGCGAAATTGACCGGTGCCGAATTCGATTCCGACTCGATTCCCCGTAAGGATTCGTCTGAGGCGCCGGTCGCCATGCTCAACTTCGAACAACAGAGCATGCCTAAAAAGACCCTGGAACCGGTTGGTGAAACAGCTCCCGCAGATCCTTTTGCCACGGCGGGTTCCCTCCTCCTACCGCAGACCGAAGGTTCCAGCGACCCGGACTTTTCCTCCTCGGTCCTTCCTGGCCAGGAAGAAATGGCCAAACCGAAAGAAGAATTTCCGAGTCTGGAGTTGGAAAATCCGGGCGGTTTCAGCCTGACCCCGGAGCCAGCGGCGGATATGGCCCTTTCCGATGATGAGGAAAAGGTGTACGATCTGGAGGACTTTGGAGCCTCC
>CBDUDB010000139.1:0-7141 GCA_965365795.1 uncultured bacterium | reverse complement strand
TTTGTCCAGACAACTATTGCTGATCTGCTCCCTGGTGCTGGTGCTCTATCTCCCTGTCGAAGGTCTGGCCAGGGGTGTCGTCATCGAGGACTTCGAATCCGGCACACCCGTTCTGGATAGCTACCCCGATCAGGATCAGGATCCCGGCGACTGGGAGGTGACCGGTAGCAATGCCTACGGAGGCAGCGGATCGAGCTTGCGCCTGTTCGGCAACACCTGGAAGACCCAGACCATCGCCCCGGTCGCGGTGGCCGATTCGACGGTCTGGCAAGTGGCTATCCACTGCGAAGATCTGGGCGAGATGCAGGCTGTGGGTGTCAGCGACGGCCAGAACGAGTTGTTCTACACTTTTTTCGGCGCCGACCTGCCTCAAGAAACCCACTGGTACACGGTTTACCAGGGCGCCTTTCCCCGGAATGAATGGCACCTGTACCTTTTGCCCATCGGCCGGGATTGGGAGATCAGATTCGGCTATCTGCCGTCCCTGGACGAGCTGATATATGTCAACGACGCGGACGGCGGCTCTGAGGCCATCACTCTTTTTGACGCCATTTCCGATGTGACCGACGACCTGCCCCGGGCCCCAACGGCGCGCATCCTGTACACCGTCGCCTCGCAAAAGAAGCTCAGCGAAAAACTGTTCCAGATGACGATCGATTTCATGGGCGAAGTTTTTGATCCCGATTCGGACACCCACACCTGGGCCTGGGATTTTGGCGACAACGCGATCAGTGATCTGCAGAACCCCCAGCACGAGTTCGTGGTCCACGCGGACTATCCCTATACGGTGGGTTTGTGTGTCACCGACCCTGAGGGCCTGGCCGCCGGCGACACCTGCCAGATAGCCGTGGCGCCCGGGGGATCCGAAGGACCGCTGACGGTGAACTTCGTGGGCGACGTCTTCACCGGCCGCGGCTACGAAAACAACGGCGGGATCATCGACACCTACGGGATCGAGGCCCTGTTCACCCCGACGCTGGACATTTTCGGCCAGGCCGCCGACGTCAACGTGGCCAACCTGGAGGTTTCGTACACCGACCGGGGCACGCGGCATCCCACCAAGAGCGTGGTGTTCCGCAGTGAGCCGCCGAATATTACCGGCCTGTCCTACGCCGGGATCGATCTGGTGACCCTGGGCAACAACCACATCACCGACTACGGCGAAATCGGCATGCTCGACACCATGGACGGGCTGGAGCTGTTGAATATCCGGTACAGCGGGGCCGGCACCTCGGATTACATGGCGCTGCTGCCGACTTTCTGGACGGAAAAGGGTGTGCGGATGGGCTTTCTGGGCCTCTGCAACCGCACCGGCCGGCAGTGGAACTATCAGCCGTTCCTGGACGCGGGTTATGACAAGCCCGGCTTCGCCAATTTTCTGCCCGACCAGCTCGATCGCTCCATCAACTATACCCGGCCCCTGGCGGACATCGTGATTGTCCAGACCCACAGCGGTGACGAGTACGAAACGGCTCCGCCGGGGATGGCGCATAAACATGCGATGGTGGCTCCGCCCCGGATCGAGGTCGCCGAAATCAGTCCTGAGGATTTTGACTTCAAGTTCAGGGTCGAACCTTCCCCAGACGATCGCCAGTTGCGACGGATGGCCATCGACATGGGCGCCGACATCCTGATCAATCACCACCCCCACGTGTTGCAGGGTTTCGAATCGTACCAGGGGAAACTCATCGCCCACAGTCTGGGCAACTTCATCTTCGACCTGTATTACACCGAGACCATGCCCACCATGGTGCTGACCCTGGAGGTTGAAAAGACGGGCATCACCGGGTACCGCTGCACGCCGGCCTGGATCAATCACTGGATTCCCGAGCCGGCCACCGGCAACCTGGGACGTGAAATCGTGGGCCGTTTGGCCGACTACTCCCGGCCCATGAATGCGATCGTGGTGCCCATGACCGACAGCAACGAAGCGCGCATTCATTTGACCCGTGCCGACCTGGATTCGACGTTCAACGTGACCCAGGCAGCCCTGCCTTTGACCGAAAGCGATGGCTTCGCCGTTTCCGAACCGCTGCTGCTGGCCGGCCAGGGCAACCTGTCCCAGGTGGAGGGCCTGACCGACGGGGGTCCCTGGGAAGTTCGCTGGGGGCGGGAGATTCTCTGGCACGGCGGCTTCGAAGACGAAGGCGCCGACCTGTGGCAGGTCAATACCGACGACGAGGAACTGGTCACCGATGTGACGCATGGGGGCCAGCGGAGCCTGCGCCTGCGCCGCCTTTCCGGGGCTTCGGGTCAGACGGGATCGGATCTGGAAAAACATCTGCCCTGTGATCCGTCCAAGGAGCATTCGGCGGTGGGCTGGTTCCGCGCGGACAACGCCTATCAGGCGCGGATCATGGTGCGTTACTACGACAGCCGGTCGGCCGGGACACCTGTGGAAGATTTCGATCTAGCGCCCCGTTTCGACGGGACCACCGGATGGATCCGGCAATGGCGCGATCTGGAAACCCCCGGTAGTGGTGTGTATTTCGATATGCGATGCGGGCACGAACCCCCATCCAGTGACACCGGTTACAGCTGGTACGACGACCTGGCCTTCATCGAGTGGGAACCCTGGGTGCCCGCCGATGCCGACAAGGCGATTCCCTCGCCCAACAACTACCGCTTCCTCCAGGTCCGCAGCGCCGATTCCGGAGCGGGATCGGTTTCGGTTTCCTACGGCGAAACCGCTTATGGTCCCGGGCATGTCAGCGGCGTTGCCGAGGACACTCCGGTGGCCACGGGCTTTGGGCTTCACTGTTTCCCCAACCCCTTCAATCCGCGGGTGACCATCGAGATGGACATGACTGCCATACCTTCGTCCGAGGTGACCATCGAGGTATTTGATTTGCGCGGCCGCAAGGTCCGGACCCTTCACCGGGGCGTGTTACCGGTCGGCATCCGCAACGGCTTGACCTGGAACGGGCAGGACGATCGGGGCCGGGCCGTGGCCAGCGGCGTTTATCTGGTCCAGGCGAAAGCCGGGGAACGGAAAGTGCGTCAGAAAATCACGCTGCTGCGGTGAGCTTGAATGGAGACGGCTATTGAGGACCTTTTCCATCGCTGCGGTGCTGCTGATCAACCTGTTCATCGCCGTCAGGCACACGGTCCTGATCCGGCGGGGCACCATCAAGCCTTCGCTGGCCATGTGGACCTTTTTTTCGATCGCCGTGGGCGGCAGCCTGGCGACCTATCTTTTTGACGGCGATTTCACGTTGCTGGACAACATCCTCAATTCTTCGGACCTGCTGCTTTGCGTCTATGTGTCGATCGTCATTTTTCTGTTTGGCGACAAGAGCACAAAGTTCAACCGTTTCGACCGCGGCTGCCTGGTGGCGGTTGTCATCATTCTCATTTTCTGGGCCTTTTCCCGCAGGCACGCCGAGGCCAACCTGTTCATCCAGTCGATCCTGGTGATCGCGTATTTTCCCGTGGTCAAGAGATTGTGGAATTCGAAGGAGAACACCGAGTCGTTTGCGGTATGGATCAGCCTGCTGCTCGCGCCCATCTTCTCGCTGCTTTCGAGCAAGGGGACGCTGGCCTCGGTCTATGCCGTCAGGGCGATCATATCGACTTCGCTGTTGCTGGTGCTGATGGCCAGGGCTGAACGGCGTAGTCGGCAACCTAGTTCACCATCACAACCTTCCGTGTGACCACATCGGCGCCCGCCTGCAGGTGAACGATGTACATGCCCGAAGCTACCTTGCTACCCGACCTTGTGGTGCCGTCCCACATCTCGGTGTACTGCCCGGCCGGTCTCGTTTCGGAAACCAGGGACTGGATCAGGCGGCCGCGCACGTCGTAGACCGACAGCCGGACCTCCGAATCGTGATAGGTCGTGAACGATATCTTGGTCCGGCGCGTGGTAGTTGTGGAGGTCGCCCTCATCACCAGGGCGGTTTCGGTGACGGTGTCCGAACCCGAGTAAACGCCCGAAGGGGAGGCGGTTTTCGCCATCCAGACTCCCAGTTCGCCTTCGTCCATGGACATCCAGATGGCATAGGTGGTCCCGTCCCAGGAATCAATGCCGATGTAGTCCCCGAAAAACACCGAATTCCACGGGGTGAAAGGGGTGTCACTGACGATGGTGTTGTTGAAGGTGGCTCCGCCGTCCGTGGAGATGGCCAGGGTTACCTCGGTGGCGTCGCCGGCGGTATTGCGGCGGTCGTAGAATACGACCGCAACGTTCCCGGTCGAGGGGTCGACGGTGGCCCAGGGGAAGAACTGGTGGGAAGAGCCGGCATCGTCGTTGACCCGCAAAGGCTCGCTCCAGGTTCCGCCGTGGTTGTCGCTGTGACAGATGAAGACATCGGTGTCATCGGTCCCGTTGCGCTGGTCGGAAAACACCACGTAGATCCGGCCCCGGTAGGGGGAGTTGCTCACGTCACAAACGGTAATGGGCATACCGTTGCAGCGATAAATCCCGGTGACGGAAAAAGCCCAGCCGCCAGGCTGATCGCAGACAATGACATCCTCGCCGAAGCTGGCGCCTCCGTCGATGGAGCGGTCGAAGTAGATCATATCGTGTCCGGACCAGGCCATGTAAACGTCGCCGTCGGGGCCGACCGCGGGTGTGGCCCCTTCCACGGTGTCATCTCCATCCAGGCAGTTGCCGCCCCGGTCACTGACACGCAAGGCGGGCGACCAGGTCAGGCCCTGATCGACGGACCGGGAAAACAGGATGCGCGTGCTATCGGTCGGCGAGGAGGTGCCGTAGGTGTCGAACTCGGTCCAGGCGATATAGAGATTGTTTCGATACGGGGACCCGGTCCGATCGGCCGACATGATCGATTTGTCCTGGTCCTTGGGGGGATTGTGGCCGACACCGACACCTTCGGACCAGGTCAAGCCTCCGTCAGTGGACTTCTGAACCACGATCCGGTCCAGCCAGGATCCTCCCTGGGGGTACGATAGGTGGGAGTAGTAGAGATTGCCGTCGGCGTCGAAGACCACGCAGGGATCGCCCGCCACGCCCAGCGGCGAGCTGAGGAATTGTTCGGTCCATGATGTCCCGCCATCGGTGGACCGGAAGTGGTAATTTATATTGGCTCCGGCGGCCAGCACCGAGGGGTTGGCCGGATTGACGGCGATGGAAAGTTCTTCGGCAGTCGTGGGTTCGGACTGGTGAACCTGGATCGCGGGGGGCTTGGCCGCGGCGCCGGTGACCGCCAGAAGGAGGATTCCCATCATCCCCACGAGAATCAATCGAAAGGGAGTAACGTTAAAAGTGAGCACGATGGCTCCTTTCCGATTCCCGACGAGGGGTAGACCAACGAAAATCAGGTAATTTATAATGATATCATAAATATAGGGTGAGGGGGTGAACCTGACGAAATGGGGCCCCCGGGGGCCCCTGATGCCTGGATATCTGATATCCAAGTGTAAAAACCCGCCGGCGGGCGACTTCCCCTTATGTTGTTAATTTACAACAAATTGCGTTATTTTTCGTTCCCCTTGAGCCGGGCCCGAACTCGCTGAATGCGTTGCTCGGCTGTGATGCCGACCCGGTTGGGGTCCAACCGGCGGGCCGTCTCGTACATTTCGAGGGCCTTGGCCGGCTGGCCCAGATGGTCGAAACAGTCGCCGCGCATGATCGCGACCCGGCCATCGGTCGGGTCGATCTTTTCGTATTGATCAAGCACCTCACGAGCCCCGTTGAAATCCTGAGTCATGATCAGGGCCTGGGCCAGCGAGCGAACAATGAACACCTCGGGCGAGCGGTCGACAAATTCACGCAGAACCTTGATGGCCTCGGCCGGCCGGTCGAGGCGGAGATAACTGAAGGCCAGTACGCGCACGGCGCTGGTACACGAGGCGCACATGTCGGTTACTTCGAGAGCGGCTGTGACGGCCTGCTCATATTTCTTTTCCGCATAGAGTTTTTCCGCCTCCTGGCCGCGATTGACCGCCTGGATCATTATCTTCGGATCCGGCAGCGTTCCGTCGTCAGTTTTCCCGGACGTATGCACGTAACCGAGCGACCTGAGGCGCTGGATTTCCTCCTCGGTCATCTGGCGCTGGGAACCCGCGCTCTGGTCCGATTGTCCCATCATTTCGGTCAGCCGGGATTCGAGCGGACGCACCTCCGCCGCCCGGGACGAATGCAGGTTTTTCCGTTCGCCGGGATCGTTTTCGAGGTCGAAATACTCGGGAATGGGGGCCTGGATGTATTTGCGGTCGCGCCGCTGCACGCCGTGCAGGGGGCTGGCGCCGGTCATGGTCAGAGGACCTTCGGTTTCCATGTAGAGAAGGCGGTCCGGCGAGATTTCTTGCAGGAGACTTTGACCATCGAGCTGATCGGTCGGGCCGACCCCCAGTAGGTCCTCGATGGTGGCCCGCAGATCGACCAGGCCCACCACCCGGTCACGGCAACGGTGCGGCCCCTGGAAAAGGGACGGGCAGGAAAAGACCAACGGCACCCGCATGGTGCTGTTGTAGATAAACATGCCGTGGGTCGCTTCCTGATGTTCGCCCAGGGATTCGCCATGATCGGAAGTGATGATGACCACCGTGCGATCGAGTTCCCCATTTTGACCCAGATTCTCCAGCAATCGACCCAGCTGTTGATCCACGAAGGCGATCTCCGCGTCGTAAGGCCGCGAGCGGAACTGGGGTGTTTCCTGCAACGGCGAGCGGTAGGGCAAATGGGGGTCAAAATAATGGACCCAGGCGAAAAATGGTGCGCCAGCCCCTGACTTGCGCCGCCCATCGAGCCAGTTGATGGCCGCGTCGGTCACTTCGTTGGCCGGCCGTTCGTTGAAGTCGACCATCTGGGGGCGGTAACCCGCCATGGAAATCTCGAAGTCGTAAAGATCGAATCCCCGGTCCAGTCCGAACCGGGCGTCCATGACGAAACTGGCGATAAACGCCGCGGTGTCGTAGCCGTTTTTCTTGAGGGTTTCCGGCAGTGTGGATGGTTCGGGTCCCAGGGCATCGATGCCGTTGTCGTGAACCCCGTGACCGAGAGGGGACAGTCCGGTCAGGATCGTGGCGTGCGAGGGCAGGGTCAATGGAACGGTGGCCAGCGCCTCGTCGAACTGGACTCCTCCGGCGGCCAGGGCATCGATGGTCGGGGTCTTCGCCAGGGGATATCCGTAACAGCCGAAGCGATCCTGCCGGGCGGTGTCGATGGTCACCAGCA
>CBDUDB010000138.1:0-7148 GCA_965365795.1 uncultured bacterium | reverse complement strand
GGGTCCGGGTCGCGAATGGCTGGGTCCGGGTCGCGAATGGCTCGCCAATCTGGTGATTCACGAAGCCGGGCTTGTCAGCCACCCCACCTGCAAATCCTAGCAAAATTGTAGGAAAAAGCAACCTCAAACGGTTTAGCCCCTTGAGACCGACCGGATTCCTTCGTTTCATCATCCCGAATATTTGTTATGGTGGGGTCCGGTTTCGATTCTATTGGGTCCCACCCGCGCGCAGCTACGCTGAATCGGCTAAGGTCCCGGTCATTTCTGACAAGAGGGAGGCGGCGATGATGAAGTCAAAACTCGGCAACTTCAAATTCATACCTCGGCTGGGCGCCGGATTGTGGGTAGCCCTGGCCCTGATGGCCGGAATTGCCTGGGCCGCCGGACAGGTCATGAGTGTTCAGGTACGGACGACAAAGTTGCGGGCGCGGCCTTCCTTTCTGGGCGCCACCATCTCAGATATTTCCTATGGCACTCAGGTGAATGTGGCTTCACGTCAGGGACCTTGGGTCAAGGTTACCGGCCCCCAGGGAAAGACGGGCTGGCTGCACGAATCGGCCCTGTCCGAAAAGGAACTGGCCATGGTGTCGGGCGGGACCGAGGCGGCGACCGGCGCTTCGGGAGAGGAGATCGCCCTGGCCGGCAAGGGTTTCAACGACCAGGTGGAGAAGGAATATCGCAAGCAGAATGAAGACCTGGATTTCAACAGAGTGGACCGCATGGAAAAAATCGTGGTCACCCCCGAACAGGCCGAGGCCTTCCTGGCCGCCGGACAGATAATTCCGGCCGAAGGAGGTAGGTAGCATGAAGCGGCACCTCACTTCATCCAGGAAATTCTGGCTCCTTTTGTCATTGATCTTCATGACCGCCGCCATCTGGTGGATGGCCGGCTGTGCGACAATCGCCAAGGTGGCCACCGACACCGCCGAGGCGACCGGGCATATCGACCAGGACCAGGCTGATTCACTGCACCGCGGCATCGACGCGGTGGAAATGACTTTCAGGGATATCACTCCTGAGCAGGAATACTATCTCGGACGTGCGGTGGCCGCCCGGATGTTTGCCAGCTACCAGGCTTACGACCTCGAGCGGACGAACCGCTACCTCAATGAGCTCGGTCAAACCCTGGCCATGGCTTCGGACCGTCCCGAGACCTTCGGAGGATATCACTTCCAGCTTTTGCAGACGGATGAGATCAACGCTTTCGCCGCTCCCGGCGGACTCATCCTTATCAGCTCCGGCATGCTGGACCTGTGCCAATCCGAAGACGAATTGGCCGCCGTTCTGGCCCATGAAATCGGCCACGTGGTCGGCAAGCACGGTTTGCGAGCCATCAAGAACAGCCGGCTTACCGGTGCCTTGACCGTTCTGGCCTCGGAAAGTGCGCGCAATTTCGGTGGCGAAGATCTGAAGCAGCTGGTTGATGCCTACGAAGGCAGCATCGACGACATCACCTCCACCCTCATGGTCAACGGCTACTCACGGGGCCTGGAGGAAGAGGCGGACCAGATCGCCATCACGATCCTCCAGCGGGTGGGGTACGACCCCAAGGCGTTGCCCAGCATGCTGGCCGAGATGCAAAAACGCCTGACCTCCGGCGGGCCCGGTTTTGCACGAACTCATCCCGCGCCGAAGGACCGGATCGAAGGCATTTCCCCCGCCTTGGACGGGCTACCCGACCAAACCGAACCCGAGGTCCGGCACCAGCGTTTTGTAGCCTCCACGGCGACACCGTGAACAGCCGCCCATGAAGGACAGGCGGCGCAAACTGATCCAGGCCCTCTGGCTGGCCGCCGGAGCCACGGCGGTGGCCGTGTTCCTGTGGCAGGCAGGGGCCCTGGACCGGTGGGAAAACGCCACCTGGGACTGGCGGGTTCGTTCCCTGGCGACGCGGGGCGCCACCGACCGGTCGGTGGAAACTTCGCCCATCTGCCTGATACTACTGGACCAGCCGAGCCTCGATTGGGGCCAGGAAACCAACGGATGGTCGTGGCCCTGGCCGCGGGAAGTCTATACCGCCGTCATCGATTTTTGCGTGCGGGGCCAGGCTCGTTCTATTTCGTTTGACGTTCTTTACACCGAACCTTCGGTGTACGGCGTGTGGGACGACCAGGCCTTTGGCGACGCCATCGCCGCCAGTGGGAATTTCGTGGGCGCGGCTTTTGTTCCGGCCAGTGATGACCCGGCCGCAAAAGTGACCCTGCCCATTCCTGAAGTCCGGGACAACTGCCACACCCTGGCCAACGTCAGCGATGTACCAGACGCCGACGGCGTGTTCCGCCGGGCGACCCTGACGCGCGACGTTCCCGGCTCGGGGCCCATGCTCTCGGTTGGCGCGGCCGCGGCCCTCATCGGCGATGAATCCGGAAAAGTCCGGGCCGTTCTGGACGGCGGGCCCGCCGAGCGCATCCTCCACTTTCGGGATCCCGAAACGTTCTGGCCCATCTACAGCGCGGCCGCCGTGGTCCAGTCGGATCTGCGTCTTATCGAAGGCGCCGCCCCCAGTCTGGATCCATCGGTTGTCAAAGACAAACATGTGCTGTTCGGTCTGAGTGCTCCCGGCCTGAAGGACCTGCGTCCGACGCCACTGAACCGCGTCAGCGCCGGAGTGACTGTTCACGCCGCGGTGCTGGACAATCTGCTTCACGACAGTTTCATCAGCCAACCGGCGACCGCGGTTGTCATCACGGTGATCTTCCTTTTTTCCTACCTGGCCGGCGCGGCCCTCCTGTTGGGTGGAAGCCTGTGGCGCACGGTGCTGGTGCTGGCGGCCTTTCTGCTGCTGCCCGCGGTCATTGGCCTTTTGGCCGCCGGGGCCGGCGTATGGTGGCCCGTCCTGCCCCAATCGTTGGGCCATGCCGGGGCCTTGGCCGGAGCGCTGATCCTGGCCTGGGCCACTGAAGGCCGGCAGAAACGATTCATCCGAGGAGCTTTTCGCCACTACCTGAGCCCGGACGTGATCCAGAGAATCATGGACGATCCCGACAGTCTGAAGCTGGGAGGAGAGCGGCGCGAGCTGACCATCCTCTTCACCGATCTGGAAGGATTCACCACCATATCCGAAGGCCTTGAGCCCGACCGCTTGACCAAGCTTTTGAACGAGTATCTGACGGACATGACCGACATCATCTTGGCCGAAGGCGGAACGCTGGACAAGTACGAGGGCGACGCCATCATCGCGTTCTGGAACGCGCCGGTGGATCAGCCTGATCATGCCCGGCGGGCGTGTCGGGCCGCGGTTCTTTGCCAGCGCCGGTTGAGCGCCCGGCGGGACGAATTCCAGGAACGTTTCGACGCCACTTTACGCATGCGCGTCGGTTTGAACACCGGACCGGTGATCGTGGGCAACCTGGGCTCGCACCAGCGATTCGACTACTCTGTGCTCGGCGACGCGGCCAATCTGGCTGCAAGGATCGAAGGCGCCAACAAGGTTTTCGGGACCTATCTGATGATCACCGCCGCTACCTACGAAGCGGTCGACGGCGATATTCTGGCCCGGGAACTGGGTGATTTGCGGGTGGTCGGCCGCCAGCAGCCGGTCAGGGTCTACGAGGTGGCAGGATTCGCGGACGAAAGCCCGCCGGCCAGCTGGGATGCCTATCATACAGCCCTGACCTTGTGCAAACGCGGGAATGCCGAGGCCGCCAGACAGGCCATGGCCGCCTTGAACGACGAGGCCAAGGATCCTGCGGCCGGCAAATGGGCCGAGCGCCTGGCCCTGGAAAACGAAGGCTTCGATCCGGTGTGGAACCTGACAAGGAAATGAAACCATGAAGGTGATATTCGGCGGCGTCCGCGGATCCGAGCCCGTATTCGCCCCCCGGTTTTCGGTGTACGGGGGCGACACCACCAGCGTGCTGGTGTGCGGTGACCAGGGGGAACGGGTGGTCATTGATGCGGGTACTGGCGTGCGCAATCTGTTGCCCCACCTGGGTGCGCCCTCCCAGCCCCTGGTATTGCTGTTGACCCACTACCATCTGGACCATCTCATGGGTCTGCCCACCTTCGGTCCCCTTTACCAGAAGGGGCGGCCCCTGACCATCGCGGGCCCCGTTTCTGTTGGTGGCCTGCCAAGCACGCACAAGATCCTGAGCACCTTCCTGGGAGAGCCCTTCTGGCCCATTCCCCTGGCCCAGATGGAAGCCGACTTGACGACCCTGGACATATCCCATGCGGATGGACTCTGGCTCGATGACCGCAGTCGTGATTTTTTCCCCTTGGGAAAGCTGGAGATCCGGGCCTGCCCTCTGGCCCACCCGAACGGGTGCCTGGCCTGGCGTATCGACGAGCCGGCCACCGACAGTTCCTTTGTCCTGGCCACGGACGTGGAATGGGGCCAGGCCGATGACCGGCAGCGCCAGATGTTTCTGGATTTCTGCCGGGGCCCGCGGCGCCTGTCTCTGTTGGCCATGGACGGACATTTCAACGCCGCCGAGTATGCCCTTTACTCCGGATGGGGTCACAGCACCTGGGAAGAGGTCGCCGAAGTCGGGATGGCGGTTCGGGCCAAACGGATCGCCGTCACCCACCACGCGCCCGGCAACGAGGACCACAACCTGGACGAGCGCAACCATCTTTTTGAAGAACTGGTCCGGGAAAACGGCGGCAACGCCCAGGTGTTTTTTGCGCGGCAGGGTCAGGAACTGGTGATCGCCGGTTCGGATTAATGACCCCGCGGGCAATTCCGACTGGTCAGGAATTCCCGCCGAGGGCATACTGCCCTTAGCTGCCGCATAAAAAAAGCCCGTACCACCATACCAGGGAGAAACCGGTGTGAATCCCTTTATGCCCACCGTCATCGAAGTCGTGACCATGCTGTTGTTGTGTCTGGTGTCCGTGGGAATATCCCGGACTTTGCGGAAAATCGGCCCGGACACCGGTCCGGCCCCGACTGGTCTGGGGAGTCTCCTCAAATTCATTCTCACGCCCTTGATTGTATTGGTTCTGACCTGGTCCGTGGTCCTGCTGCTCGGTTACCTGCCCGGACCGGCGGCCTGGTTACAGGAGAACTCCAAGCACCTGACCGCCTGGTACCTTTTCTGGAGCGGACTGACGGTCCTGTTGTTGCTGGAGGGCACCGCTCACCTCCTGTTTGCCCGTCGCGGCCGCGAATTACCCATTCCTGGGCTGTTGCTCGGCATCGCCCGGGCACTGGCCGTCCTGGGACTGGCCTTCGCGGTGCTGCGCTTCGAACTGGGAATCGACATCGCCCCCCTGCTGGCTTCGACCGCCCTGATCACCGCGGTGATCGGTTTTGCCCTGCAAGGGGTGCTGGGCAACCTGCTGGCCGGCATGTCCCTGCACATCACGCGTTCGGTCATGCCCGGGGACTGGATCGAAATGGACAATCTGACCGGCAAGGTGATGGAGACCAACTGGCGCGAAACCCGGATCCGCACGATGGCCGGGCACATGATGATCGTACCCAATGCCAAGCTCAGCGAGTCCACGGTGCACAACATGGTTCGGCCCAATCCCACACGAAGGCACACCATCGACGTGGGCGCCAGCTACAGCGACGCCCCGGACGAAGTGATCGCCGCCCTGGTGGCCGCGGCCGGTGACGTGGAGACCGTCCTGCCCAATCCCAAACCCGACGCTTTTATCACCGCCTTCCAGGATTTCGGCGTCAATTACCAGTTGCGCTTCTGGAGCCGCGACTACCATCGCCGGGTCACCATCGAAGGCGACGTGAACCGCATGATCTGGTACCGCTTCAAGCGCGCCGGCATCGAGATTCCCTTCCCCATGTCCGACCAGCTCTTGAACGACTACTTGATGCTCGTGAACAACCGGATGCAGCTCGACCCCAAGAAAGAGGAAACAGCCTTCATCACCGATGCCCTTCACGGCAGTGACCTGGCTCAGAAACTTGTGGTCGATGCGGCGGGCCAACCCCTGTTGACGCGTGACAACCTGGTGGCCGTGGCGCCTCTGGTTCGCAAGGTTCGTTTCACATCCGGGGAAACTCTTTACCGACAGGGTGAAGAGGGCAACACCTGCCATATCCTGGTCAGCGGATCCTTGGCGGGCCGGGTCCTGGACGACCAGGGCAACAGCGTCGCGGAATTCGAACTGGAGGCAGGAACGCTGGTGGGCGAGATGAGCCTGATGCTGGACATGCCCCGTAGCGCGGAAATCACCGTGTCCAGCCCTTCGGTGCTCCTCGAGCTGGGGCCGGACGCCTTCAGGGCCTTGCTGGGTGTCAGCGATCACATCCCCGAGGCCTTTTCCCGGCTGGCCGACCAGAGAGCCAAGGCGAACAAGGAAACGATGGAGAAATGGGCAGCCGGCCGTTCTGAATCCGACCTCGTTGAGTTGAATGCGAAAGGATTCCTGCGGCGGTTCATGGGATTACTGGGGCGCTAGCAGGCTGTTGAACCAACCCGGTAGATAAACTCCTACAACCCGAACCCGAACAGGTATTTCCCGGTCAAGAACAGGTGCGAGTACTTCTGGTAACTGCCCATGATCGCTGAATAGGTACTGTACTCCTCCACCACGTCTTCGCTCTCACCAAAGAAAATGTTGAATCCCAGACCAAACTCAAGGGACTCCGCCGTCCGGGGGGAATAACGCAGGCGCGGTGAAATATACCCCGAACCGCCGGTAGTTTGAAACAAAGACGAGAACGAGGCGACAAACTGGTCGTCGGCGAAGGCTTTCTGAGCGTAAAGGGTCAGATCAATATAGTCCGACTCGCCAAAGTAAAATTCCTCATACCCAAAACGGTGTCGGTACCCCAGCTGCAGGGCGGTGATGATATCGGCGCCGGGAATGGTGTACTCACTGCCGAAGAGCAGGTGCAAGGCCGCGTAGCGGTCACCCACCTCGGTGTAGTTGCCGTAGACGTCGGCGTTTTCGGCCACCCGACGAAACAGTTCGCTCATGCCGTCGAGGCTGACGATGTCGGGGAAATAACGGCGGCCATAGGTCACGGCCGTTTCCTGCTTGAGCCGGAACTTGCCCTTGACTGTTTCCACCGATATGCCGCCGGTGTACACCCGCGAGAAGTCCTGCTGGACCCGGGTGTAAATGAGCTGGGCCGTGCGCTGGCCGACGTTTCCCCCCAGATCGATGGTGCCGAAGTCGAACTTGAGGTCCATGGCCACGGTGGGCTTGGGGTCCTTGCTGGTAATGAAATACCC
>CBDUDB010000137.1:0-7178 GCA_965365795.1 uncultured bacterium | reverse complement strand
TGCCGAAACGGAAACCCCCGAACCTGCCGTTGCCGAGGAACAGGATTCCGCGGTCGAAGAGGTTGCTGCCGAAACCGCGGCCGAGGTCCCTGCTCCCGTGGAAGAGCCTGTTCAGGAAGACCCCCTGGACAAGGTGGGTTCCAAGAAGAACGACGGCTTCAAGGTGGGGGATATCATCAAGATGGCCCCCAAGGTGAAGAAGCCTCGTCCGGAACCGAAGGACAAATCGAAAACCGAGGTCAGCAGCGCTTCGGTGCGCGACTCCATCAAGGCCGCCATCCAGCGCCGTCAGGACGAAGCGGCGGCTCGCGAAGAGTCGACCTCTCGTAGGAAGCGGCCCAGGAAAAAGAAGAAGAAAGTCGATCAGGCCGAAGTCGATCGCGCTCTGAAACAGACCATGGCCCAGATGGAGGGCGTCGGCGGGCGCAAGAAGCGAAAGAAGGGTGAGAAAATCGAAGAGGAAGTGGTTGTCGAAAACACCGTTCTCCGGCTGACGGAGTTCATCACGGTGCAGGAGCTGGCTGACAAGTTGCAGACCAAGGCTCAGGAGCTGATCGGTCACCTGTTCAAAATGGGTATCATGGCCACCATGAACCAGAGGCTCGTGAAGGAGAACATCGAGCTGCTGGCTGCCGAATACGAACGGGACGTAGAGTTTCTCACCGAACTGGGCGAGGACGTCCTGGAGATCGAGACCGTCAAGGACGAGGACAAGACCGACCGGCCTCCCGTGGTCACGGTCATGGGCCACGTGGACCACGGGAAGACATCTCTGCTGGATAGCATCCGCAAGACCAACGTTATCGCCGGGGAGGCCGGGGGCATCACCCAGCACATCGGCGCCTATACCGTGCAGACCGATGGCGGCCCCATCACTTTCCTGGACACGCCGGGCCATGCTGCGTTTACGGCCATGCGAGCGCGTGGCGCTCAAGTTACCGACATCGTGATCTTGATCGTGGCCGCCAATGACGGCGTGATGCCCCAGACTGTGGAGGCCATAAGTCACGCCAAGGCCGCCGGGGTTCCGATCATCGTCGCGGTGAACAAGATCGATCTGCCCGATTCCACACCCGATCGCGTGAAGCAGGAACTATTGCAACACGAAATCGTGGTGGAGGAGTTCGGCGGCGATGTCCTGTGTGCCGAGATTTCGGCCAAGCAGGGCACCGGCATCGATAAGCTGCTCACCCAGGTGCATCTACAGGCGGAAGTCCTCGAACTCAGGGCGGGAGCCGACGGTCCGGCGCGCGGTATCGTGGTCGAAGCCAAGAAGGAACCCGGTCGCGGGGTCCTGTTCACCGTGCTGGTGGATCAGGGCACCATGAAGGTGGGGGACAACTTCCTGGTCGGTTTGACCGATGGCAAAGTGAGAGCCCTGCTCGACGAACGAGGCAACGCTCTGGAAAACGTCAAACCCGGGGAACCCTGTGAAATTCTGGGCGCCCACGACGTGCCCGAAGCGGGCGACCGTTTCTACGTGGTGGAGAACGAACGTCAGGCCAGGGAACTGGCCGACAAGCGGCGCCGCTTGCAGCGCCAGCAACAGATCGTGGGGCCGAAGCAGGTCATCGACCTGGACAACCTGGCCGAACTGATGACCACCGGCGAACTCAAGGATCTGCCCATCATCATCAAGGGTGACGTGGCCGGTTCGGTCGAGGCTCTCGCCGATCAGCTCATGGAGCTGAACACCGACGAGGTCCAGGTCAAGATCGTGTACAAGGCCGTGGGCGCGGTCAGCGAGTCCGATGTGCTTCTGGCGGCCAACACCGGCGCCATGATCATCGGTTTCCACATGAGACCGGGGCCGTCCATTCTCGAAAGGGCCAAGGCCAACAACGTCACGATCGAGGTCTTCGACATCATCTACGAGGCCGTTGACACTCTTCGCAAGGCGATGGCCGGGCTGCTGGGCTCGATCCAGCGCGAGGTGTCCACGGGCAACGCCGCCGTGCGCCAGGTCTTCCGTATTCCCAAGGTGGGATCGGTGGCCGGTTCTATGGTTACCGATGGCCTCATCAAACGCAACAGCAGGGCCCGCCTGATCCGTGACGAAGTCATGATCTGGGAAGGCAAGGTGAACTCCCTGAAACGTTTCAAAGATGACGTCAAGGAAGTGCAGACCGGTTACGAATGCGGCATCGGCCTGGAGAATTTTTACGAGATCCAGGAGAACGATATTCTGGAGTGTTACGAGATCGAGGAGATCGAGCGTACCGAGCTGTAAATTTCTCCGAGGGGTGTGTTTGCCCACTTTGCAGGTGCGCCGGCCTGGAACATCCTGTTCCAGGCCGGCTTGGCTTACGGCGTCTTCCGCCATCCCTGGCTACGGGCGCCTTCAGGCACCCTGCCAAGCGGACAAACACACCCCTCGGAAAAACTTACAGATCGGTACGCTCGAAAGCCCGCGGGATCTAGCTTGGGGTTTACCCTCGGTTGGGGTGGCTTTATCTTGGGGAACTGGCGAGTCTTGAAAAAACCAAGGCAAGGATGGAAATGGATCCCTATCGCACCAACAAACTGAATCAGTCTATTCTCGAGGTGCTCAGTAAGCTCCTGACGGTTTCGGTCAAGGATCCCCGCGTGGGGTTTGTGACCCTCAACGCCGTCAAGCTGAACCGGGACCATTCCGTGGCCCAGGTTTTCTACTCGGTCATTGGCGATGAAGAAGACCGCGAGAAGAGTTTCCAGGGCTTGAAGAAGGCCCGCGGCTTCATGCAGAGCAAACTGGTGCGCACCCTCAGGCTGCGGCAGGCTCCCCAGTTGCGTTTCGCCTACGACGATTCCGTGGAAAAAGGGCTGGAGATCGACGGCTTGCTGGACGAGCTGGCCAGCAAGGGTGAATTCCTAACCGAAGAGGAAAAGATGCGACAGTTGACCCTGGATGATCTGGTTCCTCCGTCGGAACTCATTAGCGGCTTGCGGGAGGCGAAATCAATCTGGGTGGTGCCCCACCACAATCCCGATCCGGACGCGATCGGCAGCGCTTTGGCGCTGGGCGAAGCCCTGCGGACCATGGGCCGGGAGGTACGGGTCCTGAGTTACCCCGAACCGGCGATCGGACTGAAAGACCTGCCGGGATATGACCAGGTGACCCTCAGCACCGAGGCGGAGGAACTGTACGCGGCCGAAAAACCGGAATTGCTGGTGCTGGTCGACTGCCATCGCATCGACCGGACGGGGCCCCTGGAGGATACCCTGGACCGGTTTGAAAAACGGCTGTGCATCGATCACCATCTGGTCAGTGGACGCAAAGCCCCGGAACCCGGTTGGGTCGAGGCCCGGTCCTGTTCGTCCTGCACCCTGATCCATCAGGTCATCGCCGCCCTCGGCAATGGTGATGCCGGATTTGGCGACGATCCCTTCGATATCACCGTGGACATGGCCACCAATCTCTACTCCGGACTCATCAACGACACGGGGGGCTTTCGCTTTTCCAACACGGTGCCCTTCACCTTCGAGTTCGCGCGGCGCCTTTCGGAAATGGGCGTCGATACGGCCAAGGTTGCCGCGACCACCCTGCACCGGTACCGGCGCGAAGGCGTGGCCATGTTGCAGCGTGTCCTGGAAACTTTCGAGTATCATGCCGGTGGTCGCGTTTTGACGCTCAACGCCACCGAGAAAATGCTGACTGAGACCGGCGGATCCATGGCGGATACGGAGAGTTTCGTGAGCATCGCCACGGCCGTGGACGGTGTCTGTCTGGTGGCTTTTCTCAAGCAAATCGGTTCCGATACGTGGCGTGTGTCCTTGCGGGTCTGCAGCCAGGGGGACGTGCAGACCATCGCCGCCAGGTATGGGGGCGGGGGGCACAAGATGGCCGCCGGCTGCACCATCGAAGGCACCCTGGAAGACGTCACCGCCATGCTCGTCGCCGATCTGACCGCTGCCCTCCCGGACGGCCTGCCGGAATGACCTCCGCGGACGGAATCCTGCTCGTGGACAAACCGGCCGGGGTGACTTCCTTCGCGGTGGTGAATCACGTCCGCCGGGCCCTGGTCGAAGCCTTTCCCGCACTGTCTCCCCGACGCACCGGTCGCCGGGCCGGCGGGCCCAAACCGCCGCGGTTCAAATGCGGGCACGCGGGGACCTTGGATCCCCTTGCCACGGGCCTGCTGATCGTGCTGGTCGGCAAGGGGTCACGGCTGGCGCCTTTCCTGATGGGGCTGGACAAGATCTACGCGGCCACGGTCCGTTTCGGGACCGGCACCGACACTCTGGACCGTGATGGCCAGGCCGTCAGCACGGCGCCCATTCCGTCTTCACCCGAAGATGTGGCCGCCTGCCTGGACCAGTTCCGGGGTGACATCATGCAGATTCCCCCGGTAATTTCCGCCTTGAAAATGGATGGGCAACCCCTGTACAAACGGGTCCGCTCCGGTCAGGATGTTCCCGAACCCGACGCCCGGCCCGTGACGATCCACCGGCTTGACATGAAAGGGGCGCGCTGGGGTTCCGGGGATGACGATACCCATGACCTCGATCTGGAAGTGGAGTGCTCTAGCGGGACCTACATTCGCTCCCTGGCCCGGGACCTGGCCCGTGCTTCCGGCAGCGAAGGGCATATTCAGGAACTTCGGCGTCTTGTGATCGGTCCGTTCGCGGTGGAGGACGCGCTGGACCTTGTTATGAAAAAAAATGGCGCTAGCCTGTTGCCTTCCCTGTTGCCCCTGGGCGAGGCCCTGCCGCACCTGCCGGCGTTGACCCTGGACCAGGCCGAGGCGGCCGCTCTCAGGCTGGGTCAGCAGCCCAGTTCGGCTTGGCTGGCAAGGTTGCCGGGTGAACCGGCGACCGCGGGGAAGGCCGGCCGGTTGTTTCGGATGCTCGACGACGCCGGCGATCTGGTGGCGGTGGGCAAACTGGATGACGCCACTGATGAACCCAGAATTGCGGCCGTCATGGCCGCCGAAACCCCTGCCATATGCCAGAGGGGAGCTCCCGAGTGCGAATGATCCGACTGACATCCACCTACATCAGTGAAATCATTGCGGGGAAAATAGGGACACGTGGTCCCCAGCTTCCTTCCTGCGCCTTGGCCCTGGGATCTTTCGACGGCCTGCATCGCGGTCACCAGGGTTTGATCAAGGGCGTGCTGACCGCGCGTGAACGCTTGGACCTGGATACCGGCGCCCTGTTCACCTTCATGCAACACCCGCGGCAGTTGCTGGATCCCCAGGCGGAGCCGTTCCTGCTGACAACCTGGCGGGCCAAGCTGGGCCTGCTGCAGAAAATGGATTGTCCGGTGATCGTGGCCGCGGATTTCTGCCCCGAACTGGCCAGGCTCAGTTACCAGGATTTCGTGGAAAAATTCCTGGTCGGCTACCTGGGTATGAAACATCTGGTGGCCGGGTACGACACCCATCTTGGGGCCGACCGCCACGGCACCGCCGACAAGCTGGCCGAGCTGGGCCAGGAGCTGGGTTATTCGGTGGAGGTGTTTCCTCCGGTCATGGATGGCGACCGGATCATCAGCAGCTCGGCCATCCGCCGGGCCCTGACCGAGGGTAACGTGCCGCTTGCCGAGTCGATGCTGGGCCGGCCCTACGCCTTCTGGGGGGAAGTGACTCCGGGTGACCGCCGCGGCCGGCGGATAGGATATCCGACGGCCAACGTCCAGCCCCTGGAGTCGGTAAAGATGCTGCCCGCGGCCGGAGTCTACGCCGTGAGGGTCCAGGTTCCCGGGGACGTGGTTATCTCAGGTAGCCAAGGGGTGCTCGAGCGAGTGACCGAAACCCTTCCCGAGGTGGATCTGCAAGGAGATCTTTTGAGCGCCGCGGCGGCCGACTGGGCGGTATTCGGGGGAATGCTCAACTTCGGCCACGTGCCCACCTTCCACGGCGAGGGGCTGGTGGAGCCCCGCCTGGAGGCCAATCTCTTCGGTTTCGAGGGCGATCTGCGGGGGCGCAACGTGAAAATAGGATTCATCCAGCATCTGCGAACCGAGAAGAAATTCGACGGAGCCACCGAATTGGTGGAGCAACTGAAACAGGATGAACTTCAGGCCCGCCAGGTTCTGGGCTTGGACTGAATCGGACCGGCCCTCAGTCCGAGCGGCGAGCCAGCTGCTCGGCAATGGCCTCGTTGATCTTGATCGCCACTTCCAGGGCGTTGCGGCCCGCTTGACCGGTCACTTCGACCGGTTGCTCACCCTTGATCGCCCTCACGAACGAGAGGATCTCCTGCAGGAGATTGTCCGTCTGTCCATGCTGCAGAAGTTCGGGCACGACCCGGGGTTCGGATCCCGGGACGGGCACGCTGGTGGCGATGACGTTTTCCCGCTTGGCGCAATCGGCGGAAATGTAGGTTCCTTCCTGGAAGATGCGAATCTTGCGCATGTCCTTCAGGGAAATCCGGCTGGCGGTGAGGTTCACCGTACAGCCCCCGGCAAAGGTGAGCCGGGCGTTGGCGATGTCCAGATTGGACGTGAGCACCGGCAGCCCCGAGGCCCGGATTTCTTCCAGGGGCGATTTAATTACCGACAGCACGATGTCGATGTCGTGGATCATCAGGTCCAGGACCACGTCGACATCCGTGGCTCTGTTCTTGAACCCGCTCAAGCGGTGGGCCTCGATGAACAGGGGCGTTCCGGTGCGCTCCAGCAGGACCCGGACCGCCGGGTTGAACCGCTCCAGGTGTCCGGATTGCAGGACGACACCCCGGTCGGCGGCCAGGGCAATGAGTTCATCGGCCTCCGCCACGGTGTTGGTCACCGGTTTTTCCAGCAGGGTGTGAATGCCGGCGGCCAGAAGGGGTTTGGCGACCTCGAAATGATGGATGTTGGGCACGACCACGCTGGCGGCCTGTACGAGCGGCAGGACTTCGTTCAGGTCGGTGAAAGCGGCGCAGCCGGTTTCGGCGGCCACCGCTTCGGCCTTGGCCCGATCGACATCGACGACCGCAACGAGCTCCACGTCATCCAGGGCCGCGTATTTCTGGGCGTGGAAGCGGCCCAGGTAACCCGTGCCGATGACGGCGACCTTGATCTTGTTGTTGGTATTTGACATCCCGGAACTTTAACCCATGACCGGAGGCGGGCAACATTTTTTTCGGGGATAAGGACAGGCCAAGGGTTGACCTGAGGTTTCCTTTGTTGAATAATGCTCCGGTCAATTCCGCCTTGTTTGCAGCACTGTGTCCGTCGATTCCTCTGCGGGATTCCGGGCCAGGGAGGGCCT
>CBDUDB010000136.1:0-7183 GCA_965365795.1 uncultured bacterium | reverse complement strand
TTTCGGCGGCCTTGATGATGCTGAAATAGGCGGCCACGGTGTTTTCAGCCGTCGTGTGTTCCACGGCCATCACTTGCAGATCGTGCTGTTCCATTCCCAGTCGCACCGCTCCGGTGGCACCCAGGATCTGCACGGGATTGATCTTCCAGTTCAGATCCAGGCTGGCCCTCAAAAAAGTCTGGGCGGGTATGTCCTGGGGCGCGGGTATGAAAGATCCAAAGCCCCCAACCCATTCCTGAAACCAGGGTGGACTGCCGTCCGGCGGCGCCAACCCGCCGTCGCCTCCTCCTCCGAAGGTGGAGTCCAGGGCAAAACTCGGGTCTCGTCCCCGTGACCAGTCCCCGATCAAATCGAGGGTGGGAAGCCCCGTGGACAAGGCCTGCTTTTTCTGACCCTTGATTTCATCCCGGCGCAAACGTTCGGCCTGAAGCCAGTCGTTGGTCCGCATGGCTTCATCAACGCAGGCAAAGATATCCAGTACGGGGCCCTGACCGGGACGAGCCTGGATCACCGGTCCCAGTGGTTCAGCCTGGGCAAAAACCGGGGTCCGGTCGCTTTCGTCGCCAACCTGGGCAACGCCCGGTAAGGGAGTCAAAAGACAACCGCAAAGACCACACACAAGAATCACCCACGTGTAGCAAGAAAGATGAGACTGCATCATTTCACATCTCGTCCTTGGTAGGAGGGAGGGGAATTTCACAGAGGGAACCGAATCGAGCGAGGTCATCACTCGAACGGGGGGATCTGGCCAGGGCATCGGACATGATGGCCGCCCCCACCTCTTCCAGCATGAGCAAAAGGTTATTCCATTGAATTTCCTGAGGAAGGCCGCTGCAGATCTCCGTGGCCAGACCATGCGTGAAAATGGCCATCTTGCGCAGCAGGATGATCCTCTCGACCGGCATCAACTGCTTCAGGTCAGGCAGGACAGCCATCCGTTCCAGGAGATCCTTCATGACCCCCGGGCCGGCTTCGCATTCGTCGTTGGCCTGATGAAACAAGGCGCCGTACAACAAGGGGTGCCTGCGAGCAAATTCAAGGAACCCAACCCCCATGTTCAGAAAGGCGTCATCCGTGTGTTTTTCCTGAGTCAAATCCAGCAAGATATCCACCGCGGCCTGTTTCACGGCTTTGACAAGGTCTTCCATGTTCTGGAAATTGCTGTAGACCGGAGCGGTGCTGGCACCCATCTCCTCGGCCACACGTCTGGCGCTGAGGTTTTCCACCCCGTCGGTGTCCATGACCTTGAGACCGGCTTTGATCACGTCTTCCTGCGTGAATACCGTCTTACGAACCATCCCGTGCCTTTCCGTGGAAACATCCAAAATCAAGCTTTATTACGCCTGTTATATAACAAGTGTTTCAAAAAACCGCAAAATTTTTTTGGGCCGTAAAATCAGCAATAGTTACCAATTACAGCATTATCCAGGGAAATTTATAAACCAAAGACCAGAATAATGCCCAGCAGGGCCAAAACGGAGGCCAGGAACTTGCGGCGGGTAAAAGGTTCCTTCAAAAATACCGAGGCCAGGATGAGAGTGTGGATGGTGCTTGTCTGGTTGAGAATACCGGCCGTTCCAGCGGTTGTGTATTTCATCCCCCCGATCCACAGCATCAAGGCCAGGTAGGAGCCCAGGAAAGCCCCCGGCAAAGAAAATTTCCACCCGGCCCGGGGCTTAAACACCTGGAAGCGGCTTCTTCTTCCCGGCCATAGAAGAGCAGCCGGCAGCAGGACAGCCAGGGAGCCCAGCTGCCGCACCGTGGTGGCCCACAAAATGTCCGACCGTTCCAGTACCGGCTTGGCCAGGACAATGCCGAAAGCCAGCGTGGCCATGGACCCCACTCCCAGCAGAATTCCGATGACCAGGTCCCGACGCGAGATTCCTTCCGGAAGCCGGGTTGCCGAGGCCACAACCACCCCGCTGATGATCAGCACCATGCCCAGGAACTGGGACCAGGTCAGGCGCTCACCGAGCATCAGGAAGGCATACAGGATGATGAAGGGAGAATACATCGTGTTGACAATGGCGTTGAGTCCGGCCCCCACGCGATTCAGACACATGTGAAACAGCGTATCGCTCAAGGAAATGGCGATGACCCCGCTGGCCACCAGGATCAGATAGTCATGGAGCGGAACGTCGATCACCAGGGGTCGGCGGAGGATCAACATGGTGAGCGAGAACAAAACGCAGGATACGGTGACTCGAAATAAGTTCAGGGAAAACGGCGCCACCGTTTCCCCGGATTTACGGAAAAAAATGACGGCAAAGGCCCAGACCAGAGCGCAGGCCAATGCGTATGTTTCTCCCATGGAGGCAAACTCCCAGATCGCGGGGCCGGATCAATCGTGGCGGAAGGCTCGATCCCATCGTTCGCGCGGATTGTCGAAGATGACTTCTTCAGGGACGAACTCGTCACCCAGAGCCGGTTCGAGGTGGTCCCGGCACGCGGCGGGTCCCCCGCTGTCCTCGGCCGGACAAAGCCCTTCCCCATCAAGGCAATGGGGCAATTTCATGGATCGTTTGGCGGGAAGATCCGCTTCCAGAAGAATTTCGTGCTGCCATTCGTCCCCGAAATCGTAAGTATAAAGAGCCGGCAGGGCGCTGGGTTTCATGAAACGCCTGACCTGGTATTCCCAGCAGGGCAAAACCTCGTTGTCCCCGTGGAAACCGCTGTCGTCGGGAATACCCAGTCGGATTCTTTCGGCGGTGACAGGGTCGTCAAGGGTGAACTGATGCAGATGTTTGTCCTGCCAGCCCAGAACATCCTGGATGGCCACATGCAGATCCCAGAAGGAGTAAGATTCGGGCACCAGAAACCGCCGCCACACCGGAAGGGGCATCAGCAATAACTCCACGCGCAATTGGAGAATTCCACCCTGAGAAACGGAGCCTGGAAATTTGATGATGTTGCTGTCGTTGTTGCCGCTCATTTCGATTCCTTGCCTCCCTCCGTTGCTTCACCGGCTTCCTGCCCGGGAACTTCGTCCCAGGCCTTCTTGATCATCCTGCCGATCATCCAGGTCAACAGAAGGAAAAATACCACCCCACCCACCAAAAGGCCGGTCCGGCCCCAGGAAAATCCTTCCTGACCCGAACCCGGAACGACTTCCCTGGCCAGGGAGCCAAACCAGACCTGAGCCATGGTGCTGGGCAGACTGGCCATCATCCCCCAGAAATAGGGACGAAAGGCCGTGGGCCCTGTCGCCAGTGTGTAGGACGCCAAGCCGAAGTTCAAGGGGGAAAGCCTGGTCAGGGCATTGAGTTTGAAGGCTTGCTCATGGGCCAGGCGGTCCACGGCGGCCAGCCGGGGGCGTCCCACGATCATCTTCCGGATCCGCTTGCGCAGCAACCCCCGGCCCAACCAGAACATCAACGAACCCGTGGTCAGAAGGCAGGGGAAAACCAGCCCCATCCCCACCCAGGGGCCGAAAAGAGCCCCGGCCGAAACTCCCAGAACTGAAATTGGGAAACAGGTGATAGCCAGCAGAATCAGGGCGGCGGCGAACAACAGGTATCCGGTATAACCCAGGTTCGCCACGGTTGATTCAATCTGGGGCCAAAATTTTCCAGCCACTCGTCCCACAACGACCAGGCAGGCCAGGATGGCGGCCGGACCGGCCAGAACCCGCCCGATACTGCGGATACTGACAGGAGCTGGTTTGTTTTCGGGTTCAGGGGGCAAGTTTTCCATTAAGGGATTTCAACACCAAAACCAGAATCAGGCAAGAGCATCAAGGTCCGGCACGCTTAATAATTTCTTGGACCAGGCGCTCATATTGCGGATCGCCGTGAAGGTAACCAAGATCAGGGTCTTCAGTGATGAAGGGGTTGGCGAATCCCGCGTCCACGGCCTGCTGCAAATGAGACAGGGACTGCACGCGGTCTTCCTGCAGTGCGAACAGACAGGCCAGGTTGTAATGGATGTCCACCAATTCCTCATGGCCAGGGGGCAACTGAGCACCCATCACTTCCAGGGCCTCCAGCATAAGCGGGGTCGCTTCCTGGACGGCCCCCATGTAATAAAGCAGCAGGCCGAGGTAGTTTACCGATCGACCCGTATCCAGATGTTCCGGTCCCAGAATCTTTTGGCGAATGGCCAGGGCTCGCTCCAGATAGGGTTTAGCAGCCTCCAGTTCCCCGGCCGATCGGTGCAGATTTCCCAGCCGCACCAGAGCTTCGGCCACATCCGGATGTTCGGGACCCAGGTGGGCTTCCCTGATTCTCAGATTTCGTTCGTAATAAGGGCGGGTCCCCTCCAGGTCGCCGCTGCCCAGGAGAACGTCACCGATGTTGGCCGAGATAGCGGCTACCTTCGGATGATCAGGCCCGTAGTTTTTTTCATTGATGTCCAGAACTCTCTCGAAATAGTCGAGGGCTCCGGTGAAATCTCCTTCTTTCAGGCGGATCATGCCCAGGTTGTTCAAGATCACCGCCACGTCGATGTGATCGGGCCCCAACGACGATTCGGTGATCGTCAAAGCCTGCTCGAGAAGTCCGCGCGCCCGTTCGAAATCCCCCATCTCGGTCAGGATGGAAGCGATGTTGGTCATGGCCCCGGCCGCGTCGGGGTGGTCGGGACCCAGGGTGATTTTCCTGATTTCCAGGGCCCGTTCGTAAAGGGCCAGGGCTTCGGTCCATTCTCCGGCGTCCTGCAGCACCAGGGCGAAGTCGTTGAGACTGTCGGCCACCATCGGGTGGTCCGGGCCAAAGACCTTTTCTCTTATGGACAGGGCGCTTTCATGGTATTGCCGGGAAAGTTCGTAATTTCCCTTCACCCAGTGGATCTTGCCAAGATTCACCAGGGATCGGGCCACATCCGGATGATCCGGCCCCAGGGTTTCCTGCCTGATGATCAAGGCGCGTTGGAAATATCGCTGGGCATCCTCGTACTTGCCGTCCTGCATGGCCAGGCCGCCCAGATTGTTCAGGGTGATGGCCACGGCGGGATCGGAGTTCCCCAGGGTCGCTTCCCGGATAGACAGGGCCCGCAGATAATGGTCACGAGCCAGCTCCGTTTCTCCAGTCTGCCACAGAAGATTGGCGTAACTGTTCAGGCTCTGGGCGACATCGGGGTGGTCCGGCCCCAGTTCCTGCTCCCTGATGGCCAGGGCCCGCTCGAGCAATGAACGCGCTTCATCGTAGTCCCCGGACACCCGCAACAGGCCGCCCAGGTCGTCCATGACCACCGCCGCCTCGGTTTCCGGACCGGTGTCGATCAGTTCCAAGGTGGAAAGGGATTTTTCCAGCAAAGGACGCGCGGCGGTGTACAGCCCGAGTTCCTTGTAGACCCGCCCCATGGTGTTCAGCAACTTGGCCTGCGTGGCCGGCTGGTCGGCCAGGCCACCCTCGATTTTCTCCACACCTTTGTCCAGGATTTCCCGGGCCGTGATGGTGTTGCCCCGGGCCTCGCCGGGATCCGATACCTCGAACAGCCCCACCATGAAATCGGACACCTGGCGGGCGGTCTCGGCCTCGACGCTAGCTTCCTTCTGGGCCCGCTGGGCGCGCACCATACCGATGGTGGTGCCGGTGATCCCCAGCAGAACCGCGGTGGTCAACAGGCCCGCCGCAATGACGGCCGAACGGTTTCGCTTGACGAATTTATTGATGCGGTAGGAAGTGCTGGGCGGAGAGGCAAACGTCGGTTTGTCCTTGAGGTACCGCCGGATATCCACCGCCATGGCGTTGGCCGTTTGATACCGCAGGGCCTTGTCTTTTTCCAGCGCCATCATGGTGATCCAGTCCAGATCACCGTCCAGGGTCTTGATCAGTTTGGTTTGGGACATGCCCCGAAGGGCGGCCGCGGCCTCGGCATGGTCGCCGGATTCAAAGAGCCGGACGCTGGGCCGGGGCGGGTCCACCGAGCGGATCTTGTACAGGACCCCGTCGAGCCCGACTTTGCGCATTTCTTCCGGGTCGAAGGGGAGCAGATCCGTCAGCAGCACGTAAAGCAACACACCCAGCAGGTAGATGTCGGTGCGGGTATCGACCATGTCGCCGGTGAAATCCACCTGCTCGGGGCTCATGTATTCCAGAGTGCCGAGAATCTCACCCATCTGGGTTTGAATGGTCTTGCCGGCGATGTCCTCGCCCACGGCCTTGGCCAGGCCAAAATCGATGATCGTGGGGCGATATTCGCCATCAGCCTCGGAAACCAGCACGTTGGAAGACTTGATGTCGCGGTGGATGATGGCCTTCTGGTGCGCGTGCTGGACACCCTCGCATATCTGGATGAACAGCTTCAAACGTTCGTTGATACTCAGTTTGTGCTCGGTACAGAACTCCCGGATGGGAGTGCCCGGCACGTATTCCATGACGATGTAAGGGCGGCCACGCTCCGAAGTCCCTGCGTCATGCACGGTGGCGATACAGGGGTGGTCCATCAAGGCCATGGCCTGGCGTTCGGACTCGAATCTTCGGGTGAATTCCCGCGAGTCCATGCCCAGCTTGATGATCTTGAGGGCAACTTTGCGCTGGATGGGATGGGTCTGCTCGGCCTCGAAAACCTCCCCCATGCCTCCCTGGCCGAGGAGCCTCAGCAGACGGTAATTGCCGATACGCTCGGGGCTGTCCGGGGGCAGACCGGCCCCGGGCCCGACGGTTTCACCGTCACGGGTAATCTTCCTGGTGGGTTCATCATTCATGGCGCGTCACTATTTGAGCAGCATCATCTTTCGAGTCTGAATGAAACTGCCGGCGGTCATCCGGTAAAAATACACACCCGAGGCCACGCGGCCGCCCCGGTCGTCCGTACCGTCCCAGACTACCACATAGGCGTTGGGCTGACGAGGTTCATCCACCAGGGTCCTGACCAGCCTACCGCTGACATCGAAAATCTTCAGCCGCACATGTTCCGGACGCGCGATCTCGAACCGGATCGTCGCCGTGGGATTGAACGGATTGGGGAAATTCTGCCCCAGGAGATTCTTCCCCACCCTGGGCAGGTACGATAGCTCAGGCAAATTGTCGGGGATAAGTCCCGCGGGCACCGTCCAGCCATGGTTGATCAGGACTCCGATGACCACCGCTTTGAAGTCGTTTCTGGCCAAACCGTCGTCGATCAGCATGTCAATATAGGTGATGGCGCGGGACAAACTGACGCCGTCCTCGCTGATCACCTGCAACAGGCCGATCTTTCCGCTGGCCACGTTGAACAGCAAAGCCATGGCCTGCTGGCGGGC
>CBDUDB010000135.1:0-7199 GCA_965365795.1 uncultured bacterium | reverse complement strand
CGGCCGCTACCGGATTTGGCGGCCAAATCGGCCAGCAGACTGGCTTGAGAAACGGAGGCGGCTGATCGCAGGGCATCGACCACCTGGAGGTGGCGCTGAGGCCGGGCGGCCTTCTGGTCGCGAAGATTTAGATCCAGGGAAGCGATATCGGCCTGATGTTCGAGGATCACCAGGACCTTGACGGAATCGTCCTCGCCCAGGTCCTTCAACACCGATTCAAGGCCGGGAGAAATGGTGCCGGCCGCAACAACCACCGGAACCAGTAGAAGACATACCAACAGGAACAGTTTTCCAACCATCATGGGCAACCTCTGTCCTTCAATCTAGGTATTCCCGGCTTGAAGGAACAGCCCCGCGCCCGCTCAGGCAGGATTTCTTCTGAGGACCAGCATGGTCACATCGTCGCCGATTTCGGCTTCGCCCCGGAATTCTTTCAGCTCGCCCTGCAGCTTGTCGAACAGCCCCGCCAGATCCTTGTCCCGTTCGGCGACCAGTAATTTTTCGAAGTTGTCTTCCCCGTATTCCTCGTCATCGGGGCGCTGCGTTTCCGGGATGCCGTCGCTGTACAGGGTGACCAGATCGCCGGGGCCGAGGGTCACTTCTCCCGTTTTGTAGGGAGATTCCTCGATGATGCCCACCGGCATACCTGTCGGCGCCAAGGTTTCCACGGAGCCGTCGGCCCGGATCACGAAAGGCGGATTGTGCCCGGCGTTGACGTAGGTCACCAGGCCGGTGGCCGGATCGAGGTAGCCCAGGAAAAAGGTGGTGAAGCGCACGGTGTCGGTACAGTCGAACACCTGCTTGTTGAGCTTGGTGATCAGGGCTTCGGGATCCCAGCGCTGGTCCACCATGAAGCGTGTCCAGGAAAGAATATGGGACACCAGCAGGGCCGCCCCCAGTCCCTTGCCCACCACGTCCCCGATCAGAAAAGCGTAGCGGCCGTCTTCCATCATGGCCGCATCATACAGGTCGCCGCCGACCTCGAAACAGGGCTCGATCCTGGCGATCAAGTCGTAACCCTCGCACGGAGGCAGCACCGAGGGCAGGATATTGTCCAGGATGTCGCCGGCGGTGGCCAGCTGGGCGTCCTGAACCTGTTTTTCTTTTTCCAGAACATGGTAGCGGGCATGGGTGATGGCCACGGCGATCACGTTGGCCAGCAGGGTGAAGGCCGCCAGTTGGTCCCTGGAAAAATGCTTGGAGGCGCGGGAATCGTCGGCGTAGAGCAGGCCGATGACATCCTCGTTGTCGAACAGGGGCACGGCAATGGCCGAGCGGATACCCTGGGACACCATGCTCATCATGCCGCCGAATCCCGGATCATTCAACGGATCCGAGGTCAGGAAGGATTTCTTGTCCTCCAGAACCTGCTTCATCATGGTGCGACTAAGGGCCAAGTTGTCGGCTGGCTGGGCCCCCTTGACCCGCGAGGCCTTGGTCACCGGTTCTTCCCGATCTTTCTCAAGCAACAGGACAAAAATCCGCTCGGGATCCAGCAGGGCCGTTTCCACCAGATCCAGGATGGGTTCGAACATCTCCTCTGGTTTGCGCGGAATCGTCAACAGATCACCCGCGTCGGCCAGAACCCTGAACAGCAGGGACTGCAGGTCGCGCTTGTCCTTGCGTTCCTCGCGAACCTCGTCCCAGCTCAGCTCGTGGCTGGGCACCATGGTCACCGATTCGTTGAACATGGACAGGCCGGCCCCGCCGGGACCCTCGACCCGGAAGGTGATGTTGGCGACCTCGATCACGTCTCCGGCCTTGATGGGCAGGGAGTCGGCGACCTTGGCCCCGTTCAGCAGGGTGCCGTTGTGGCTGCCCAGGTCCCGCACTGCCGCCTGAGTTCCTTCGACGATGATTTCGGCGTGACGTCTCGAAACGCTGGGCTGGACCAGTTTCAGGGCGGCGTCGTCGGCCCGTCCGATCAGGTGGGTACCCGCTTCCAGCGCATGCCGAACTTCCTGGTTGTCCACCATGCCGATCAGTGTCAGATCCAAAGTCATTCTCTAATCCCTCTGGTTGTCTTTGAGCAGTCCCTGCCAGCCGGTGATCAGGGACAGCGTGGAATTGCCGCGGCTCGGGGCCGTTTTCAGGACCAGCAGGCTGCCGTCGGTCTTGTTTTCACTGTAACTGGCCACGTTGCCCACTTCCAACCCCTGAGTGACCGTGATGGTCTGGCCAAACCTGACGCCCTCTTCAGAAGTGCTGATCTCCGCCGCCAAGAGATCCCCGCTGGGATTCATATAATAAAGTCGATCTCCTGCGTGTGACCACCCGGGGTACATCCCACCTTGGGAGGATACCCGCCAACGTCCGCCCCCGGGCTCGAGCGATTCCACGAACACTTCCCAGGCTCCCGTTTCATTGGACATGTAGGCCAGCCAGCGCCCATCCGGGGAAAATGCCGCCCGTCCCTGGTTGAACGAGGTCTCCCGGTAGGTCTGCGGCCCCCCATCGGAACCGAGCCGGTACAGACCGATCGATATCGAACCCGTGGAATCGACTTCCGTGTAACAGATGGTTTTCCCATCCGGGGACCAGCTGGTGACGTAGCAGTCGTTGGGGGACTCGAATAGACGCTCGGACGCCCCGGCCCCGGAAACCGGTTTCAGGTAGATATTGCTCCTGCCCGGGGCATCCGAGGAAAAGGCAACCTGCTTGCCGTCAGGAGACCAGATGGGTCGCAATTCGGTTTCTGTTTCAAAGGTAAGCCGGGTCAATAGATTCCGCTCGATCTCCAGGATCCAGATGTCGAACGTTCCCGCTTGCTGATCGGGAATGGCCAAGGCAACGAATTTCCCGTCGGGGGAAAGTTCGTTGCCGATGGTCATCAGGGGTTCGCCGAGAGCCGTGGGGTTACTTCCATCCCGGCCCATCGTGAACATCCGGGAATTGCCGAACCCACCCCCGCCGGAGGCGTACGCCAGAACTCCGGTATCGACGGCGCTCATCACGCTCAGGTGGGCCGCGGGCAAGGCCAGGACTTCATCAACGACCGGACGCGCCGGGCCGGTCAATTCCATTTTCTCCAGGGAAAAGGGCCGCGCCATCAGGATGTTGTCATGGACGGTGAGGATCTGCCCTCCGGCAAAAACGGCAGACGACTGGCAGGGCATGAGATCCCTGGATTCGGATCCGTCGATGGCAACCAGTCGCAGGGAGCTGTCCACACGACCGGCCCCGCCGCCGGCCCGGGAGACCGCGACAAATATGAAGTGGGTTCCGCCTGGCAGCCAGACCGGGAAACGGTGCGAACGGACCTCTTGCTCGTTATTGAGATCGGAGACGGGCTCCCCAATACCTCCATCGGCAGACACCCGATGAATAGAAGCCACGTGGTTGGGTGCGTAAAGGATGGTCCCGTCCTCACCCCAGGAGCCGCCCTTCCCGTTGTCGGCCTTGCAGATGGTCACCACCGGACCGCCCGCTATTTCCACCCGGTCCAGATTGCCGCTGTCGGTGAAGAAGGCCAGCGACCGGCTGTCCGGGGACCAGAACTGGTAGGCCGCCCCCGCCGTGCCGGCGATGAGCCGCGGTTCGGGATCATCCAGGGCCCGGACATAGAGCATGTTCATGCCGCCCGAGTCCGTGGCCGTGAAAGCAAGGTGCCGGCCGTCCGGGGACACCTTGACCGGGCCCGGCGACGCGGGATTCAGGTCCAGGCTGAGGCCGCCGGTCATGTTGACCGTGGATCGCACCACGGGAATCGCGTCGGGCTTGGGACCGATGGTCCCGGTGAATCCGAGGTACCCGATCGCCCCCAGCGCAACGGCCAGACCCGCGGCCACGATCCAGGGCAACTTCCCTGATTTGGCGGTGTATTCCGGGAGCTCGATGTCCTTGAGCGCATCAGTCGACATCCCGAGTACCGAAGTTCCCGACCCCTCCAAGGCCACGCGGGCTTCCCCGATGTCCCGCAGGCGATGCTGGGGGTCCTTGACCAGACAGCGCTGGCAGATCTGCACCAGCAATCCGGGGGCCTCTTCGGGAACGGCATCCCAATCGGGTTCCTTGTGCAGGATGGCCGCCAGGGTGTCGGTGGCCGTATCGCCTTCGAACAGGCGGTGACCGGTCATCATTTCGTAGAGGATGACGCCGAAGGCCCAGATGTCGCTGCGACGATCCACCTCGTAGCCGCGAGCCTGCTCGGGACTCATGTAGGCCGGGGTGCCCAGAACGGTGCCCGCCCCGGTCAGGGCCTGGGTGATGGTGGGATGGATGGATTCACTCTTGTTGCCGTCAACCGAGGAATCCGCGGCGAAGGCCCGGGCCAGGCCGAAGTCCAGGATCTTCACCTGGCCGTCGCCGGCCACCTTGACATTGGCGGGTTTCAGGTCCCGGTGGACGATGCCGTTTTCGTGGGCGAACTCCAGGCCCTTGGCCATCTGCCGGGTGATTTTTTCGATCTCGTTCAACGGCAGGGGACCGGCCAGTAGGCGCGTGCTGAGGTCCTCGCCCTGGGCCAGTTCCATGGCCAGGACCGGCTGGCCATCGGATTCTTCCAAGCCATAGATGGCGGCGATGTTCTGATGCTGCAGCGATGCCAGGACCCGTGCCTCGCGTTCGAAGCGGGCCAGGCGCTCGGGATCCTTGGCCAGTTCGCTTGGCAGGATTTTCAGGGCGACCTCCCGGCCCAGCTTGATGTCCAGGCCTTTGTAGACCTCGCCCATGCCGCCACGACCAATTAGATCGCTCACTTCATAGGGACCGATGGTCCTACCGATCATGGAGGGCTCCTGCCTGAAAAAGAATGGGGATTAAACTCCCCTATTTTAGTCGGGTTTTTGGTTGACCGCAATCATTGGCAATCAATATTCACAATCCGGCGGGATGGTCAGGAAACCGGGATGGTCACCCGGAGAATGAGGAACACCATAACCAGGGCGATGACGTGTTTGATGAGGATGGCCAGTAGCCGGCCGAGAAAGGCGTGACCCCCGATGCGCAGACTCGGTTCCAGTTTTTCGCGAGCGTAGTACTCCCCCAGTACCGCGCCGCCGAAACCGCCGACAAAACTCCCCAGGATGGCCCCCGCCACCGGGAGCACGCCGTTACCGAGTGTCGCGCCGGCCAGGCCACCGACGAAAGCGCCGATCACCCCGTACTTGGTGGCCCCTTTTTTCGCCACGTAGAAGGTGCCCACCACGAACTCGATCCCCTCGCCGAGAAGGGCCAGGCCCAGCAGGATCAGCAGCAGTTTCCAGGTGACCGGATCGAAGCCCGTGGCCAGCGCGTGGATCAGGGCCAGGCCGATGATGATGAAGGTGCCCCCCAGCCCCAGATAGACAAACAGCGAGGCGGTGATCAGCAGCAGGGACCACAGGAGATACCATGACCACTGGCCGACCTGCTGCAAAATCTCCATGTCAGTCGGCTGCGTGGAAGGACTTTTCCCCAGCCTCCACCGCGAAGTCGAGTTTGTTGCCCAGCGGCGGCAGGGTGCAGTTGTACTTGTCCGGGTTGTAGTCGCACAGCGGGTTGTAGGCGTAGTTGAAATCCAGGTCGACCATGCCCTCGGCGTCGACCTTCAGGTCGAGATAACGTCCCCCGGCGTAGGTGTCCTTGCCGCTGGTCTCGTCAAAAAAGGGCAGCCACAGGAAGTCGCCATCGGCGGTGTCGGCCGGCCCGAACACATCCAGGTGGTAAACCCGGCCCTGGTTGGTGAAGGCCACCTGGCCCCGCCGGAGGTAGGGCACCGTCTGACCTTTGCGTTTGGTCAGGCTCACCGTGTCGGTTCCCGCCTCGGTGACAAAGGGTGTCTTGAAGCGCAGCTCTGCCTGGGGAAAATAATAATTCAGACCTTCGAAACCCTCGAGGTCCCCCGCCTTGATGGGCGAGGTTTCCGGCTGGAAAAACTCCTCGTTTCTTTCGATCCGCATCTCCACCAGGGCGATTTCCCAGGCTTCAAATTCTTCGGTGCCCATTTCCAGCGGGCCCGGGGCCTCTTCCTTGCTGCCGCAACCGGTCAGCAGGGCCAGGGACGTGACTAGCAGCAGAGGGGCGAATATCGAAATCTTGGGCATGTCGTACCTCATGTCTGGATTCTCTTCTGGATCAACTGCAACTGGGGCAGGTGATGGCTAAACCGACCACTATAATAACATCACCGGGTTCCGGTATCAAAACTCCGTCACATTGTTTACCATTACCGATCGGGAATCCGGTGAAAAAAATCCCTGCAGATCAGGAGCGCCCTTGAGTGCCAACGAACCGACTGCGACCGAATCGGCCCGGAAATATCCGCCCTTTCTGGTCGAAACCGCCGTCTTCATCGCCGCCATGCTTGGCCGGATGCCCGCCATGGGCGCCTGGTGGAATGCGGACGATTGGGGCCAACTGGGCCGCTCGGCGGGCATGCCGGGCTTGGCCTCCGGCATCGGATTGCCCGCCCGTTGGCTCAGCCAGCATTTCTACTGGGATGTTACCTGGCCCCTGTTTGGACTCCATTCCGACCCCCACAGCCTGATCCGGCTCGTGCTGCATGGTCTGAGCGCGGTGCTGATTACCAGGATCGGCGCCCGCGCGGGGCTGAGCCACGCTGCGCGGATGCTGGCCGGACTCCTGTTCGCCGCCTCTCCCCTGGCCTTTACCCCCTTGTACTGGGCCTCCGGTATTCAGGAATTGCTGGCCGCCTTTTTCGCCCTGCTGGCGGTGGAGCGCTGGCTGGCCGCCGGAGAAGACGGTCCCCACAGCCGTCGCAAGCTCCTGCTGGCCTGCGTGGCCGCCATCTTGTCCATGCTTTCCAAGGAGGCCGGGCTCGGTTTGCCGATTCTGTTCCTGGCGATGCTGTGGCTGGGTATCGGAGTGCGCCTGGAGAACAAGGCCTTCGCCTGGGCCATGGTCATGTTCATGCTGGCCGCGGCCGTGGCCGAGGGTGTCCTGGTGATGAATCACTTCGCCGCTGACTCCACCGGAACCTACGCCACCGGCGACCTCGAGTCGGTTATCTTGAATCTCTTCGTCTACGGCTGGTGGCTGATTTCCCCAGGCCCCATCCTGGCCAGCAAACTCATGTGGATCAGATTGATACCTGGCGGCCTCGTCTTTGTCGTCTGGCTCGTCTGGGGTATTTTCCAGTGGCGAAAAGGACGGAAACTCGCCCTGTTGGCCCTGTTCGCCGCCCTTCTCGCCCTCGGCCCGGTCCTGGTGTTGAATAATCGATTCGTGCCTTACCTGGCCTACCTGGCCGCGGCCGCCGG